>CAKNIZ010000001.1 GCA_930980855.1 uncultured Clostridium sp.
TTTTATTATATCATAAAAGGTATTTTCTAGTTTACACAAAATTTTTTACATACTCATACTCGAAACTGCCGTTGTAGCCATCGCCATGGCTGTAGTACGAGTTGAACACGCCTGCATCGGAACCATTAACGTAATTGCCTCCACGCTGGAAGAACGGACCGAGCGAGTTCAAGAAGTACGAATAATCGTTATTCCAGTTTTTCCACTTGTTCCTGTATATACCTCTTTTGTTGCATCTCCCGTTTTTCCTACTTCATATATTTTTGTTCCGTTTGTGTATGCTGTTGCATATGGTGTGCTTTGTCCGTTTGTACTTGCAAATGAACTTCCTGGACTTAATGAACTTGATGCATTATCAAATGCTGCTACATATTCAGAACATCCTCCAGATAAATCATATATTCCATAGATGTTTCCTGTACTACTTGCTTTTTGTCCTTCTGGAGTATCATATGCATATTTTGTTCCTGATGAACTTGCGTCTGTACTGCCTCCACTATTTCCTGTTATATCTCTGTCATTATTTATATATATTTCATTTCCATTTCTTCCGTATTGGCTATGGGTTAAATATGCTACTGTTCCCCATTCGCTATTCTTCATTAAATGGCTTTCTTTGTCTCTATCATAATTAAATGAATAAGTATAACAGTTACTTATATTTGGATTCTGAGGGTCTGCATTTGGTACTATTTTCATATCACTACTACTTGAACCTGCTGTTTCATATTTTCCTACCCATATTCCTGCTAAGTCTCCTGACCAACCTCCGTGTGAATATGTGCTTTCTGTATCATTCATGAATGCTGGATGGACTATATAACTTTTTCCTTCATATTCTAGTGTTTCTATTCCTTCTTCCAATTTTAAATTATTTTGTAATTCTCCTTGATTATTTACCATTCCTCTTCCGTCATAATATCCGGTTTCTACATCACTATTTTTGTCTGCATAATATACTATTCTATATGCATACCTTGGTATCCATACAAAATAGCTTCCTTTACTGTCTTTTGTATTTGCCCAATGACTATTCAAATTATCTTCTGTTCCAGTTCTTGCTACATAATTATACCACCCATCTGAATTATCTGATTTTGCTATACCTTCTGTTGTTCCATTCCATTTTACTGGTGTCATTCCTTGTAATGAGCTTTCTGGAGATAAGGGGTTTTCTATTACTTTATTTTGTTGGTCTATCCATATTACTTCTATTCTTCCATAATTTGTACTAAACTCAACTGGTTCTTTCCATGTTCCTGTTATTTTTACTCCATTTACATATGCTGTTTTTCCTTCTAGTATATCTTCTGGTCTTGCATTTGCGTCTGATGTATCTAGTACTTCCATTGTTCCTATTATCCCGCCTATTTTAACTCCTTTTTTTATATAACTAGCTAGTAAGTTAGAATTTGTATTTTCTCCTTGTAAATATTCGTTTTCTTTTAGTTGATTGTTCGTACTAATATTGTGTATTACAACAGTTGAAACTATTGCAATTAAAAGTATTATTGCTACAATTCCTACTATTAACTTCTTGTTTTTGATTTTCTTCATATATTTGCCTTCCCTTCTATTATATAATTTTTAAACACAAAAAAACTACGCCTTTTAGGTTCGTCTAAAAAGCATAGTTTCTATTCCATGTTTACATAAGTTTATTCTGTTAAATCTTACGATATATATATATATATATATATACAGCCTCAAGGGTTTTACGTGTTTTCATTGTACTTATCCTTTGCAAGTAATTTTTCCTTCCAGTTATTATTCTAACAAAGAATTATTATTTATTCAATACTTTTAATTAATATATAAGGTGATTCTAAAACCGGTTAAATTCATTTCCTTCATTACTTGCACTTGCATATCCTCTATATGCAGCAGGTCTAGTACTACCATAACCCTGAAAATTTCCCCCTCTATATACTAAATCATAAACATATCCATCCATCAGATAACTTTCACTCGTATATTTAAAAGTATTACCGCCCATATCAAATATATTACTTACTGCTGTTGTCTGTCCATTAGGTACTAATACCTCATCGTTTTCAGCTTTTGTTACTAAATTTTCTGTAGTTATATCAGTATATTGGAAACTAGTATCAATATAGTTTCCTTGTTCTGAATTTAAGTCATAATCACTATTTTTTATTTTTATAAAATTTATTGCAGTATCCCAAGCAAAAGCACTAGTCATCTTTGTTTTTGCATCATAACTTTCCTTTTGAGCCATGCCTTCTGCTAACGCTATAGCTTCACTTTTTGTAACATAATTATATGGTGCATCTCCCTTTTTTATTGTAACAGTATTACTTGCACTATCTTCCTCTTGTCTCATCCTTTTTGCCGCTGTTGCCACACTATCTCCTGCATCAAATCTTCCTATATAATATCCGCTATACTTTTCAATACTTGCTCTTTCATCCGCAGGCATAGATTCATAATATCCAGAATAGTCATTTGGATCATCTGTAATACCAGACCCAAACTGAATTCCAAAATCTGTTCTTGCATATTTGATTGTTTTAGTTCCATTCGTTGTATTAATATTAACTCCATTTATTCCTGCTGGTATCCATACAAACTGATTTCCCTTTTTATCTTCTATTACAATTCCATCTTCTACTAATACAGCAGATTCACTAGATACCTTAAATCCTTTAGGAACTGTAACAATATTATCCAAATCATCTTTTACTTCCTTATTTTCGTCAAAAAATACATTTTTGTCTTTTAAATATGACACTTTATTTGAGGTTAGCATTGTTCCAACTATTTTTACTCCATTTACATACCCCGTTTTTCCCCATTCAATGTCTTCTGGTGTTGCATTTGCATCAGATGTGTCTAGTGATTCTAATGTTCCAGTTATTCCGCCTATTGTAATCCCTTTTTTTATATTATTAGCTATTAAACTTGAATTTTCATTTCCTGCAGCTAAATATTCATTTTCCCTTGCATTATTACTAATTATAATATTTCGTATTACAAGTGTTACTATTATTGCTATTAGTATTATTATTGCTACAAGTATTATTAATTTCGTTCTTTCATTTATTTTCTTACTTGCTTTTTTATTTTGCATATTTACCTCTCTTCCTTTATAACCACAAAAAAGAAACTATCCCTTTTAGGTTCGTCTAAAAAGCATAGTTTCTTTTCTATGTTTACATAAGTTCATTCTGTTAAATCCTACAATATATATATATATATACAGCCCCAAGGCTTTCAAGCATTTTCATTTCTTTATCTCCTTGTTTATTTTATTTAATTTTATCATTTGTATCCTTTACTTTCAAGGTTTAAGCTATAATTCCTCCACCTAGTACAACATCATCTATATATGCCACTAATGATTGACCTGGAGTTACAGCTCTTTGAGTTTCATCAAATACTACCTTTATCATTCCATTATCTAAGTGTATAGTCGCATCAGCTTCCTTTGCTGCATATCTAATTTTAGCTTTTACTCTCAAATTATCTATTTCTATTCCTAATAAATTATTGAAGTTTTTCAAAACAACTTCATTTGTATAAAGTTCTTTCTCTTCTCCAACAATAAGTTCATTTTTTTCTATGTTGAATCCTACAACATACAATGGTACTGGATTTGAAATTCCTAATCCTTTTCTTTGTCCAATTGTATGTTTATATAGTCCACTATGTTTTCCTAAGATTTTACCTTCTTTATTTACTATGTTTCCTGGTTTTGAATTAAAGTTTTGCTTTTCTTCTAAAAATTTAACATAGTCATTATCTGGGATAAAACATATATCTTCACTATCTGGTTTATTTGCTACTTCTAAACCATTTTCCTTAGCTATTTGTCTAATTTCTTCTTTAGTTTTAAAATTTCCGAGTGGTAGTAATATTTTTTCTAATATTTTAGGATTAATACTATATAGTACATAGCTTTGGTCTTTCTTCTCTGATTTTGACTTTTTTAGTACTACTTTATTATATCTTCCATCAAATTCTGTAATAGCATAATGTCCTGTAGCTATATACTCACAATTCAGTTCTTTTGCTTTTTCATACATAGCTCCAAATTTTAAATATTTATTACATTCTATACAAGGATTAGGTGTTTTACAATTTTTATATTGGCATACAAAATTATCAATCACTTTCTCATTGAAGTATTCTCTATAATCACATGTAAAATGTTCTATACCTAATTTATTGCATACTTTTTTTGCATCACTACTAAAATCGTCATCATTTTCATTATGCAAATTCATTGTAATCCCAACTACTTCATATCCTTGATTTTGAAGTAAGATAGCAGAAACACTGCTATCTACTCCTCCACTCATTCCTAATAAAACTCTTTCTTTCATTTTTTCTCCATCTATTCTGTTTTTGCTTCCATTTTTTCTTTTTTAGCATTGTACATATTTATAATTTCTTGAAGTGAATTTGAAAAATCTCCTAACATTACAATTTTTATACTTGGCATTTTATCACTTATATAATCATCAACAACTTGTTTTAGCTTATATATATTGTTTAATTCTGGAATTAGTATTTTTGCATTTTTATTTGCTCTATCTACTAATTTTTCTTTTATTGTTACTATATCTTCATTACTTGCACAAGATATTCTTTGGAATATTTGATATGGATCACTATATTTGAAAATAGGAATTTCCATACATTCTTTATCAAATAAATCATAGAATTTTTCCATTTTCATAGGTATATTTTTAAATATTGTATCTGCTTTTATTCTATACATTTTATCTTTTAATTGATTATTTAAATCTCTAAATCTTGCAAGTATTTCTTGCATATCTGGTCCATTTTCATCTATTGATAATCCAGCTAGTTGTTCTTCTGCATCTTCACAGTATTCTGAAGTAATAGAAGAAATATTCATTCCATTTAAGAATACACTATTTATTGTTTGTATATCATAATTGATTAATCCTTTTTTAACGAAGTATACGAAGTAAGTATATATTTTTACTATATCTATTAATTTTACTTCACCTTTTTTGACTGATTCTATTACATCTTCAACTACTTTAGGAAATTGATCATCAGATATTTTCCAATATTCTTCTGTAAGTAATCTTTTATATCCTGGTAGTTTATCTGTATCGACAGTATTTATTATATCTTCCATATCTCTTTTGAATGTTTTCATATCAAATATTCTAGTACGTACATACATTTCAATAAATTTGAAAAATCTATATTCTGTTTTAAAATTATAGTAATAGTTATTATCAAATTCTTTAATATAAAATTGTCTATTATCCATAAATACTCTTGACGATACAACTAATGATTTATATTCTTCATTGTTTTCTATATTTACAAATTTATCTTTTGTTACTTTTCCTGCTTTTATTTCAAAAGATATTGCTATTGTAAATATTAACATTGTTTGAAGAATTCTATTATTTGTATTTGGATATGATTTATTAACCATATCAAATATTTTTCTAAAATCGTTTAGTGCATGTTTTAATATTCTTAAGTTTCTTGTTCCACTTTTTATAAATGTTGATACAATTAAATGCGTATTTTCTCTTAAAAATCTAATTAATTCACCATCTGACTCATATCTTATTAGAAGACCATTAATTATATAAGTGAATTCTGGTGCATATTCAAATGTTTCACCTATTAATTTTTCTTTTATTCTTTCATAATCATTTGCTTTATCAAAAACATCTTCTATTGTATCTTCTATTTTTTCAACCATTGGTTTATCTGTCGTAAGAAGTTTATCTTCTTTATCTAGCAAATAAGTTGCAATAAATGTTTTCATTTCAAGATTACTACTCTTTAATTTTGTTGATAATTCTTTTTCATTACAAATTATTATTGTTTTTATATGGTCATGTTCAACGAAATTATTTATATATCCCAAAATATCTATAACATCAACATTGGCTCTTTCTAGGTCATCGAAACATAAAACTTTATCATCTGTCGAAAAAAAGTTTTCATAATCTACTTTGTCTCCATTTTGCGTAACACCAAAGAAATTAGCCATGTCTAAACCTGTTTTTGCATATTCTGGTATAAATGTTTGTCCATTATTGTTCATATATTTTTTTAAGTTTTTGTCCATAAGTTGAGTTGTTTCTATGAATATTTTCTTACTTATTTCCTCTAAGTTAGATATGCCATATAATGACATATAAATTGTGGTAAGTTTTTTGCCATTTACAGTCATATTTTCAATTCTATTTCTTATTTTGTGGTTCCAAAAGTATGTTTTTCCACTTCCCCATTCACCATTTATCATAATAGCATAGTCTGTATAATCAGACCTAATGTAGTCTAAAATGCTTTCTACTAAATCATCCATTCTTTTATATCCTTTCTTAGAAGTAATTCATTCTTTTACTTCCATATAATCTTTTGCAATTATTAGTACTCCTATTTTAGATGCTGCTTTACTAATTGTTTTTATGCATTCATTTACTGTACTTCCCGTTGTATAAATATCATCAAATATAAGTACTCTTTTTCCTTGTATTTTTTCTATATTTTTTAGTTCATATACTCCTTTTACATCTTTTATTCTGTCTTTTAAATTTTTTTGACTTTGAGGTTCTATATTCCTATTTTTTATTAGGCAATCATTTTCTACTTTAATGTTTCCCAATTTTTTTGCAATTAATTCTACTTGATTATATCCTCTTTCTAGTTTTCTTTTATAATGTAAAGGAACTGAAATTATTATATCATAATTTTTTAAAAATCCAACCAATTTTTTATTTTTTAACATAATTTTCACAAATGTATCTGCTAAATAACTTTTATCTTCGAATTTATATTTTATTAAAAGCTCTCTAATTATTCCATTGTACCTAAATAAATAGAATTTTCTTATTTTATCGTCATTTTCTATTAAGTTTATTTTATATTCATTTAGTTTTTGTTCACAATCCCCACAAAGTACTGTTCCAATTTTTCCACATACTCCGGCACTTCTGAGGAAAAAATAAATTGAGGACATTTTCTGTAAAACTCATATTTTACTCCTATTCTGCCCCCAAGATATTTATTAAATTATTTTAAATCACAACTATTATTAATTTTTGCAATGTATATTTAAGATTTCACAGTTCCGCGTAAGCGTTCAAACGAGTCGGAAGGATTCCGGCGAAGTGCGTTTGGAGCTGTAAAATTCGAAGAATTTTAACAGCGACCGCAAGGAACAAGAAATCTTAAATATACATTGCAAAATAAATTCATCTTATTGCTGATTTAATATTAAATTTAAAAAATCGATTCTAACTTATATTTCAGTCCAGAATTTCTCTTTTTTATTTTCTCATTATTTATCATAAATTGAACTGTGTAAGGATTTCCTATCATTATAAGTTTATCTTTTGCTCTAGTCATTCCTGTATATAATAAATTTCTTGTAAGTAACATTGGTGCAGCTTGATATACAGGGAATATTACTTCTGAAAACTCACTTCCTTGTGATTTATGCACAGTAATTGCGTAAGAATGCTCTAATTGATCTAAATCTTGAAAACCATAAAAAGCTACTTTTTCATCATCAAATTTTATTTTTATTTCTCCTAAATTGTCATTTATTTTTTCTATAATTCCCATTTCACCATTAAATATTCCACTGCTAATTTCACTATCTCTTCTCCACATTATGTCATAGTTATTTTTGGTTTGCATAACTTTGTCACCTTCTCTAAAAATAACCTCTCCAAACTTTTTCTCGTTTTTCATAACATTTAGTGGATTAAATTTTTCTTGTATCAATTTATTAAGATTTTTTGTACCTAAATCTCCTTTTTTGGATGGTGTAATTATTTGTTTATCCAAACTATATTCTTTTAAAATTTTATTAACTATTTCTGCTGAGTTTCTTTCTTCTTCAAATATAAAATCATTTAATTCATTCTTGTTCTCTTCTTTTTCTTGTAAAAAGTTTATTCCCTCATTTACTTTATGGCTATTTACAATTATTTTACTTTGCATAGCTTGTCTAAAAATTTTATTTAATTTAACACAGGGTATTTGTTTTGAGTCAATAAAATCTTTTAAAACACATCCTGGACCAACAGATGGAAGTTGGTCAGTATCTCCAACTAAGACCAATTTTGTTCCTTTAAATAGTGCTTTTACCACATAATTCATAAGGAATATATCTACCATAGAAATTTCATCTATTACAACTACATCTCCATCTATTGGTGTTACATCCATATCGGGATCCGGTTTTTCTTCAAATACTTTTCCTATTTCTAATAACCTATGTAATGTTTTTGCTTCTTCTCCTGTTGCCTCTGTCATTCTCTTTGCTGCTCTTCCAGTTGGAGCACACAGAACAACTTTTTTTCCTTTTGATTTATATATATCTATTATTGTTTTTATTATTGTTGTTTTACCTGTACCAGGTCCACCAGTTATTATACACACATTATTTTCGTTTATTAGTTTTATTGCCTCCTTTTGTTTATCTGATAATTTCAAATTACTGCTTTTTTCTACTTTTTCTAATTCATTATTAAAATTTGAAATTCTTTTTATATTACTTGCTTGCTCTAATCCATGTATTTGTCTTGCTATATTTAATTCTGTTTTATAATAGTCAATTAAATAGACCCATTCTTGAATTTGAAGCTCAGTTTTACCATCTATAGTAGCAATTTCTTCTCTTTCCTCAATTTTAATTTGTTCTTTTGACATCATATCTTTCATAGCGTAGAGCACATCTTCTTCCGAGACTTTTAATAATCCTGTTACGAATGTAATTAAATTAGATTCTAATACACATGTATGTCCATTATATGTAGCAAGTAATAATCCATGTCTAATTCCAGCAGCTATTCTTTGCACATTATTTCTTTCAACTCCTAGGTCTAAAGCCATTTTATCTATTTGTGCAAAGTCAACTCTTACTCCTAATTCACTTAGAATATATGGATTTTCTTGTATTAAATTAATTGTATTAGCTCCCAATTTTTTATATACATTTTGCGCACTTTGAGGACCTATACCAAATTTCTCTAAGAAGCCTACTATTTGCCATAATTCCCAGTTTTCTATAAAACTCTCTGAAATTTCTTTTGCTTTTTTTTCTGTTATCCCTTTTATAGCTGTAAGTTCTTCAGGGTTGGCTTTTAATACTTCTACTGTTGATTCTCCAAACTTTTTAATTATCTTTTTAGCTGTTGCAGGTCCAATTCCTTTGATTACTCCATTTGCTAGATATTTTTCTAATGCATCCAATGTTTCGGGCATTATTTTCTCAAATGTTTCTACTTTGAATTGGTCTCCATAGTCTGGATGTGTAACAAATTTTCCAATAAGTTTCAGACTATCACCTTTTTGAATAAATGGTAAATATCCAACTATTGTTGTATCTGCTGATTCCATTTCAAAAGTCGCTATTGTATATCCATTTATTTCGTTTTTATATATCACATCTTGTATTGTTCCTTTTAATTCCATTGTTCTCCTTCTTTTTTGCAAATTGAGGGCGCCCCATACTTAAAGAACGCCCCCTATTAATCAACAATTTATTATTTCATATTATAAATCATGCATCTGCAAATTAATAGTTACCATACATGTTAGACATATACCAAGAGTTTAAATCAAAAGGTTCTCTTGTTTCTGGCATACCATAATCAATTCCAAATGTTTCTACTCTAATGCTTGTTATAACTGGTGGATTTACTGGTTTATCTTGAGTTAAAGTTTCATCTTCTGAAGCCGCTGAATCTCTAGTTTCTACCTCTACATTTGAAATATTATCTACTATATCCATTCCTTCTGTCACTTTTCCAAATGCTGCATATAATCCATCTAAATTATTACTTTGGTCAGTTGTTGTTATAAAGAATTGGCATGATGCTGAATTATATCCTTCTGTAGCAAGTGTTGAACTATAACCACTATAATCTCCTCTAGCCATAGATATAACTCCTCTTTCATGTTTTAAGGTATTTTCATTATATCCATTTGCTATAAATTCACCAGGTATTGTATATTCATCTTCAGATTCTTCACCTAAATCTTTCAATGTAGCATTTCCTGTTCCATCTCCATTAGGGTCTCCACCTTGTATCATAAAATCTGGTATTGTTCTATGGAATGTTAATCCATCATAAAATCCATTGTTTGCTAAAGCTATAAAGTTTGCTACTGTTTCCGGAGCATAATCTGGATATAGTTCTATTTTTATAGTTCCATAGTTTTCAATCTCAATTGTTGCAATTGGATTTTGTGCTGTAAAATTTTGTTTTTGTACTATTGTATTTACTACATAAGCAATTAGTCCTAATACTATAACTATTGCAAGTATTGTTGCAATTAATTTAATTTTAGAATAATTTTTTTCTGCTACTTTTTCGTTTTTCTTTTCTTCTTTTTTCATATTATATATTCCTTCCATTAAATAATTAAATTATCAAACGCAAACTGTTCTCTCATTCTTTTTAGTGCCTGCTTTATTGTTCTAGCTCTTATTTCTCCTATACCATCTACATCATCAAGTTCATCAATATCTGCCACTAATAAGTTCTGAAGTGATTTAAATCTCTTTACTAGATTTTCAACTATTGTATTTGGCATTCTTGGAATTTTATTTAAAATTCTATATCCTCTTGAATATACACTTACGTCATCATAACTAGTTTGAATTGTATATCCTAATATTTTGGCAATATTTTGAACTACCAATAATTCTTCATGGTCTAAACTTCGAATTTTTTCAAATATTTTATCTACATTTTTACCATTTATATAATCTTTTACAATCAAATATTCTTCTTGTTCTACACCATCTGTAAGTTCTTCAAGTTGCATTTCTATTAATCTTCCATCTGTACCTAATTCATAAATTGCTTTTCTAACTTCTTCCACAACTTGCATAAGCATTTCTGCTCTTTGAAGTGTTTCTATAACAATTTGCAATGTTACTATATCATTAAATTCATATTCATTCAAGATATTTATTCTATTATCTAAAACTTTTTTATATTTTTCTACAGTTTGCAAAGCTTGATTTGCCTTATTTGCAACTCTTGAAGTATCTTCTAAAACATATCTATTTTCATTTTGGTAAATAGTTATTATTCCTCTTCTTTGTGAAATACTTATTACTATATTACCTGTTTGTTTTGCAACTCTTTCAGCTGTTCTATGCCTTGTACCTGTTTCTGATGTTGGTATATTTTGTGCTGGAACTAATTGCGCATTCGCAATTAATATTTTTTTTAAGTCTGAACTTAATATAATCGCTCCATCCATTTTAGCTAATTCATATAGCCTTGCAGATGTATAATCAACATTTATATTAAAACCTCCATCTACTACATCCATAACTTCTTTGTTTTCGCCAATTACAATTAGTGCTCCAGTTTTTGCTTTTAGAATATTGTCTAATCCTTCTCTTATAGCAGTTCCTGGTGCTATTAATTTTAAAATGTCAATGAAGTCATTTTCTTTAATTGCCATATAATCAACTCCTAAAGTCTATTTAATGCCTACTGCTTTTAGGGCATCATTAATGTTTCTAACGCCTATTATATCTAAATTATACGTATCTTTCAAGAGTTTTTTGTTATTTTCTGGTATTAGACATCTTTTAAATCCTAATCTCTCTATTTCTTTTAATCTTTTGTCTATTAGATTTACACTTCTAATTTCTCCTGTAAGCCCCACTTCTCCAATTACGGCAATATCTTTCGGTATACTGATGTTTTTAAAACTAGATGCTACAACAAGTGCAACTCCTAAATCTACTGCTGGTTCCGTAATTCGCATTCCACTTACTACATTCAAATACACATCTTGATTTCCGAGCGATAAATTTGACCTTTTCTCAAGGACTGCTATTAAAAGAGCTAATCTATTAAAATCTATTCCATTTGCCGTTCTTTTAGGAATTCCATAAACACTCATTGTTGTTAATGCTTGAACCTCTACTAAGAGCGGTCTTGTTCCTTCTATAGTACAAATTATTACTGAGCCTGAATATTTGTCGCTTCCTTCTGATATTAATATTGATGATGGATTTGTTACTTCACACATTCCTTCATTTTGCATTTCAAACATTCCAACTTCATTTGTTGAACCAAATCTATTTTTGACTGTTCTTACTATTCTATATGAAAAATATCTTTCTCCTTCTATGTATAAAACTGTATCAACCATATGCTCTAAAACTCTAGGTCCTGCAATATTTCCATCTTTTGTAACATGACCTATAATTATAGTTGTTATTTGATTTGCTTTACATACTCGCATTATTCTTGCTGTAATTTCTCTTACCTGACTTACTGTACCTGGAGCAGATGTTATTTCATTCGAATACATTGTTTGAATTGAATCTATTACCACTAATTTTGGATTCATATTTGTTATTTCATTGTCTATTGCATCTATATTTGTTTCACCTAAAAACATAATATTGTCACTTGAAATTGAAAGTCTATCTGCTCTTAATTTTACTTGTTCTGCCGATTCTTCTCCTGATACATATAGCACTTTTCCATCTGAACTTAATTTATTACAAAGTTGAAGTATTAGAGTGGATTTTCCTATTCCAGGTTCTCCTCCAACTAGTACAAGTGAACCTTTTACTAATCCTCCACCTAAAACTCTATCTAATTCTTGATATCCTGTTTTCATTCTAATAGCTTCTTTTCCTTCAACACTGTTAAGCGCTTTAGGTTTTGCCGCTTGTTTCACTTTTCCATCAAGTGTCACTGCTTTTTGCTCTTTTTCTTCATAAAATGTATTCCATGCATTGCAAGCTGGGCATTTGCCAAGCCATTTTGGAGATTCATATCCACATTCACTACATACAAATATTGTTTTTGTTTTTGCCATTCTTAGGTCCTTTCTCTTTATTCATTTTCCACAATTTTTTCAATATTTCCAATACTATATAATGGTATATTTGTAATCCAATCATCTTTTCTATAACTTGTCATTGATGTTCTTACATTAACTTTATTATCATATTTTTGCACGAAAGTTTTTAAACTTTTAGCTTGTAAATTCTCATTTGCTTTTACTTCAATTGGTACATTATTTCTACCTATTTGCGCTATGAAATCTACTTCTGCTGTTCCTGTATCTGATGACCAATAAAATATATTTAAATCAGTACATTCTTTTAATTGGCATACAACATATTGTTCTGTTAGACTTCCCTTAAATTCTCGAAAAATCTCATTCCCTTCCAGTAATGTTTTGGCATCTATTCCTGCCATAGCTGATAGTAATCCAACATCTAATAAATATAGTTTGAAAGCATTAAAATCTTGATATGCTGATAATGGAATTTTATTATCATTCACTCTATTTATTTGATAAACAAGTCCGCAATCTATAAGCCATGATAGAGCTATTTCGTACTCTCTAGCTCTTGCGCCTTCTTTTACAAGCCCATAAATAAACTTTTTATTTTCTTTTGCTAGCTGAGTAGGTATATTATTCCATAATTGCCTTATTCTTGGTACAATATTAGTTGGAGCATGTTTTGAAAAGTCTTGTTCATACGCATCTAGTAATTTTTTTTGAATATTTCTTACTTCCAATAAGTTTTTATTTTGCGCATAAAAACTTACTGCTTCTGGCATGCCTCCTATATAATAATAAAGCCTTAAATAATCTTTTAATCTGCTTTCAAATATACTTAACATATCAAAGTCATTATTTTTTAAAATCTCTAATATTTCATTTTCTCCTAGTGCATCTAGAAACTCAAAAAAACTAAGAGGAGTTAAATCCATAAAATCTACTTTTCCTACTGGAAATGATGTTCCTTCATGTATTGCCACTCCTAAAAGTGAACCAGCTGATACTATATGGTACTCTCTGGCATTTTCATAAAAATATTTAAGTGCTTTTAGCGCTTTGGGCGTCTCTTGTATTTCGTCAAAAATAATTAGTGTATTTTCTGGCTCAATATTAACCCCCGACTCTATTTTTAATCCCTGTATTATTCTATCTATGTCGAAATCTTCCTCAAACAAATTATTCATTCTAGTATTGTCATCAAAATTAATATATGCACATTTCTCGTAATTTTCTCTTCCAAATTCCTTCATGAGCCATGTTTTTCCAACTTGTCTAGCTCCTCTAATAA
Source organism: uncultured Clostridium sp. (assembly GCA_930980855.1). GTDB lineage: Bacteria > Bacillota > Clostridia > TANB77 > CAG-508 > CAG-793. Next base: position 14,102 of record CAKNIZ010000001.1, read on the forward strand.
TTAAAGGTTTCCTATTAGGTGAGTCCTTCCATCTTTTTAATTCTTCCATTTTATATCTATACATATCATCACTCTCCTTATGATATCTATATGTATTATACCGTTATTTTTATGAAAAATCAATGGCTTTGCACATTTTTCTAACGACTTTTTGTGGTTTTTTACACATTTTTCTAACGACTTTTTGTGCTTTCTTACACATTTTTCTAACCACTTTTATAAATTATAAGAATTGTATATTATAAATTTTGCAGGCACGCGCAGCTTGGAGGGACTAGAAGTCCCGACAGCAAGTGCCAAAAAATCTTATAATATACAATTATTAAAATTCTATAAGAAATTACTTTTTCCCCTTCAAATATACCAATAATTCAATAAATACTGCATGGGACCAAGCTAAACCTATAACCCACTTTTCATTAAGATCACTATTTGATTGTTCTGCTAAAAATCCATTTGGTGTTGCACTTTGAACTATAAAATTCAAACATTCATTAGCTCTTTTTTTGTCTCCTACTGCATTAAAATATAATCCCATCCAACCAGTAGCTATTATCCAAGGATTATTTCCACCTAAATATCCATCGCCTTGATATCTTAAGTATCCACCTGAGTATGTTCTTAGTGTCATATTAATTTGTTCTATTGTATTTTTCATTACTTTATCATTCATATCCAATACTCTAAATGGGAATAATGCTGCTACTACACTTATATCTACCATTCTATCAGTTGTATTTCTAAGTAAAACGTTCATATGCTTATCTACTAAGTTATCTAATATATACTTTTTAGTTTCTCTTTTGTACTCCTCTAATTTTTTCTTACATTTTATCATATCATCTTGTTTTAATCTGTTTTTATCATACAATTCATGTACTTCATTATATATGTTTATCATTGAATCAAATGCAGAATATATTGTAGCTAAAGAATATAAGTGTATACCTTCTGTATTTTCCCAAAGGTCATAGCTTGGATGTTTATATATTTCATCTCTTTCTTTATAATTATAATCTTTTTCTAATTCCATTCTAACTACATCTTCTGTTTCTTCTTTTCCTAAAATATTATCCATGTACTTTTCTAGGAATTTCGTTGCTTTTTCTAACATTTTCAAATTATCTTTTAAGAATTTCTTGTCTTTCTTTCCAGTTTTCTTAACCATTACTTCAAAATGCCTATATGCTCCATAAACTACTGTTGCAGTTTCATCTATTTGATATCCCCAGCATGGTGCAAGTCTTCCATCTGTATAAAATCTTTGTTCCCACATTCCATTTTTTTCTTGTGTTTTTCTTAAAAAGTTCTCATATAATTTTTTCGTCATGTTTTCAAATCCAATAAAGTCTAATGCTTTATACACAAGAACAGAATCTCTTGGCCAGCAGTACGCATATCTACCAGATTTATCCCTTTCTTCATCTACTTCTACTGATGCAGATATTCCTCCTGTTCTCTCATTTATTAATAACGCCATTAAAAGAATTGTCCTTTTATATATTTGAATTATTTTGTCCATATAATCAGAACCATCTGGTTTCAAATTTAATGTATCATGGTCGTCTACATATTTTTTCCAATGCCTTACAACCTTGTTTATTTCCTTATTTACATCAATCCTTCTAACTTTGTCTATTTCTTCTTGAATTTCAGTCAAACTATCATCTCCTGAAGAAATATATATGTACATGCAAAATTCTCTTGTTTCTCCTGGTTTTATAGTTCCTAAATTATAACTTATTGCTGAATCTGAACTCATTCCAATATAATCTTTATCATATATGTTTCCTGAACCAATACTACCCTCTACATTATTTAATTGATGGCTATATAACTTTTCTTTAGAAAATGTAGCACATGTATAATTATGGCTATATTGTATTAATGCATTATTTGAAATCATTCCACCAGCTGTATTATTATATGATGAAAATACTTTTGAATGTACTAAAAATTTCAAATCTAAGTCTATATTATTATCATTTTTGAAAATGTATTTTTTAAGCAATATATCTTGACTTATCATAGCACAATCTATTTGCTTCACTTTTAAATTAAAATAAGTATTTTCTATATCTGTAATTAATACATTTGTATCATCTTCATAATATTGGTTATATTTATTATTTACGTCATTATGTAAATAAATGATATTTGAATCATTTATTTTTATCCCTATATGATAAAAATCCGAATATTGCATATAGTCTGGTGAAGGATAGTATAATCTTAATAATTCTCCATATTTACTAAATGTGGCTATTAAATCTTTATTTCCTATAAATGCATCATTATAATATTTTTTCTTCATTTGAATTTCTCCTTTTTTATAATACTTATCTAATATATTATTGTATATTAAAATTTCGCAGTTCCGCGCAGTTTGGAGCTGTAAAATTCAAAGAATTTTATCTGCGACAGTAAGGAACAAGAAATTTATAATATACAATTAAAATACTTTATTAAAAATGAAAATATTAGATTACTTATTTTTCATAATTTCTATTATTTGCTTTCGTAAATCATTTACTTTGTTATTTAATTTTACCATATCTACATCCGCATTCGAAGATATTCTTATATTTTCTTTCAAATTATGTTTCATATCTTCAATTTCATCTTCTAGTGCTTGCATTTTTTCTATTATATCTATTCTTGATTGTTGTTTTTCTATTGGGTTTTTACATACTTGAACCTTACTCAAATTTTCATCTAGCACATATTCTTCACCATATTTAGCAATTGTTACACCAATTCCAGTACTTTCTTCTATCTTTTGTTTTAATGTTTCTTGTGCCTCTGATTCTCCGTGAACTAAGAAAATATGTTTTGGCATCATACTTGTAAACGAATATACGAAATTCAAAAGCCACTCTTGGTCTGCATGTCCTGAATATCCTTCTATATATTCAACTCTAGCTTTTACAGCAAATTCTTCCCCTAATATTTTTACTTTCTTTTCTCCATCTACGATTCTTCTACCTAAAGTTCCTGGCGCTTGATATCCTACAAAAAGTATTGTACTCTTTGGATTCCAAATATTATGTTTTAAATGATGTTTTATTCTTCCTACATCACACATACCACTTGCTGATATTATAATACATGGTTCATCTGACATATTTAATGCTTTTGATTCTTCTACTGATTGTGTAAAAGATAAGCCAGGAAAGTCTAGTGGATTATCTCCCCTTTTTATAAATTCTTGAACTTCTGGCTTAAATAAATCCATATTTTTTTCAAATACTTCTGTTGCCGAAGTTGCAAGTGGACTATCTACATACACTTTTGCTTTCATTAGAGTATCATATTCTTTAGCAAAAGCTTCATCGTTTTTTCTTTGTTCCTTAATTTTGTCTAGTTCAAATAAAATTTCTTGAGTTCTACCTACTGCAAAAGATGGAATTACAACAGTTCCTCCATTTTCTAGTGTTTCTGAAACTACATCTAGGAATATAGAAGCTTTTTTATCATTTTTTAAATGCAATCTGTTTCCATAAGTAGATTCCATAACAAGATAATCTGCACTTTCTATCATCGTTGGACTAGATAAAAGTGGTATATCATTATTACCAATATCCCCACTAAAAACTATCTTTTTTGTTTCATTATTTTCAGTTATCCAAACTTCTATAATACTTGAACCTAGCATATGTCCTGCATCATTGAATCTAACAGAAATGTTTGGGTCTATTTGCACAATATTATCATATTCTACTTCTCTAAAAACTTCCATAGAATTTTCTGCATCTTCTACTGTATAAAGTGGTTGTATTGGCTTCTGACCATTTCTTTTCCTTTTCTTATTTTTTATTTCATTTTCTGTTTCTTGAATATGTCCACTATCTGGAAGCATAATACTACATAAATCACAGGTTGCTTTTGTTGCATATATTGGATTTCTATATCCTTCTTTATACAATTTTGGAATTCTTCCAGAATGATCAATGTGAGCATGTGTAAGTAGCATAAAATCTATACTATTTACATCATATTCAAATGGTTCATCATTTAGCAATTCCTCCTCGTATTTTCCTTGATGCAATCCACAATCAACTAAAAATCTTTTTCCAGCCCCTTCTACTAAGAAGTTCGAACCTGTTACTGTTTGAGTTGCCCCTAAAAATGTTATTTTCATATGTTTTCCTTTCTTATTTATTAAAAATTTTTACCTTTTTTGTTTTTCTAATTTGAACACTACTTCCTTTTTGAAGATTAATATAATTTGTACTATCTAATATATCTCCATCATATATTTCAGAAATCAATTTTCCATCTTTTACTTCTAATCTTAACAACAAATCTTCAAATTTTATGTTTTTTGTATCAAATAGACTTTTTAATAATGCATAATCAGTTTCTTTGTTATTTGATATAGGAGTTATTAAATTAGTTTCTATTCCTTTTTGAACTGCTGTCTCTTCTATATCTTCAAAATCTATTTTGTCTTTCATGAGCATTTTTGATGTCAAAGGCAAATATTTTAAATACCTTATTTCATATAGATAATCCATTATTTTCTCTGGTAATTCTTCTTTTTCTATTTTCTTTTTAAACTCTCGTAAAAAAATTTCCTGAAATTTTTGTATATCTAAACTTTTAAAATTCTCATAATAATTAATTTTTTCTTCTAATTCACTTTTTATTTTAACAAACTCAATTGGATTTTGATATTTATTATTTTTCTCTATTTCTTCTATTAATTCGTTTCTTTCTTTTTGCAGCATTTCTTCATAATGACTAATACTGAAAATCTTTTTTTCATTTGGCAATGTTCTATTTTTTTCTAAATATTCTTTTCTTAAATCATTTGGATTATTTAAAACTTCATCTATTTCTTTTATCCTATTTAGCATTTTCTTTTTGTTGTTACTTATATTTTCAATAAATTTTTTCTGGTCTTGCATTTCTTTTAAGTATTCTTTATCTTTTTGCAATTCTTCTTGTAACTTTTCACTTTGTTTTACATCATATTCTAAATAAAATCTTAATGCAACTTTTTGCATTTCTTCATATAATTCTTTATCTAAGATTTTTTTCAGATTAGATATGTTTGAAGAGTTTATTTTTGAAACATATTCTTCTCCTAAAAGGTAAATTAAATCCGTGTATACAATATTGCAATCTATGTTCTCTATTTCATTTATAACCTGTGACCATGAAAAGCCATTAAAATCTCTTATAACCTCTGAATAAGCTATACATTTTCCTATTTGAATAATCATAAGCATTGCTTTATCATCTAAACTTAAATTAGGATTTATTTTTTCTATTCCTGCTCTTATAACACTATATAATACAACTTTTTCATTAGGAAAAAATATAACTTTTTGCTCATTATTATATTTATTATCTGGCTCTTCTTCTAAAATCTTACATCTTGATTTAGTTAGTTCTTTTTCTAATAGAGAATTAGGTTTTGCAATTTCTATTTCCCTGCAATATTTTCTTACGATATTTATTATATTTTGCATGAAATCATCTTTTGTAGGAACTTCTCTTTTTACAGTTTCGTAATCATCATATGCTCCTTCTACCTTATAAAGCATACTAAGCAAAAGGTTTTGAGCTTCTTTCTCAAACCTTTTGCTTTCAGCCAATTCTTCTAATTCCTCATTATAATCCTTTTTTAAAAGCTTTGCTTTCACTTTATTCTCCTTCGTTCGTTTCATTATCTGCTTTTGATAAGTTTGCATCCTCTGGTGCCATTTTTAATTCTTCCCATCTCTCCTTAGACATAAGCACCTCTCTTGGTTTGCTTCCTTGATATCCAGAAATAACACCCCTTTGTTCCATTTGGTCTATAATTCTTCCTGCTCTTGCATATCCGACTTTAAATCTTCTTTGTATAAATGATGTTGATGCTTGTCCTGTTTCTACAACTAATTCTATTGCTTCATTTAATAATGGGTCTGTATCATCCTCGTCATCTTCATCTATTTCTCCTCTTTCTTGAGCTCCACTACTTTCTATTGATTCTATTATATTTTCATCATATTGTGTTTCTCCATCTTTTTTCAAGAATTTCACAATATTTTCAACTTCTTTATCTGATATGAATGCACCTTGAATTCTTACTGGTTTTGGTGCACCTGATGGATAGAATAGCATATCTCCTTTTCCAAGAAGTTTTTCTGCACCTGCTCCATCCAGTATTGTTCTTGAATCTACTTGAGATGACACTGCAAAAGCTATTCTTGATGGAATATTTGCTTTAATTATTCCAGTAATAACATCTACAGATGGTCTTTGTGTTGCAATTACTAGGTGCATTCCAGCAGCTCTTGCCATTTGAGCCAATCTACAAATTGCATCTTCTACATCTTTTGCTGCAACCATCATTAAATCTGCAAGCTCGTCGATTATAATTACTATTTGTGGTAATTTATAATTTCCCTCTTTTTCTGCGAGTTCATTATAGCCTTTCATATCTCTAACTTTTTTCTCGGCAAATAAGCTATACCTTTTAACCATTTCCTGAACAGCCCAGGCAAGCGCACCTGCTGCTTTTTTAGGGTCTGTTACAACTGGAATTAAAAGATGTGGTATTCCATTATAAACAGAAAGTTCAACAACTTTTGGGTCTATCATTAAAAGTTTTACTTCACTTGGTTTAGCTTTATATATTATACCTGTTATTAATGTGTTTATACATACAGATTTTCCGGAACCAGTTGCACCTGCAATAAGCATATGCGGCATTTTTGCAATATCTGATACAACAGTTTCTCCTGCAACATCTTTTCCAAGTGGTAAGGCTAGTTTTGATTTATTATCTATAAATGCATCTGATTCAATTATGTCCCTTAACGGAACTGTATTTTTTTCTTTATTAGGAACTTCAATTCCAACTGTATGTTTCCCTGGAATTGGAGCTTCTATTCTGATTGTTTCTGCTTCTAAGCTAAGCGCTATATCATCTGCAAGATTAGATATTTTACTTACTCTTACACCTTCTGCTGGTGCTAGTTCATATCTTGTAATAGCAGGTCCAACTGAAACGTTTTCAACCCTTGCATTTACACCAAAACTATATAATGTTCTTCTCAATTTTTCAGCAGTAGCACGTAGCATTTTTTCACTATTTTTATCGGATAATCCTTTACCTGGTGCAAGTAAAGTTACTGGTGGGAATTCATAATGTTCATCTTCTACAGTAATACCATGATCTAGTTTTAATACTTCCTTTACCTTTGCTTCTTTTTGCTCTTCTTCGGTAGCAAATAATTCGTCGCCATTTATAGTGTTATTTATAGTTTTTGGTGCTTGTTTTACACCTTTTGGAGAAAAAATTGATGCATCTAAATCATCTTTTGAATGGTCATATTTTTTTGGTTCATTTAAGTTTATTGTTATCTGGTCTTCAAGTTCTTCTTTATTTTTCTTAGCTTCTTCTCTTTCTAATTTTTCTCTCAATCTTCTTTCTTTTCTGGTTTCTGCTTTTACTTTAACTTCTGCATTTTCACTTACTCTTTCTTCTTTTTCTTTAGCTCTTTGAGCCTTTTTCTCTGCTAGTTTATCAAGTGAATTTGATATAGCATCTGCTGGATGAAGTCCAAATATTATTACTAATAAAATTAATGAAACACCTATTGAAGCAATTACTGCTCCTAATATTCCTATTAAATTTACAAGTGGAATTGCAATTGCTGTTCCAATTACTCCTCCTCCAATATCTTTGGTTCCTAATGTATATGCCTGTTTTAATGCCACATCTGTTCCTTGTTCTATACTTATATTACCAGTTGATATCTGATAACAGCTAAGTGTAGTATCTATTAATAATAATATAACAATGAGCATAATAATTTTAGGTATATAATATTTAGTATCTTTGTCATAAGCCAAATACAAAGCAAATACAAAAAATCCTACTGGTACTAGATATTTTATGTAGCCAAAAATTCCACCTAATGCTGGACTTAATGTCTGTCCTAAATAGCCAGATTTTGTGTAAATTAAAACAGCAAGCAAAATACTTAAAACTATTAGTGTTGCCACAATTATATTTAGTTTTCTTTGCAATTGTTTCTTTTTGCTTTTTCTACCTCTTGGCATAATGCTCATCCTCCTATTTTATACTTATACTCTTGTATTGTAACATTAATGTTTTTAAATTTCTACTTTTTTTGTAAAATATTTTATAAAATTAGTGTGAATCTTGAAGATATTTCTTAAAGTTCAGATAATTAATATTAAGGAAAATAAAATATATAGTTTAGAATTCAAGGCGAACGACAAGAGAGCCGTACGGAGCGTCCCTGCTCCGGGAATTATAAACTATATATTTTCTTTTCTTTGAAATAATAAAAAATGAACTTTAAGAAATATCCTCAAAGTTCACTTAACATTATATATCCCAATTATAATCATTCTCAAAATCTATTTCATATTCTTTCATTAATTGATTCCAATCATAGTCATCATAATCATAGTCATAATCGTAATCATAATAGTTATTGTAATAATCATTATAAAAATCACTATCAGATTTACCATTTATTCTATCGCTTAATTCATTTAATATTCCACCAAATAAAACCATTCCAATTCCTGCTAGTAATACTACCAAAATTACAGCTATTACAAATACAACTCCTATTGATATACCTGCTCCTGCTGAACTAACTCCACCTTTCATTTGAGCTACTTGGAATGGGTTCATATTACGATTTTGTTGTAATTTACTTCTTATATGATTTCTATATAGTGGATAAAATATAAATCCGTTAATTATAGCTATAGCAGCTGGAATTATTGATAGTAGTATCATTAAATTTCCGTTAACCATAAGCTCAGTTAGTTGTATGAAATTTAATATTGCTGATACTGCCATTGTAATTATTAAATCTATAATTCCTATTAAATACATCTTTCTATAGATAAAATAAAATCCACCAAAGAAGAATGCACAAACACTAAAATTGCTATTCTTTACTTTTTGGTTCATACCATTTTTTTGTCCAACCCATGCATCAATTATTGCATCATCAATTCCTATATTATTCATAACCTTCTCTCCTTTTATTAAACTATTTTCATTATACAATATTCATTAAAAAAATACAATAGCAAAAATTTTTTTAATGAATAATATATGATATATGGTAGATACTACTTTGGGGAGGATTTTATGGTTTCATTATGCATAAAGGATACTCGGATCTAATGTTCAAGATTTTTTAATGAAAAAAATTAGTGAATCTACAATTCCAGATATATATTATTCTAAACATAATTTTAAAATTTATAAAAATGTTATAGTACATTATCTTGGAAATAATTGTAATGATTTTTATAATTTTGTATCTAAAATAATATCTGATACCATTGTAGCTTTTTATGAGCCTAGAATCATAAAAAGATTAATATATAAAGAATATTTTTATTTTGACATAAAAGATAAAGAGGCTATTTTAGAAGAATATAATACAGTTTCTCAAAAATGTGATGATAGAAAAATTTCTTCTGAGATTAATAAATATATAAAGGAAAATAAATCTATAGTTTTAGATGGATTTGTAAATTTTAGACTTTCTAATTATATTTCTACTTTAGATGAATTATTAGAAAATGCCGTAAGTAAATTTGTTTTGGACAAAGAATATCTTGAATTTGTATCATTACTCAAAATATATGTAGATTCGAAAATTCCGGAGCCTATTACAATTAATTTAATATATGTTAATCAAGAATCTATTTTATTAGATGAAATTGGTAATATGGTTAAAAATGAGGATTTTAATTCGGAATACTTATCTGATATAACTTTTTCTCAGAATGATTTTGCATTAAATACCTTAATAGGGAAATTACCTCAAAAAATCATTCTACATTTAATATCTCCAAAAGATGAGTTTATAAATACTTTAGAATTGATTTTTGGTGAAAGAATAAAGACTTGTGATGGATGTGAAATTTGTAGTGCATATAAATTGCTTAATTTAAAATAAATGTTATAATTCATATCATAATATAAATTGATTTAAGATTGTATATTTTAAATTTCGAGGTTCCTTTGTTCCCGTTCAAACGAGTCGGAAGGATTCCGACGAAGTGCGTTTGAAGCGAAGCGACCGCAAGGAACAAGAAATTTCAAAATATACAATTAAAAATAATTAAAATAAATATGAATTATAACATTTTATTTTTATTCAACACTTTTTAAAGATTCTATCATATCAATTTTCTTCAAAGAAAAGTAAGTAATAATGTTAACAATAGCAGCAAATATTCCAGTTATTAATACTCCCAATAAATAGCTCCATATTGTTATTTGAGGATTAAACATTAATATATCTAGTTCGCATGTTTTAATAATATACAATGTTAGGAAATACCCTCCCCCTATTCCAACAAGCATTCCTAGTATTGTTAATATAATTGTTTCTCTTGATATGTATTGATAAACTTCTTTATCATAAAATCCTAGTACTTTAATTGTTGCAAGTTCTCTTATTCTTTCAGTAATATTTGCATTTAGTAAATTATATAAAACTACAAAAGCTAAAAGTCCTGCTGCAATAATTAAAATCCATACTACTAAATCCATGTTTTCCATAACATCTGCAAATATATCCTCTGTAACAGACATAAATGAAACTCCTGAAATATAGTTTCCATTTGTCAACAATTCTTTTCCTAATACATTTTCGGCGGATTCATCCATATTAGTAGTATTTGCATAAACTACATTGTACCCTATTCTAGTATCAAAAATGGTATTATATAAGTCTGGGGTCATATATATATAATGCATTAAATAATTTTCCGTTATATTCACAACTTTAACATTTGCTTCTTGGTCATTTGCATTTATTATTTTAATTTCATCTCCAACTTTTATATCAAGAAGCTTAGAAATTTTTTCACTTATTATAACTCCATCATTATTTAAAGTATATTTTATATCATTGTTTATTCTTGATTCTAGTGTAATAAATTCATTTAATTTATTAACGTCTTCTGGTACTATTAATTGAATTGTTTGATTATTATCATTTTTATCTATTTTTACTGATTGAACATTAACATTTAAAATACTTTGTATCTCATCATGTTCTGTTATTATACTATCTATTTGCTCTAATTCTTCATTTTTATATTCGTCTTTTAAATTAATGCTAACTTCATATAGATTAATCTTTCCATATTGTGATGGAATCATGCTACTAATCGCATCCCTTAATCCAAATCCTGCAATTATTAATGCTGTACATCCTCCAACACCTATGATTGTCATAAGAAATCTCTTTTTATATCTAAATATATTTCTAGCAGTTACTTTTTTAGTAAAATTCAATCTTTTCCATATAAAAGTAATATACTCTAAAAATACTCTTTTGCCTGGTTTTGGAGATTTTGGCCTCATAAGATTTGCTGGTTTTTGACTAAGCACTTTTGCACAAGTATATATTGTCGCCCCTACTGTACATATGATTGCAGCTAGCATTCCTACGGTAGCATAAGTTACATTAAAATCTAAAATTACAGGTGGAAGTTCATACATCATTCCATATATATCTGCAATTATTTTTGGAAGTAAATTAAATCCAATTAAAATTCCTATAATTCCACCAATTATTGTAGCTAAAGTAGCATACAATAAGTATTTTGTTGCTATTCGAAGTTTATTATACCCTAAAGCTTTTAAAGTTCCTATTTCTACTCTTTCTTCTTCTACCATTCTGGACATTGATGTTAAACTAATTAATGCAGCTACTATAAAGAATACTACTGGGAATACTTCCGCTAAATTAGCTACTCTATCAGTGTCCTGAATATAACTTACATATCCTGCATTTTGATTTCTGTCTAATATATACCATTCTGGTCTTGTAATTTTGTTTACTTCTTCTTCCGCTTCATCCAATTTCTTTTCTGCATCTGCTATTTTTGTATTATACTCTTCTCTTGCAGAATTTAGCTCTTCTTCTGCTTTTGCTATTTCTTCTTCTGAATCATCTAATTTTCTTTCTGCTACTGCAAGTTCATTATATGCTGTTTTTTTGCCAGCTTCTAATTCTGTTTCTTGATTTGCTATTTCTGTTTTTGCACTATCTATTGTACTTTTTGCATTTTCTAACTCTGTTTTTGCATTTTGAATAGAGCTTTCTACAAAAGAAACACTTTCATTTATGTCTTCTATTCCTTGATTTTCTAGTTGCTTATCTATTATTGTAAGTGTTGCCTTTATTTTAGCCATATCAGAAATTAATTCTGTCATTTTGCTATTAATTTTATCTATTTCTTCGCTGTCTTGGATTTCATCTAAATTTTTAAGTCTTTCTTCTAACTCATCATATTCTTTTTGTTTAGTTACCAAACTTTGTTTCAAATTGTTGTACTGGGTTTGAATTGCTTTTAATTTATTTAATTGTGTTTCATATTCTTGGATTTGCTTTTCTGCTTCCGTTTTTTTAGAATTATATTCATTTTCTTTTTGCGTTAAAGTTTCTTTGGCATCATTTATTTGTGCCTCAGCTTCTGCAAATTTATTATTTAATTCTCTTCTATTTTTTTGTATTTCGGCTCTTCCATCTGATATTTGCTCTTTACCTGTGTTTATTTTTTCTTCTGCATCTTTTAATTGTTTTTCACCATCTGCTTTTTGAGTTTCAAATTCATTTTTTGCATCTTGTAACTTCTGATTAGCACTATTATATAATTCATTGTATCTGGCTTCTCTTCTAGCATCTGATATGTTCTCTACATTTTTTACAACTTCATCTATTTTACCTTCATAATCATCTTCATAGCATTTTAAATTTTTACTATCTTTCACATTCACATAAGCATTTGTGAAAATACTTGTATTTATATTCTCTTTAGATATGTAAATATAATAATCTATTACTCCAGAACCAAGTTTTGTACTACCTCTATCCATTGATATATACAATGGAGATTTTACTGTTCCTACGATTGTAAGATTTTTATTTTTTAAGAGTTCTTTTTCATTGCCATCATCATCAGTTATTTTTTCTGGTTCAACTATTATTGTATCTCCTATTTTATGATTAGTTCCAAGTATAAAACCTGGCTCCACTACACATTCATTTTCGTTTTCTGGTAACCTACCTTCGGCTATTTCTAGCTTATTTAACGATTCTGTAATTGTTTCAAGTTTTACTACAACATCTTCTTCTCCCACGCTTACAATAGCATCTGATTGATATGAACCTTCTACATTTTCCACTCCTTCTACTTTTTTTAGTTCTTCAATATCTTCATTGGTTAATCCTAATGTGGAAATTACTTGAAAATCCATTGCATTTTTATCATCAAAATATTTATCTAAAGTAAGTCTCATATCTGGACTAGTTGCTTTTATTCCAGCAAAAAAACCTACTCCTAATAGCACAATTAAGAGTATAGAAATAAATCTTTTAAAAGATTTTGCTATTTCTTTTATACTATCTTTAATTAGAGCTGTTTTCATTACCATTCAATCTCCTCTATTGGTGTTGGATTTTGATTTATTTCAATATTTTGCGCTGTGCCATTTTTAAAGTGGATAACTCTATCTGCCATTGGTGTTAAGGCAGTATTATGTGTAATAATAATTACTGTCATTTTCTCTTTTCTACATGTATCTTGTAGCAATTTTAATATTTGCTTTCCTGTTTTATAATCCAATGCTCCTGTTGGTTCATCACAAAGTAATAACTTCGGATTTTTAGCTATCGCTCTTGCTATTGCAACTCTTTGCTGCTCTCCTCCAGATAGTTGTGCCGGAAAATTCTTTAATCTATTTTCTAATCCTACTTTTATTAATATATCCTTTGGATTTAATGGCTTCTTACAAATTTGAGTTGCTAATTCTACATTTTCTAAAGCAGTTAGATTTTGTACCAAATTGTAAAATTGAAATACAAATCCAATATCTTCTCTGCGATATTTAATTAGCTCTTTATTTTTATATTTTGTAATATTTTTATTTGCTACTATAACACTTCCAGATGTAGCACTATCCATTCCTCCTAAAATGTTCAATGCAGTGGTTTTTCCAGCTCCACTAGGTCCAACAATTACAACTAATTCTCCTTTTTCTATTTGAAAATTAGTTTTATCTAATGCTTTTATTGAGACTTCTCCCATTTTATATTCTTTGACTACATCTTTAAATTCGATATATGACATACGTACACCTCAAACCTCAAAGGGAGTAAATAATATTTATATATCATTCACTCCCCCTCTTATATATTTTTTCAATTATATTTTATCATTAATTTTTGGTTTGTCAATAAAAAATTAATTACTCATTATCTAGTTTTAATATTGTCGACATTTTTTGACATATTTTGACAAATCTATTGTAATATATTTTTTTATAATGTATAATGCAAATATGCTAATTTTTACCAAGGAGGAAATATCATGAGCAAATCATATAACTCATATTTATCTATGAAAAAAACAGATAAAGATACTATTCTATTATTTAAATCAGGTATATTTTACATTTTACTTGATAATGACGCTAGACTTGTATCTTCAATTTTAAATTTGAAATTAACTCAACTAAATTCAGATGTTGTAAAATGTGGCTTTCCTATAAGTTCACTAGATAAATATTTACATTTACTAATAAAATATAGCTTAAACGTAAAAATAATCGACATAAATTCTAATACTGTTTACACTCCAAATGAATTTACATACAATTCTGAAACCGATTCCTTGCTTTTAGAACTTATTAAATTAGATGTGGATAATTTATCTATCAAAGAAGCTTATTCTAAACTCGAAGATTTTAATAACAAAGCAAATAAGATATTAGAAAAGAAAAAATAGTAATTATAAATGGAGGATTTTATGGAGCAGGAAAGTAATTATGAGAATCTTAAAATTTATACTAAGTATTTAGAATTAATTTATTATACGCAAAATATTGTAAAAAAATATCCTAAATGCGAAAATTTTGCATTAGTTCAAGAAATTAAGCAAACTGTGTATTCTGGTTTAAGAAATATTCTTTTTGCAGTGAAAATATATAACAAAAAAGAAAAAATGGATTACCTATTTGAACTAGATATTAATTTAGACTTGTTAAAAGTTTTAATACGCTTGTCATATATTAACAAATATATATCTGTTAAAAATTATGAAACATGGTCTTTATTAGTTACAAATATATGTAATATGTTAGGAGGTTGGATAAAGTCTTGCCAAAGAAAATAAGAAATTTATTTTATAAAAATTTAACTTTTGAAAAACTTTTAGAAGCTCATAAAAGAGCGCGAAAACATAAAGCTTATAGGAAAGATGTTATTAAATTTGAATTAAATTTAGAAAATAATTTAATTAACCTTCTTAATAGTTTAAAGAATAAAACATACAAACTTGGCAACTACTATACATTTAGAATTTTTGAGCCAAAAGAAAGAATTATACAAGCTTTGCCATATATCGATAGAATAGTTCATCAATGGTATGTAGAAGAATTTATTAAACCATTTGTTGTCCCTAAATTTATTTCAACTAGTTTTGCATGTTTGGAAAACAAAGGAACTCACAAAGCTGCTTTAGAACTTCAAAAACAAATGCGTATTATTCATAGAAATATTGGCTCCTTTTGGATTTTAAAATGTGACATTAGCAAATTTTTTTACAGAATAAATCCTAATATTCTTTTTAGTTTAATGAAAAAATATATTGAAGACCCAGATTTATTACAACTTACTCATTTGTTGATATTTAATGGTCAAGATGTTGGAATTCCTATTGGAAATTATACTTCTCAGTTTTTTGCTAATATTTATTTGAATGAACTTGACCAATATATAAAAAGAACATTAAAGATAAAGTATTTATGCAGATACATGGATGATTTTGTATTATTATTGCCAAGTAAAAATGACTGTATTGAAACTAAAAAGAAAATTGAAACTTTTTTGGATACTAAATTGAAATTAGAGTTAAATGCCAAAACAAAATATTATCCATATAAAATGGGAGTTGATTTTTGTGGATATCGCATTTTTACAACTCACATGCTTTTGAGGAATTCTAGCAAGAAAAAAATTAAGAAAAATTTGAAAAACTGGAATAAAAAATATAATAATCATTCTTTAAATTTGGACTTAACAATGGCTCAGCTTAACTCTTGGCTAGGTCATTCATCACATTGTAATTCTTTTAAATTGCAACAAAAAATATTGAATTCTTGTGATTTTTTATATAATACTAGAGCTTTTGAAAAAGAAGAAGAAATGTTAAAAGAAAATTACAACTCTCAGTATTGTCCTTGAACAATACTCATCTGAGATTGAAGGGCTTTCTCCTTCTTGTGTATCTAAGTGCGGCACCACCGAGCACCACACGGAAACTGTTGTTGTTGTTGCCATTGCCATTGTTGTTGTTCGAGTTGAACACGCCTGCATTGGAACCATTATTGTAATTGCCTCCACGTTTGAAGAACGGATTGCTCGAGTTTAAGAAGTTACAGTTTAATCCCTCATTAGCCAATAAAGCAAATGCTTTATTGGCTAATGTTATGTTTACCTTACTTTTTGCTTATTTGATATTATGTCTACTTTTTATCTTTTTCTTTTGACATTATTCTTCGCCTATTTTTATGTTTTTTGGAAAGGGGTCTGGGCACAAGTTTTAAAGTGCGGCACCACCGAGCACCACACGGAAACTGTAGATGCTGCCGCCACCGCCACTGCCGTAGCCCGAGAGGAACACGCCTGCACCGGAACCATCATCGCAATAGCCTCCACGTACGAAGAACGGACTGCTCGAGTACAAGAAGTGCGAATAATCGTTATTCCAGTTTCTGGTATTATTACCTCCTATAAACGCCTCTTTTGTTGCATCTCCCGTTTTTCCTACTTCATATATTTTTGTTCCATAATAAGTAGATGTTCCGTTTGTGTATGCTGTTGCATATGGTGTACTTGCTCCTCCTGTTGATGCAAATGAACTTCCTGGACTTAATGAACTTGATTCATTATCAAATGCTGCTACATATTCATAACGTCCTCCAGATAAATCATATATTCCATAGATGTTTCCTGTACTACTTGCTTTTTGTCCTTCTGGAGTATCATATGCATATTTTGTTCCTGATGAACTTGCGTCTGTACTGCCTCCACTATTTCCTGTTATATCTCTGTCATTATTTATATATATTTCATTTCCATTTCTTCCGTATTGGCTATGGGTTAAATATGCTACTGCTCCCCATTCGCTATTCTTCATTAAATGGCTTTCTTTGTCTCTATCATAGTCGAATGCATAATTATAAAATGTTCCTATTGTATGGTCAGTTATTGAATCTGCATTTGGTACTATTTTCATATCACTTTCTGAACCTGATGTTTCATATTTTCCTACCCATATTCCTGCTAAATCTCCTGACCAGCCTCCGTGTGAATATGTGCTTTCTGTATCATTCATGAATGCTGGATGTACTATATAAGTTTTTCCATTATTTTCTACTTTTTCTATTCCTGCATCTAATTCATATTTTACATTTCCCTGGGTATCTACCATTCCTCTTCCGTCATAATATCCGGTTGCTACATCACTATTTTGGTCTGCATAATATGTTATTCTATATGCATATCTTGGTATCCATACAAAATAATTATCTCCATCTTTTGCATTTGCCCAATGACTGTTTAAATTATCTTCTGTTCCAGTTCCTGCTACATAATTATACCAACCGTCTGAATTATCCGATTTTGCTGTACTTTCTGTTGTTCCGTCCCATTTTACTGGTGTCATTCCTTGTAGTGAACTTTCTGGTGATAGTGGCTGACCTATTACTTTATTTCCTTGGTCTATCCATATTACTTCTATTCTTCCAAATCCTGTGCTAAATTCTACTACTATTTCTGTTACCTCTATTTTTCCACTTGCACTTCTTTGTTTTCCGTCTGTTGTTGCTTTTACTTTCGCTGTGTATTCTCCATTACTGTTTACTGTAAATGTTGCTGTTTTTCCATTCAAATTTCCTTCTATTTTATTTCCATTTGGGCCTGTTAATTCTATGCTGTCAACTGTTCCTACATTATTTGTTACTGTTACAGTTATTGTTACTGTTTTTTGGTCACTTGATAGCTGTTTACTCATTTCTATTTCTGGCTTTACTCCACCTAATTCTTCTGAGCTTATTATTTCTAGACTATCTTCATCTATTGTAAAGACATATCCCTTATATTCTACTTCTATTGTGCCATCTCCGTTATTTGTTGCTGAATCAGCTCCTTTACTTAACAAATAATCTTCTATGCTATCTGTTCCTCCTTGTAATTTATACATTGGATATTCTGCTAATGTCATATTTAAATCTTCTAATACAGATGCCTTATCCCATTGTTTTGTTGCATCTTGCGCCCTTGTGAATATTCCATTTTCACCTATTGTAAGATTAATCGCTACTGCTGCTAGTATTAATAATACTATTATTGTTACTACTAACGCTATTAATGTTATTCCGTTTTACTTGTTTTTTCATTTCATTCTCCTCTCATTTGTTTATTTATTTTAGAATAAAAATCATTCTCACCCTTTTATAATTTAGACACACGCAAATAAAAGCTATTTATATTAAGTCAACCTTAATACACATAGCTTTAAATTCTCTATGTTTTTTATCTTTTTTAAAATTCCCTGTGTGTGTGTGTGTATACAGCCACAAGGGTTTCAGCGTTTTTCATATGTTGTTTTTTCCCATTTCTTTTGATTTTTATTCCTATTTTCAATTTTATTTTATCTTTTATTACAATATTTGTCAATATTTTTTTGAATTTTGATTGGTTTATTTTTTTATAATTTTTCTATTTCACTTTTGCTTAATCCTGTTGCTCTCACTATATCTTCTACCTTTAGCCCCATAATTTTTAAACTTTTTGCTATTTTTAATTTCTCTGTTTTTTTACCTTCTATAATTCCTTCTTTTCTCCCTTCGATTAAACCATATTCTTTACATTTTAGGAATGCATCTGCTAACATACTTTTTCCTCCTTCTCTTTTTATTAACTTTTCTCTTATTTCTTCTATCTTTAATTCTGGCGACACTTTTGCTACCACATTACAAGTATATTCATATATAAGTTCTTTTTCATATTCCTTTAAATCTTTATATTTTATTTTTTCATATGCTTTTTCTACATCCTTTGATTTTTCTAATAATAGTATTTTAGATAATGCTCCTTCTTTTTCTATTAGTTCTTCTTCTTTATATTTATTTGCGTCTACTAATATATATCTTCCAAATTCTTTATTGTGATATCCGGGCATTTTCTCTTGTACTTCACCTAAATATTCTTTTACTTTCCAAGTTTTGTTCCCTGTATATAGTACTATTGGAATTATTAGTGGTAATTTATATCTTTTGTTTTTTACTTCTTCATGTTCTACATTTTTTCTTAATATTTCAATAATATATTCCATTATTCTTTTTGGCATTTCATAATCTACACTGGATTGATGTTCTATTAAAAAATATACCTGCCTATTTTTTATTTTATACAATATATCTGTTTCTTTATTGTAGTAATCTCTAGTTATGTATCTATTATCACATTGTTCTAATTCTTCAATATTTATTTCATTTTTAGTATCTTTTAATTTTAATACACTATTTATGAACAAATATGCTTCCATTTTATTTGCCAGTACATTCCTAAAACTGGTATCATGTATATTTTTAATGTTAGGCTCAGTTTTATGAATTTCTTTACTTTCCTTTATTTCATTATAATTGTATTGTTCTTCATTTTCATTTATTTCAATATAATTATATTGTTCTTCATCTCCATTTATTTCAGCATAATCATATTGTTCTTCACTTTCATTTATTTTAGTATATTTATATTGTTCTTCACTTTCATTTATTTTAGTATATTTATATTGTTTTTTATCTTCATTATTTTTTTCTTTTAATATTATTTCTTCGAATAATGCTTTTTCAAATTTATATAATTCTTTTAAATATGTTTGAATATCTAGCTTTTCCATTATACCTCCATTATATATTATTTATTATTTTTCGTCAACACTTTATATTCATTTTTGGATTTTTGTTAGAATTTTTTAAATCTTTGAATTAAATTTTTTAGAAATATATTTTATTCTACATCATTTTTCCTTATATTTCAAGAACAATCGTACGTCAAATTATTACAATTTTCGACATTTGAAGCACATTAACCACTAAAAAACCAAATTCAAATATATTAACTACTGTTTGTCTCATTGATTTTACTCACATTTTAAGTTATAATTGTTCCTATGAGAATAAAATGAAAGGACTTAAAAATGTTTGAAAAATTAGAATTTAATTTTATTAGAAATTCATTAAATAATTTAGCATATACTTTTGAAGGAAAAAAACTTGCTTTAAACTTAAAACCTTCTTCTAATTCCTTAGAAGTTAGGTCGTTATTAAATGAAACTCAAGATGCTTTAAATGCCACTAATATAAATGGTAATTTTCCAATCTCTGCACTTTTAGATTTTTCTTTATGGATAAAAAAATTAAAAAGTAGTTCTACCCTTACTGCTAAAGGATTATTAGATTTGTGTAGTATTCTTAGAATTAGTAGAGAACTTTCAGAATATTATAAAAAACTTGAAAGTAACATTTCCTTAGAAACTTTAAAACCATATTTTGAAGCTTTATATTCTAATAAAGATATTGAAAAGAAAATTAGTTCTGCCATTATTTCTGAAGATTTAATAGCAGATGAAGCTTCTAATAAGTTATTTTCTATTAGACAATCCAGAAAAAGTTTAGAGAGTGATATAAAAAGTAAGTTAAACGCTTTTATTCATTCATCTTCACACTCTAAATATATTATGGACCCAGTTGTCACCATAAGGTCGGGCAGATTTGTTGTTCCTATTAAAGAAGAATATAAAAGTGTTGTTAAAGGATTTATACATGATACATCTAGCAGTGGTTCTACTGTATACATTGAACCTATGGCAGTGTTTGAAATCAACAATAAAATTAATGATTTGTTGGTTGAAGAAAATAAGGAAATTGAAAGAATATTACAAGAACTTTCAAATTTATTAATTCCTATAGCAGATAAAATTGAAAGTAATATTTATTTAATTGGTAAGTTGGATTTTATTTCTGCAAAGGCTAAATTGGCTATTGACATGAATGCCACCATGCCTCTTTTAACTACTGAAATTAATCTTATAAAAGCAAGACATCCTTTAATTCCAAAAGATAAGGTTGTTCCTATTGATATTTATGTTGGCAAAAACTTTTCAACTTTAGTTATAACTGGACCAAACACAGGTGGAAAAACTGTTAGTCTTAAAACCGTTGGATTGTTATGCCTAATGGCTCAATCTGGATTATTCATTCCAGCTAGTGAAAATAGTACAGTAAAAGTTTTCGATAATATTTTTGCTGATATCGGAGATGAACAAAGTATCGAAGAATCTTTAAGTACATTCTCTAGTCATATGACAAATATTGTAAATATCGTAGATAAGGTTACTTCTAAAAGCTTAGTCCTTGTTGATGAACTTGGTTCTGGAACTGACCCCATAGAAGGGGCTAATCTTGCAATTGCCCTTCTTGAATACTTTCACAATAAAGGAGCTATTACTATTGCAACAACTCATTACCACGAAATAAAAAACTATTGTATTACTCATGATGGTTTTGAAAATGCCAGTGAAGAATTTAATATTGAAAAATTGGAGCCAACATATAAATTACTTATTGGAATTCCAGGAAAAAGTAATGCTTTTGCAATTAGTAAACGTTTAGGTTTACCTTCAGATATTTTAGATAGAGCTAACTCTTTAATGAATAAGCCGGATACAGATATAGAAACTCTTATGAAGGAAATATACGATGATAGGATTACAATTGAGAATCTAAAGAAAGAAGAAGAAAAGAATTTACATCAAGTCGAACTTCTAAGAAAAAATTTAGAAAATCAGGTATCAGATAGATTAGCAAATGAAGAAAAGAAAATAGAAAAAGCTAAAAAGGAAGCAAGAGAAATTTTATTAGATGCTAAGCAAGAAGCTAACCGTATTATTAAAGAACTTAATAATATTGATAGTTTCGATTTAAAAAAAGCTAATCAATTAAGAGATGAATTAAATTCAAATTTAAAAGAAACCGAAACTAATAGTGGTCTTGATTTAAGTGTATTATTAAAGCTAAATAATCAAGAAACAAGTAAACCAACAAATAAAAATACTGTTCACATAAATAATTCTGCATCAAAACATGTTTCCTCAGAAATTAACCTTTTAGGAGAAAATGTTGACACTGCTATTAATACTTTAGATAAATACTTAGATAATTGTGCAATGGCCCATTTAAAACAAGTTAGAGTAATTCATGGTAAAGGAACTGGAAAATTACGAGAAGGAATCCATGCATATCTAAAAACTTCTAAATATGTTAAAAGTTACAGAATTGCCGGATTTGGTGAAGGAGATTATGGAGTAACTATTGTTGAATTAAAATAAATTTTTATGTATTTTTTTAATTCGGGACGGTCCTTAAACGAAAATTTATTTTATAAATATTTGCTTTTTCATACATATAAAAATTTTCGTTTAAGGACCGTCCCGAATTAAAAAATTTTATATTTCCTATACTCTTCTTAAGCAATTTCTAAATTGCCTTTGACACGCACAAGTTCTACAAGCAGTTGTATTAGGGTCACCACTTCGTAATGTGCCACATCCGATATTATAATTATCCTCATCGCAGCAATTTGATATACTTCTATTGTTACCACTTCTTGCATTTATATTATTACACGATGAACATTGCCCTTCTCTCGTTCTTAAATTATTGCAACATGATAAATCATTATCATAACATCTTCTATTATTATCTATGAAATTAATTTCAATAGTTCTATTAGATATCCTACAGAAAATGCTAACAATGTATGCCGTAATTAGTGCAATTATTGCATATATAAAAGCTGCTATCAAGAAACCTACCCCATAAACTGTAAAAGTTATAATAAGAAATACTGCTAATATTATTGCTGATACTAAAAAGGGATTTTTTAATATCTTTTGAAGTGCTATTGAGAATATAATCACTGCTATTGGAAATATAAATAGAAAAAGTATTAAATTCATATTATCCCCTTGTATAGTTTATGTAAACAACTGAAATATGTTACAATTTACAACAAATTAATACAAATTTATTCTTCATACTTAACGTCTACTAAATATAATCCTGTTGGTGGTAAAGTTTTTCCTGCTTTTAATCTATCCTTTGCCTCTAATATTTCTTTTACTTCTTCTGGTTTTGTTTTTCCTATTCCAACATCTATAAGTGTACCAGATATTATTCTTACCATATTATATAAAAATCCATTTCCTGTAAGCTCTATTGTAACTATATCGCCTTCTCTTGTAACTTTCGCATCATATATTGTTCTTACACTACTTTTACTACTAGTTCCACTAGCTTTAAAAGATTTGAAATCATGCTCTCCTATTAAATATTTTATTCCCTTATTCATTTTTTCTTCGTCTAATTTTTCTGGAAAATGATATTGTAAATTTCTATAAATAGCTGTTCCTTGAACTGAATTATTTATTACATACCTATATGTTTTTCTTTTACAAGTATATCTACTATGAAATTTTTCATCTACTTCTTCTGCACTTTTAACTCGTATTGATTTTTTTAGTTTTGAATTTAATGAATATGGAATTTTCTCTATGGGAATATCTTTTTCTATTTTAAAATTAGCCACTTGAGCTAGGGCATGTACTCCAGCATCTGTTCTTCCAGATGCAATTAAATCTACTTCTTCTCCTGTTATCTCTTCTATTGCTCTTTCTATTTCTCCCTGAATATTTAATTTATTTGGTTGTTTCTGCCAACCACTAAAGTCTTTTCCATCATATTCTATAGTTATTTTTATATTTCTCATTTCTTATCCTTTTCTTAAAAATTTATTCGCCTAATAAGTATGAACTTTAGGCGAATTTTTATTATTTATCTATAACATTATTTTCTTGCTTTTTTGCTCTTTTAGCAGCCATTCTTTCTTTCATCTTTGCAATGCTATTTGATTTTTGTTCTGAGCCAAATCTAGCTGTAACTAAATTCTTTATTAATATTCTTTTTAAAGCATCTTCTTTTACATCTGCAATTAATGTTCCATCTTTTGCAATTGATACTTTTCCTGTTTCTTCTGATACAACAACTGCAATAGCATCTGATTCTTTTGAAATACCAATTGCAGCTCTATGCCTTGTTCCTAATTCTTTCGCAATATCTTTATCATCTGCTAAAGGCAATATACATGCTGCTGCTGTAATTTTATTATTGCTTATTACTGCTGCTCCATCATGTAAAGGAGTTTTAGGTACAAATATATTAACTAATACTTGTGGTGATATTTCTGAATCTAACTTTATACCAGTTTCTATAATATCTTGTATTTTTATATCTCTTTCAAATACAATTAATGCACCTGTTTTTGATTTTGCCATTTCTTCTACTGCAATTACTACTTTGTATATATCTTCCTTTGTTTTATCTCTTAAACTTTTATCTATTCCAAACATTTTAGTAAATGTGCTTGAGCCTAATTGCTCTAAAGCTCTTCTTAATTCTGGTTGGAAAATTATTAAAAGTGCTATTACTCCATATGTCATAAATGAAGTAAGAATAAAGTACAAAAGTCTTAATTCTAGCAAATTACTTAAGAATGTAATTACAATAAGCAATACTATTCCTTTTATCAATTGCCAAACTCTTGATTTTTTTGCTACTTTTATAAAATAAACAAGCAAAAACAATACTATTGTTATATCTAAAACAAATGTTACTATTTGCCAAGGATGTGAACTCAAATCACTTATATAATCTGCAAAATCGAAACTTAAGTTTGATATATTTTCAAACATACTATTTATCTCCTTTTATTAAATATAATAAATCAAATAAAAAATTAATGTTCCTGATGTTGCAAGTAACATACATATTAAAACTATTAATGCAACAAGCCTACCAAAGTTCTTTTTTATATCAAAATGTCTTTTATTTTTCACTTTCTTTTTTACTTCTGTTTTCACTTTCGTCAATCCTTCTTTCTTGCTATATTATGTTTATATTTTATCATTTAGTATAGTCAAAGTCAACAAACTAAATTGTTAATTCTGCTTTTGAAGTAAAATTTTCTTTAACTAGTAATTTTAATGGTTTATTTTCTTCCTTTTCTAATTTTGGATCTTGCCCTATTACTTGGGTAGCAAGAGCTTGTACCTCTTTTAAGGCTTCCATATCATGAAATAGATTAGCTATTTTAAATTCTGGCATTCCATGCTGTTTTGTACCAAAGAATTCTCCTGAACCTCTCAATTGTAAGTCTTTTTCTGCTATTGTAAATCCATTATCTGTTTTTGTCATTATTTCCATTCTTTGTCTTACAATATCATTGCCTGAATTATATTTTAAGATACAGTATGAAGCATATTCTCCTCTTCCAACTCTTCCTCTTAATTGATGAAGCTGTGCTAGTCCAAATCTTTCAGCATTTTCTATAATCATTACACTTGCATTTGGAACATCAACACCAACTTCTATTACAGTGGTTGAAATTAATATTTGTATTTCCCCATCTTTAAATCTGTTCATTATTTCATCTTTTTCTTTTGGTTTCATTTTCCCATGCAAATACTCTACATTAAAATCTTTGAATATGTCATTTTTATATTTCTCATACAATTCTGTAACAGCTTTTAAGTTGGCGGTGCTTTCGTCTTCTCCTTCTTCTACAAGAGGACATACTATATATGCTTGTCTACCGCTTCTAACTTCTTTTTTTACAAATTCATTCACTCTTTCTTCATATCTCTTTGTTACTGCAAAAGTTTCTACTTTTTTTCTATTTGGAGGTAATTCATCTATTATTGAAATGTCTAGATCTCCATATAATATTAAAGCTAGTGTTCTTGGTATTGGTGTAGCTGTCATTACTAGTACGTCTGGGTTATTTCCTTTTGATACTATTTTTGCTCTTTGCTTAACACCAAATCTATGTTGTTCATCAGTTACTACAAATCCCAAGTTTTTGAATATAACATTTTCTTCTATTAATGCATGTGTTCCAATTAAAATATCTACCTCTCCTGATTCTACTCTTTGAAGTAATTCTTCTTTCTTTTTGGCAGTCATTCCTCCAACTAATGCTTCACATACAATCCCATATTTTTCTAGTATTTTTCTAAAGTTTTGCAAGTGTTGTTTAGCTAGAATCATAGTGGGAGCTAATACTGCTACTTGATATCCACTTTTTACTGCCTTATATGCTGCAACCATTGATACAATAGTCTTTCCTGATCCAACATCCCCTTGAAGAAGTCTATTCATTGGCTTTTCATTTTCCATATCATTATTAATATCTTCTAAAACTCTAAGCTGTGCTTTTGTAAGTTTAAATGGCAAATTATTTATAACATCGGACATTTGCACTTCTTTATTATACTTTATACCTTTTACTTCCGATTCATTTTCACTTCTTAAAGCTAATAAACCTAATTGCATTGATAGTAGTTCATCAAATACTAGTCTTTTCCTTGCACTTTGAAAATCTGCAAATGTGTTTGGAAAGTGAATTTGTTTCGTGGCTCTATTTATATCTAGCAAATTATATTTTTGTAAATATGATGAAGGTAATGTTTCCGGTAGTTTGTTTTCTACCATTTTTATTCCATTTTCTATTATACTTCTTAAATTATTTTGTTTTAATGAATTTGTTAATGGATAAATTGGAACTATTTTACCTGTATTCTTAGTATTATCTATGCTGTCATAAGTTGGACTATTCATTTCTATTATGCCATTTTTCTTAGTTATTTTTCCATTAAATCTATATTTTTCGCCTCTTTTTATTCTATCTTTTACATATGGCTGATTAAACCAAGTAATTATACAATTATCTGTATCATCTTGTACTAGAAGTTTTGCAAAACTTCTATTTCTATTTATGTATCTTATATTCACATCTGTTAATGCCACTACTTCTATTGTATATTTTTCTCCATCTTTCGTGTCTGCTATTTTTGTTATTATGCTTCTGTCTTCATAATCTCGTGGATAATATGTGATTAAATCTTTTAATGTATATATATTTAATTTATTTAATAGTTTTACTCTATTGGGTCCTACACCTTTTACATATTTTACATTTTGTTTTAAATCTAACATTAAAATTCCTCTATCTTTCTAATTACTTTGTATATTTTATCACACGAACATAGGTTTGTAAACAATTTTTATTTAAATTATTTATTTTTTCTCTGTTTTATCATATAATGAATAAAGTATAATATATATAATTATATAAGTTATATAAACTCTATACAGAGGTGAATTATGAAAGATTTAAAATTAGCAGTAGTTGGTGCTACTGGAGTTGTTGGAAGAGCAGCTATTAAAGTTCTAGAAGAAAAAAAATTACCTATTAGTAGTTACACATTTTTTGCTTCTAAAAAATCTTCCGGTAAAAAAATTATGTTTATGGGGAAAGAGTATATTGTACAGGAATTAACTGAGCAATCTTTTGATGAAGGTTTTGATTTTGCTATATTTTCAGCTGGTGGAGAAACTTCAAAAAAATATGCTCCAATAGCTGCTTCTAAAGGATGTATTGTTGTAGATAATAGTAGTGCTTTTCGCATGGATAAAGATGTTCCTTTAGTTGTTCCTGAAGTTAATGCTCAAGAAATAAGAAAAAATAAAGGAATTATTGCAAACCCTAATTGTTCTACAATTCAGGCTGTTGTCCCTTTAAAACCATTAGATGATAAGTACAAAATTAAGAGGATTGTTTATTCTACATATCAAGCAGTATCTGGTGCAGGCAGAGACGGTATTGAAGATTTAGAAAATGGTATTAAAAATTATAGAGAAGGAAATGACATTAATGTTGCTGAAACATCAGAATATAACTTAAAAAAATTTCCTTATCCTATATTTAATAATTGCTTGCCACATATTGATACTTTTTTAGACAATGGTTACACTAAAGAGGAAATGAAAATGATAAATGAAACAAGAAAAATTTTAAATAGACCAGAACTTCCTATAACTGCAACTACTGTAAGAGTTCCTGTTTTTAATTCTCACAGTGAAAGTATTAATGTTGAATTTGAAAATGAATTTGATTTAGATGAATTAAAAGATACTTTGCGTAGTTTCCCAGATGTTATAGTTGTAGATAACATAGATTCAAATAAATATCCAATTGCAACAGATGCAACTGGACATGATGAAGTTTTTGTTGGCAGAATTAGACGAGATTTTAGTGTTAAATCTGGGCTAAATTTCTGGGTTGTTGCTGATAATATTAGAAAAGGTGCTGCTTCAAATGCTGTTCAAATAGTTGAAAAGTTAATTGAAGAAATGTAGGAAAAAAGTGATGTAGTTATTATGCTACATCACTTTAATCATAATAGATTTTCTAATGTAAAAATCAAATAAAGAATTCCATGCCTTCTTTTGTTGGTCTATCCATATTACTTCTATTCTTCCATAATTTGTACTAAACTCAACTGGTTCTTTCCATGTTCCTGTTATTTTTACTCCATTTACATATGCTGTTTTTCCTTCTAGTATGTCCTCTGGCGTTGCATTTGCATCTGATGTATCTAGTACTTCCATCGTTCCTATTATCCCACCTATTTTCACTCCTTTTTTTATATAACTAGCTAGTAAGTTAGAATTTGTATTCTCTCCTTGTAAATATTCGTTTTCTTTTAGTTGGTTATTCGTATTAATATTGTGTATTACAACAGTTGAAACTATTGCAATTAAAAGTATTATTGATACAATTCCTACTATTAACTTCTTCTTTTTGTTTTTCTTCATATATTTAACTTCCTTTCTATCATTGTAATTTTCAAACACAACAAAAAAACTACACCTTTTAGGTTCGTCTAAAAAGCATAGTTTCTTTTCTATGTTTACATAAACTTATTTTATTAAATCCTACGATATATATATATATATATATACAGCCTCAAGGCTTTTACGTGTTTTCATTCGCTTTTCTCCTACTTATTCTATATTTCTTCATAAAAGATTTTACCCATATCTAATTTTTAAGTCAAGTATTTTTCCATTTATTATTGTATAATTATTTTTTTTATTTTATAATATTACTATATTTAACGAAAGGAGCTTATAATAAACCATGGATGAAAATAAGAAAAAAATAGATGATGAAATTAATAATATGAATTTAGGTCCAAATAATGAAAATCAGGATAACCCATACTATAATCCCTATTTTCAAAATACTGACTTAAACTCTTCACCATATTTTACAGACTCAAATATAAATCTTAATAATGATATATATACTAATCCGGAGCCAATTACAGCTAACACAGACCAATCTAATATGCAAGATAATACTAATCAAGACAATAATGTATCAATACCAGATTTTAATAATGACAATATTCAAAACAATAACATAGACACTCCAATTCAAGAAAATAATGTTAATGATGATATGGAGGATAGTTCTGTTAACTTATTTAATTTAGCACATGAAGAAACAACCAATCTTGAGACTCCTATTGAAAATATACAACCAGATAATCAAATGTATGGTTCTGACAATGATGAAGAATTTAGAAGAGTTTGGATGGGAAATTTATATGAAAAAGCTCATGCAAAGAAATTTAACTGGTCAGCATTTTTCTTTGGAGGATTCTATTTCTTTTATAGAAAACTTTATTTATGGGGATTTTTGTTTATTGTTTTATCAGTACTTCCATTAATAAATAATATAATATGTGGCTTATCTTTCTATTCACTATACAAGTCACATATTAATAAAACATTGGAACAAAATAAGAATAATGTACAAAGTCCAAATCAATTATTAGATATTGCAAAAACTAAAGGTGGAACATCTGCTGGCTCTGCAATAATTGCTGTTTTATTACTATTTATAGTACCTGTTGCAATAGTAGCAATTTCATTAGTAAACATATTTTTAATTTCTGATAATGCAGATAGGCTGACTTCTGGAAATAATAATAATCAATCAGGAGGAAATCTTATTTCTACAATGCCTACAGAAAATTACGATTATCATAAATTCTATAATGATTATGCTATTAGATATAATCCTGAAAATTGGCAACTTGATGAAAGTGGTGAAAATTTAGTAAATGGAAATTACTCTTTTGGATACATGCAATCTATTGAAAATTTATCAAGCTTCGGATATGATATTTCTACTGATGCTGGAAAATCTAGTTTTTTCACATTTTTATATAATCAATTCTCTTCGCAAATAGATGCTAGCACAACATTGGAACTTGGAAGCAGTAATTTTAGTAGTTTAGAAAATGGAATATATTATTCATATATTGATTTAATCTACGCTACTTCAATTGAACGTTGCTATTTTGTACTAATACCTGAAGATAATATATTTATCGAGTTTATACTATCTAATCCAGATACAGTAATTGCAGATTCTATTCATAATGAAATTGTTGATAATATTTCTGAAATAACAATTTTAGATGACCGTATATTTATGATGTCAAATACTGTTGGTGAAAATAGTGTTGTTGAAGTAGATCTTAATACTATAGCAAATAATGCCGGAAATAGTATTGCTGCAAATGAGAACTTGGTAACTGAATCATACATTCCATAGTTAAAATAATTATCCCCTACTCAAATGTAGGGGATTTTTGTATGGTAAAATTAAATTTATAAAATATTTTTTAATACAATAGTTTTTAATCTACTCATTTCTTGAAGTGTTGTCATAACTCCTTCATTTCCTATTCCACTATGTTTCCATCCTCCGAAAGGCATTTCGAATGAACGATAGAAACTTGCTCCGTTTACAACTGCTCCACCACATTCTAGTTTATTAGCAATTTTTACACCTCTTGAATAGTCTTTAGTTATAACGCAACCACATAATCCATAAGAAGAGGCATTTGCAATTTCTATAGCTTCTTCTTCTGTATCAAACCCTATAACTGGAATTACTGGTCCAAATACTTCCATATCTTTTGCTATATCCATATCTTTTGTTACATTATCTAATATTGTTGGATAATAATATGCACCTTCTCTTTTTCCACCACAAACTAGTGTAGCACCTTCTGCAATAGTTTTATTTACATATTCTTCTACTCTTATTGCTGCTGGTTCATTAATAAGCGGTCCCATATCTGTATCCATACTTGAAGGGTCTCCGACTTTTAAATTAGATATAACTTCTTTCATTCTATCTATGAATTCTTGTTTTCTTGAATTATGAATCAAGAATCTCTTAGAAGCACAACATACTTGTCCTCCATTATATAATCTGCCCCAGATAGTTTCTTTTACAGCTAGGTCCATATCTCCATCTTCTAAGAATATGAATGCATCATTTCCACCAAGTTCTAGCATTACATGTGTTAAATTCTTAGAACAAGTTCCCATTGTTTGGATTCCAGCTGCTGTACTTCCAGTTAAAGAGACTAAATGTACTCCTTTGTTTGCTGCTAGTTCTTGTCCTACTGTTGGACCATCTCCAGTAAGTACTTGTATTGTTCCTGCTGGTATTCCTGCTTCTAACATTAATTTTACATATTCTATAAGTGTTAGTGGATTGTAATTAGATGGTTTTACAATTATACTATTTCCCATTAAAAGTGCTGGTGGCACTTTTTGACAGAATAAGTCACTTGGGAAATTGAATGGCAATATTGCTGCTACAACACCAATTGGTTGTCTAACTGTTATTTGCATTGTTTTTTCTTGTCCAGCTTCTTGTCCTGCTGGAACAGAATCATTATATAAATGCTTTGCTCTTTCAACAAATGCAGTAGCTCCTATTTTTACATTTGCTATTTCTGCAATTGCTTCTTTTATTGGTTTTCCAGTTTCATCTGATAAAAGTTTTGCTAGTCTATCTTTGTCTCTTTCTACTAAATCAATAAATTTGTATATCTTATCTGCTCTTTCATGAAGTGGAACTTCTGCCCATTTCTTTTGTTCGATTTCAGCTACTCTTACAGCTTCATTTACATCATCTGCAGAACAGTTTGGAACTGTATCTATTAGTTCTCCAGTTGCTGGATTTGTAACTTCTATAATTCTTCCATCTGAAGCATCCTTCCATTCATATCCTATTAAATTTTTCATACCTTTTCTCCTTGTATCCTTATTTGGGTCTTCCCCATCTCTTCATTCAGCAATTGCTGTAAATGATAGCATTAAACCTCCACAAGTATTAGCACCATGGTCTTTAGAGCCATATTCGCCAAATGTAAATATTGTAATAAATGGTACTCCTTTTGCTTCTTTCTTTAATTGTTTTGCGACTTCATCTATTCTGTCACCTATTCCTAATTTTCTTCCTCCACAATGAACTAAAAGATATGCACCTGCTTTTTCTCCTAATTCTTTGTTTAGTTCTTTCATTGTATTTCCTGTCGAATTTATTAATTCATCTACAGTTGATTCCATTTGAATAACCGCTGTATTTAAAGCTAAGTCATTTCCTATATTCATAGAATAATCTGGATTTCCTGCCATTGGATGACGTATTGCAACTAGATCTCCTAGTCTATCTTTTACACCAAGTGGAGCTGTTACTGTTTGTAACAATAAATTTCCACCTTCTATATCTTTCATTTTCTTTCCTGTCCATGATGCGTATTTCTTTAGTGCTGGTACTCCATCAATTTCTACTAGAGTTCTTTTTCCTTTTAATTTTGTTATTATTCCACTATTTCCTGTTTCATGATATGCTCCAGTATATACATTAGACATCTTCTTATCTGTATAGAAAAATGCTACTGCTACACCATCTGAGAATATTGTATCTCCTGTGTAAATACTCCATTTTCCTTCAACAGTATTGTCTGCTGCACTTCCACCAAAGAAAGGTACTCTTCCTATTACATCTTCAATACCTTTTAAATAATCTTCTTCTTCTCCTGGTGATGCAACCATATAAAAATATTCTGGTGCAAAGTCTAATCCAGCTTTTTTCATTGCTTCCATTGCTACTACTCTTCCTGTTTCTCTTGCTGTCTTTAGTTTTTTAGAGCCTGCTACTCCAACTGTTGTATTTGGATCTCCTAGAGCTAGAATTCCTACAAATCCATTTGGTGATGAAATAAATCCATCTGGAACTATTATTCCTGAACTTGATGTACATCCTATAATCGGTGCTGTTCCTAATTCATCTTTTGCACCTTCTAAAACTTTTTTTACATCATTATCTACTGATGTATACAAAAAAGCAACCTTTGTTTGAACAAGGTCACAAACGGCCTTTTTAGCAGACGCCTTACCTGCGTTATAACTATCTTTATCTGTGCTCCATGCAACATTTGATTTTAGCATATTTTATTCCTCCTTCGTAAAAAATCTACCTTAATTATATTTGAACAAAATATTTTTTTCAAGTCTTTTCGACATTTTTCTCAATTCAAATATAAGATATTTTTGCCAAATAATTTACTACACGTTTTACCAAAATAAATATATGCTTTTATATTCCCGGAGCAGAGGCGCTCCGTACGGCTCGCTCCGGCTTCGCCATGCGTTCCCCTTGAATTTAAAAGCATATATTTATTTTTTATAAAAAAGGAAAAAATTACGTTACAATTCACAGTCTCTTATTAAATTCATATAATTGTATATTCAAGATTTTGCAGTTTCGCGCAGTTTGGAGGACTTTACGTCCGACAGCAAGAAACAAAAAATCTTTGAATATACAATTTAAAAGCATTTTATACTCGCTGTGAATTGTAACAAAATTACTTGGTAACTGTTTTAAACTTCAATTTGACTATTGTTAATTTATGTATATTAGTGTATAATATGTATATTATATTATAAAAAGAGGAGTTGATATTATGAAATGTACATTAGTAAAAGATTTATATAGAAAAACTGGTGATTACATTAATAATAATGTACAAGTTGCTGGTTGGGTTAGAACAGTTCGTAGTTCTAAATCTTTTGGATTTATTGAACTAAATGATGGCTCTTTCTTTAAAAATTTACAAATTGTATTTGATGAAAAACTAAATAATTTTGAAGAACTTACTAAACTTACTATTAGTTCTTCTATTATAGTAAAAGGAATTATTGTTAAAACAGAAAATGCAAAACAACCTTTTGAAATTCATGCAGAAAATGTCGAAATTTTCAATTTAGCAGATACTTCATATCCTATTCAAAAGAAAAATACTTCTTTTGAATTTTTAAGAACTCAAGCACATTTACGTCCTAGAACAAATACTTTTAGTGCAGTATTTAGAATTAGAAGTGTTGCAGCATTTGCTATTCATGAATATTTTCAAAAGAATGGTTATGTGTATGTAAATACACCAATTATAACATGTGCTGATTGTGAAGGCTCTGCCGAAATGTTTAAATTAACTACTTTAGATTTAACAAAACCACTACCTATAACTGAAGATGGAAAAACTGATTTTTCTGAAGATCTTTTTGGTAAACAAGCTTTTATAACTGGTTCTGGTCAATTACATGGTGAGACTTATGCTGCAGCTTTTAACAAAATTTATACATTTGGACCTACACTTCGTTCAGAAAATTCAAATACTAAAACACATATGAACGAATTTTGGATGATTGAACCTGAAATTTCTTTCTGTGATTTAGAAGAGCTCATGGATATTGAAGAGGACTTTTTGAAATACGTTGTTAGAACTGTTTTAGAAAAATGCCCTGAAGAAATGGAATTTTGTGATAAATTTATTTCAAAAGGATTAATTGAAAAATTAAACAAATTGCTTGATTCATCTTTTGTTAGAATTGACCATAAAGAAGCAATTGATTTGTTAAAAAAGGCTGATAGAAAATGGGAATTTGAGCCAAATTATGACGAAGATTTAGCCAAAGAACATGAAAAGTATATTACAGAATATTTTAATGGTCCTGTTTTTGTAAAAAACTGGCCTAAAGATATTAAATCTTATTACATGAAACTTAACCCTGATGGAAAAACTGTTGCAGCAGTTGACTTAGAAGTACCTGGCGCAGGTGAAATAATGGGTGGTTCTCAAAGAGAAGAAGACTATGATAAGTTATATAATCGTATGAAAGAAATGGGTATTGATACTGAACCTCTATATTGGTATTTAGACCTTCGTAAATATGGCTCTGATATTCATTCTGGATTTGGTCTTGGTTTTGAAAGACTTCTTATGTATATTACTGGTATGGAAAATATTCGTGATGTTATTCCTTATCCTAGAACACCAAATAGTTGTGATTTTTAATCTATTAAAAAGGGAACAATTTATTGTTTCCCTTTTTTAAATATGCTATTTACTTTCTTTCAAATATTTCTTTAGCAAAAATGTTAGAAAATATGGAAAAGTATAGAATTTTCCATTAAAGCCTATGTTTTTGTATCCTAACTTTATTCCGTATTTTATATCTTTGTATTTATCACTATCAATTAAATTATTTAAAGAAATAGTTGCATTATCATTTGCTTTTACTTCAACAGGGATTAAAGAATCTTTGTCTCTCACAAAGAAGTCCATTTCTATTGTTCCTTTTTCATTTTTATAAAAATATAGATTATATCCTTCTTTTACCAACATATCTGCAACTATATTTTCATAAATTGCCCCTTTGTAAGTATTGAAATTTTTATTATTTCTCAAATCTTCTTGTGCTTCTTCGTCTAGTGAACCAATTAGTAAGCCTGTATCACTAAAATATATTCTGTAATTATCAGGATTAAAATTTCCTCCTAGTGGAAGTTCTGGTTGTTCTAGGCAATAGCATATATTAATTATGCCACTGTCTATTAGCCAATCTATTGTTCCAATATATTCCCTATTTCTTGCCCCTGGCTCTATTTTTGATATTTGAAATTTTTTATTCTCATTTCCAAGAAAAACCGGAATTTTTCTATACACATTTAGAATTTTTCCATGATCTAATCCACCAGCATATTTAGTTATATCTTCTTCATAGTCCAACAAAATTTGTTTTTGCATTTTTAGTGTACCACTGTAATTATTATTTTCGACAAAGGATTTTACTATTGCTGGCATACCTCCTATTACCATGAATTCCTTAAAATTTTCAAACATTACAGAAAGTTCCGTATCTGAAAATGGTTCTAATTTTAGCATATGCTCATACAAATCTTGTATTTGCTCTTCTTTAAATCCTTTAGCCCAAAGGAATTCTTCAAAATCCATGGAATGCATTTCATAATCTTCTTTATTTCCAACACTATTTGATTCTATCTCATTATAATTTATCCCCATCAATGAACCTGAACAAATAACATCATACCTTCCATCTTGTCTAAAAGATTTTAATGAAGTAGCGCAATTGATACAGTCTTGAATTTCATCAAAAAATATTAATGTGTCTCCTGGTATAAATTCAAGTTCCGGATTTCTTAGTGAAATATTTTTTATTATTGTGTCTACTTCATAGCCATTATTAAAAATATCTTTAAATTGCTTTTGCAATACAAAGTTTATTTCTATTACATTTTTATAATTGTTTTTTGCAAAATTTCTAATTGACTCTGTCTTTCCTATTTGACGTGCTCCTTTTACTATTAATGGCATCCTATCGGGATTATTTTTCCAGTCAATCAAATATTTATCTATTTTTCTTTTCAATAGTTCCATAACATCACCACCTAAATACATTATATCACAAAATTCCTACGATATGCAATATATTTTTTCACAAAATTCCGGTATTTTTCATTTTAAAAATCACAAAATTCCATCTGTTGATGATTTTCAGCAGCAATACTTTTGTTGAATAGAAAAAATCAAGTTTTTTCTATTCAACAAGCAAAGAGGAAGATTATAAAAATCTCCCTCTTTTATATTATGAAAAAGTTTCAGCCTAAATTAAAAATTTTACCAAGCCTTATTATATAACATTATAAAATCTTCTTTTGTTACTTCTCTTGGGTTTCCTGGTTTACATGGGTCAACCATTGCTTTATCAGCAAGCATTTCAAAATCTTCTTTTTTAGCACCTACATCTTTTACTGTTTGTGTAATTCCAACATCATGTGATAAATTTCTTATACATTCACAAAATGTTTTTATTACTTCTTCTTTTGTAAACTCTGTAGCGTCTATATGCATTGCTCCTGTTAAAATTTTTCTATATTCTTCATAACTTGTTTCACCATTAAATTCCATTACTGTTGGAAGTAATATGGCATTTGCTAAACCATGTGGTGTATCATATACAGCTCCTAATTGATGTGCCATTGAGTGAACAATTCCAAGACCTACATTTGAAAATGCCATTCCTGCAATATATTGACCCAAGCCAACTTTATTAATTGCATCTTGGTCTTTATCATTTACAGCTTTTTTCAAGTTATCATATATTAATCTTATTGCTTCTAAAGAAAACATTTGAGACATGATATTTCTTGATTTTGTTATATATCCTTCTATTGCATGTGTTAATGCATCCATACCTGTTGAAGATGCAACTGATTTTGGCATACTTGCCATAAGTTCAGTATCTACTATTGCAATAATTGGAATGTCATGTTCATCTACACATACCATTTTTATTTCTCTTGCTGGATCTGTTATAACATAGTTTATAGTTACTTCTGCTGCTGTTCCTGCTGTAGTTGGAAGTGCTATAATTGGTAAGCCCTTATTTTTAGTATTAGATGCCCCATTTAATGATACAACATCGCTTCTTTCTGGATTTGTTATTATTATACTAATTCCTTTTGCTGTATCTATACTTGAACCACCACCAACTGCAACTATCAAATCACATTTTTCGTCTCTGCACATTTTTACACCATCTAATACATTTTCTATTGGTGGATTTGGTTTTACATCATGATATAAAACATAAGATATATTATTAGCTTCTAAAAGATCTGTTATTTTTGAACTTACCCCTGCTTTGTATAAAGATTCATCAGTTACAACTAATACTTTTTTAAATCCCCTTTTCTTAATTTCTTCTGGCAATACTTTTCTTGCACCTTCTCCAAAATATGAAGTTTCATTTAAAACAAATTTTTCTATTCCCATAGTTTCCTCCTTAATATTTTTAAGAACTTTACGTTCTATGTATAATTATTTACAGAAAGCTGTTTCCGAAAGCATAAGTCCTCCCATATTATTTGCTTCATGCTCTGCCCTTCCATACTCTCCAAAAGTAAATGGCATTATATATGGAACATCTCCTGCCTCTTCTTTTACAAGTTTTGCAACTTCGTTTATTCTATCACCTATTGCTATTTTTCTTCCTCCACAATGTACGAAAATATAAGCAGCTGGTTCACTAGGCAATTTAGATTTTAATTTTCTTAAAGTAAGTTTTGGTGCTTCTATAAGTTCATCTAAAGTTGCTTGCATTTGAATTACTGCAGTATTAACAGATAAATCATTTCCTAGATTTATAGAATAATCTGCATTTCCTGCCATTGGATGTCTTATTAATGTTACATTTCCTGTCGGTGTCTTAACTCCCATTGGTTTTAAAATAGAAGCCGTAAGTATTTTGTCACCCATAAGTTCTCTAGTTTTTAAGCCTGTCCATTCCGCATATTTTTTCATTGCTGGAATTCCATCTATTTCTTTTAATGTTCTTCTTCCTTCTATTTTTGTAATTACTCCTGAATTTACTGTTTCATGATATTTTCCTGTATATTCATTTATAATCTTTTTATTTGTATAGAAAAATGCTACTGCTACACCTTCAGAAAAAATTCCATCATTTGTGTATATTTTCCATTTACCTGTTAAATCATCATCTGCACTGCTTCCTCCAAACATTGGAACATCTCCAATTACATCTTGGATTCCTTTTGCATATTCTTCTTCTTCTCCTGGATTTGCAATCATGAAAAAATAAGATGGTGAAAATGTAGTACCTACTTTATTCATAGCATCAATTGCAACTTTTCTTCCAGTTTCTCTTGCTGTTAACATTTTAGCTGAACCTGCTACTCCAACTGCTGTATCTGGATCTCCAATTGCTAGAATTCCTGCGAATCCATTATTTGATGTTATGTAACCATCTGGTACCAATATTCCCCCATTTGATGTGCACCCTATGATTGGTGCTGAACCTAATACTTCTTTTGCTCCATCTAAAAGATTTTTTTGATCATATTTTACAGAACTAAATATAAATGCTACTTTTGTTTGTATTAAATCTAATACTGCTTTTTTTGCACATGCTTTACCTGCTAAGTAAGCATTTTCATCTGTACTCCATGCAACATTTGCTTTCATTTGTGTCCTCCTTAGTTTATTATAAAATTATATTTTCCCAACCATTTACCATTCTGTTAACTTTTTCTTCTGTCTGAGTTTGCTCTTCATAATAATCATCTCTTATTGCATTTAACGATTCCATTGCTGGACTATTATCTATAGAGGCATTTACTAAAACAGCTGCTAATAGTGCTAAAACAACTATTGTTACTACTAAAGAAAATAATGTTATACCTTTTTCGTTTTTTTTCATAAGTAATGCCTCCCATTTTATTTATAAAACATCTTTTATACTGCTTCCTATTATTTTATTTATATCAACCATTAACTGGTTAAAAGCTATTTCATAATCGAAATAGTCTTTTATATCTTTATTTTGAATTAGAACATTGTACATAGTAATTAGCTTTTCTTTTTTGTCTTGCTCATCTATTGGTTCATTATTTAACCTTTGCATTTCCATTAGTTGAACTTCTTTTTTTAATTCTTCAAAATCTATAATCATTTGCCTTTTTTCAGTATTGGCCATTAATTCATCTTTTGCTCTTTTTAAGTCTTTATATTGTTTTGAATTTCTAATTTCTTCTGCTAGTCTATTTGCTGTATCATAGATTTCCATATATATTTTACCTTTCTTTTTAAAATATTATGCATATGCACTTCTTTTTCTGAAGGTTAATAAATTTGATAATTCCTTTGTTGGATTTTGTGATTTCTTTGCTTTTTCCGCTTTTTCTTGAGCAATTCTTTCTAGTTGTTTTTGTGCTTCTGTTTGACAAATTGCTTGTTCATAAACATAATGTGTATCCTGTGCTATTTTATTCCAATTATATAATTCTTTTACTTTTTTAACTGCATTTTTTGATACTGCACTACCTAATTTTGCATCAAATAGTAATGATAATACTGAATCTGCTATTGAATTTGAGTTTCCGGCATAACTTTTCATTCCGTCTACTCCATGTTCTACTATTTCATTCAAACCTCCAACATCTGATACTACTGTTGGAACTCCTGCAAGCATTGCTTCTAATGCAACAATGCCGAAAGGTTCATAAGTACTTGGGAATACTGCTATATCAGCACATTTATACATCTTTTGAACTTTTTTAGAATCACAATATCCTGCAAAATATACTTTATTTTCTATTCCCAGATTTCTTGTTTCTTGTCTTAATTCATCCATCATTCCACCTTTTCCACATATAACTAATTTGGCGTCATGATAGTTGCTTAATATTTTTGGCATAGCACCAATTAAATTTTGTATTCCTTTTTCATAAACAAGTCTACCAACATATAATATTATTTTTTCATTATCCATTGCAAATTGTCTTCTGAAATCATAATCTCTTTCTATTCCGGTAAAGTTATTTAAATTAATTCCATTAGGTATTACATTTATTTTCTCA
Organism: uncultured Clostridium sp.; assembly: GCA_930980855.1. GTDB lineage: Bacteria > Bacillota > Clostridia > TANB77 > CAG-508 > CAG-793. Next base: position 54,760 of record CAKNIZ010000001.1, read on the forward strand.
AAAGGAAGACCAAATATTCTTTGTAATTCATTTTTCATGTAATTACTATTTACTATTACTTCTGTAGATTCATATGTAAGTAGCCATTCTGTATCATTAATATATCTTTGTGTTTCATCATGAATTCCACTATTTCTACCATTTTCTGTTGCATGTATTGTTGCAACTAATGGAATGTTATATGATTCTTTGAGTGCTTTTGCAGCATATGTTACAAGCCAATCGTGAGCATGTATAACATCAAATTTTCCTTCTTTTGCTATTATTTCATTAGCTTTTGCTAACATCGTAAAATTTAATTGCATAATCCAATCAATAAAATTGTTTGGATTTATCATGTAATTGTCTACTCTATATACTTTTACACCTTTGTCGTCTTCGAAATATGGGGCATTTCCGTCCTTATATGTTACCACTGTAACTTCATGTCCGTCTTTTATCATTCTGTGCGATAAGTCATGTACAACCCTCGCTATTCCTCCTACTATTCTTGGTGGATATTCCCACGTTAGCATCAAAATTTTCATATTTCTATGCCCCTCCTCTAATTTTCTTTAGTTTTTATACAACTAGAAATATTGTATACAAATTTTCTACAAAAGTAAATAAAAAAAGACAAATTTTTTTAATATTTTTTTCTTTTTTCTATTGATTAAAAATTTTCTTTGTTATATTATATTATGAGTATATTATACTTTAACTAAGGAGGAGTAAAATGCCAAGAAAAGCAAAAGAGAAACAAGTAAATGAAGATGTAGAAAAAGTTGAACTTAAGAAAGTTACCTCTTCTAAAGTTAAAGCTACCCCAAAAGCTGATAGTAAAAAGACAACTGCTAAGAAGTCTACTACTTCAAGAGCAAAATCTGTGAAAACTACTAGTAAAAAGGTAACTGCTAAGAAGTCTCCAAGTAAAAAAAGTTCTTCATCTAAAACAAGAACTACTAGCAAAAAAACTAGTTCTAAAAAAACAACTAAAAAAGCTAAGCGTAAACTAAATGGTAAAAAGGCTATATCACCAAACTTAAAAAGTAAAAAAAGTTTTATGCCTATTACTCTTGAATATTATGACTTACCTTATAAATATAACAAAACTGTAGTTAAAGCTTTAGCCCAAAATCCTAATACATTATTTGTTTATTGGGAAATTTCTGATGAAGATAGAACTTCTTTTATTAAAAAGTATGGTGAAAGATTTTTCCACATTACCAAACCTGTTTTAGTAGTTCATAATTTAACAGATAAATATTCATATGAATTAGATATAAATGATTTCGCAAACAATTGGTATATACATGTTGCAGATTCAAAATGCCAATATGTTATTGAATTAGGAAGAAGACCAATAGAATATACTGAAGAAGTTCCTACAGATTATATTTATATAACTTCTTCAAATGTGATAGAAGCACCAAATGACCGTGTACTATTTTTCAATGAAAATGATGTGATTTACTTTAAAAATGTTCATACAAATCAATATACTAAGAGAGTAATAAAACCATTCTTAAAACACATTTGCGGTATTTATAAGAATTTAAATCTTTCTGAAGAGAATAATAGTTTTGATTTTAAAAATCCATCATCGCAAAATCCAACATCTAATGTTTTATAGGTTTTCCATTTACGAGAAAACCTAAATTTTTATTAAGGAAGAAAACAAATGGAAAAAAATATAAAAGGATACGTAAGTTTTGTACTTCATGCACATTTACCTTTTGTGCATCACCCAGAGAGTGAAGATTATTTAGAGGAACAATGGTTATATGAGGCAATTTCTGAAACATATATTCCACTTATTTTAAATTTTCAAAAATTAGTTGATGAACATGTTGATTTTAGATTTACAATGTCTCTAACTCCTCCTCTACTTAATATGTTAGATAATAAAATGTTACAGCGAAGATATATTAAGTATTTAAAAAAGCATATTGAGCTATCTGAAAAGGAAATTGAAAGAACTAAGGATGACCCTAGAATTAATAAACTATCTCATTATTACTATGATAGATATTCTAATGATTTGCATGTATTTAAGGATGTATACAATTGTAATCTAATTTCTGCTTTTAAGAAATTTCAAGATTTAGGGGTTTTAGAAATTATAGGATGTGGTGCTACTCATGGCTATTTTCCTATTTTATATGTTAATGAGAAAACTGTAAGAGCTCAAATTGCTTTAGGAGTTCAAACATATAATAAATATTTTGATAAACCTATTCGTGGTTTTTGGCTTCCTGAATGTGGATATGTTCCAGAAGCAGACAAATATTTAAGAGAATTTGGAGTTGAGTATGTTTTAACAGAAACTCATGGTATTTTATATGCTGACCCAACACCTATTTATGGTACTTATGCTCCAATTGTTTCTCCTGATGGAGTAGTAGCATTTGGTAGAGATTTAGAATCTTCAAGACAAGTTTGGTCATCTATTAATGGGTACCCTGGTGATTTCAATTATAGGGAATTTTATAGAGACATTGGTTATGATGCTCCATATGATTATATAAAGCCATATATTGCTTCTAATGGAGTTAGAGTGTCTACTGGTATTCGTTATCATAGAATAACTGGAAAAACTGAAAATAAGGACATTTATGATTTACAGTGGGCTCATGATTCAGTTAATAAGAATTCTGGTCATTTCTTTGATTGCAGAAATGCTCAAATAGAATATTTATCTTCTCATATGGAAAAACCTCCTATTATAGTTTGTCCATATGATGCAGAGCTTTATGGTCATTGGTGGTATGAAGGTCCTGATTTCTTATATACTTTAGCTAAAAAAGTTTATTATGATGATTGTAATTTTAAACTAATTACACCTGGAGAATATATTGACAAATATCCTAATATACAAGTATCTACTCCTTGCCGTTCAAGCTGGGGAGCGAAAGGATATTCTGAAGTGTGGCTTAACCCATCAAATGATTACGTTCATAAGCATTTGCACGTAGCAGGAGACAGAATGTGTGAATTAGCTCATAAATTTCCAAATGAGCCAAAAGATTCTTTAAAGCGTAGAATTTTAAATCAATGTGTTAGAGAATTGGTTTTAGCACAAAGTAGTGATTGGTTATTTATTATAACTAATGGAACGATGGTTGATTATGCTAAGAAAAGAATTAAAGACCATATTGGGCGTTTTACGAAATTATATAATTGCCTAATTAACAATGAGGAAGTTGATGAAAGATTTTTAAAAGATGTTGAAGAAAAAGATTGCATATTCCCTGAAGCAGATTATATGATTTATTATTAAAACTATAAAAAATAAAATTAATTAATAAAAAAGATAATATATTTTTTCATTTCTCTCTGTGAGGACACAGAGGTCGGCTCACTAGCGTTCACCTTAAATGAAAAAATATATTATCTTTTTATACAATTATTCTACTATTTCAAGTTTTAATGTATTTTGTAATTTGCCTGGGTTTGTAGCCATAAAAAAATAGCCAGACTATTTCTGACCACTTTTATTATTTTAATTCTCTTCTATCTTGTGAAATTTCTTTTAAAGTCTTTTCTAAAGACTTTTCTAATTCAGCCAAAATATTATCTGCATACTCTTTGGCTCCTTGTGTAATTTGTCTTGAGTTTTCATTTGCAGCTTCCATAATTTGATTTTTTTGTTCATAAGCTTTTTTTGTAATCTCATGTTCATCAATCATTGCAATTATTCTATTTTCTGCCTCTTTTACAACATCGTCTGCTTCTTTGCTAGCTTCAGCTAATATTCTTTCTCTTTCTTCTCTTACCCATTTTGCCTGTTTCAAATCTTCTGGTAATTTTAATCTTATTTCCTTAATTAAATCTAAAATTTCATCTTGCTCAACCATTATCTTGCTTGTAAATGGTACTTTTTTAGAATTTTCAATTAGCTCTTCTAGTGTTTCTAATAATGTAAATATCTCCATTCTTAGTTCCCTCTCTTTTTAATAAAGATTAAGTTTGCTCTACCATATTTCCTTTTATCTATTATTTCTAATTCTTTTATATTTTCTATTTGTTCCATATCTCTTTTTAATTCATCAGTTTCTACAATTATTAAACTTGTATTATCTATTAATTCTAAATCCAAAATTTCTTTTATCGCTTTTTCTGTTAAATCTAATTTATATGGTGGATCCAGAAATATAATATCTAATTTGTCTTGTATTCCTTTTAAAGCAACTTTATAGTCTTTATTTGTAATTATTGCATTTTTAATTAGTTTTGTTTTTTCTAGGTTTTGTTTTAAAATTTTTATTGCTTCTGAATTTATCTCACAAAAATATGCTTTTTCCGCACCTCTGCTTAATGCTTCTATTCCTAAAGCTCCACTTCCTGCAAATAAATCTAGTACTACTTTTCCTTTTAAATCATTTTGTATAATATTAAATAGTGATTCTTTTACTCTATCTAATGTTGGTCTAGTATCTAAACTTTCTATTGAACTTATTTTTGTACCTCTTGCTACTCCACTAATTACTCTCATATTACTATTTTATCTATAATTCTCCTCTTGTCAATATAATTAACGAAATTGTAATATTTCCTTAATATCTATGTAATACAGCTATTTTACCACAAATTTCACATAAAATAAAGAGATATATGCAATAAAATACGCATATATCTTACTTTTTATTACAATTTTGTAATTTAGAAAGTTAAATATCGAAAAAATATATGGTTTTAAATTCCCGGAGCAGGGACGCTCCGTACGGCTCACTAACGCTCCCCTTGAATTTAAAACCATATATTTTTTCATATAAATTTAAAATTGTACATTATAGTTTTGTAGTTCCGCGTAAGCGTTCAAACGAGCTGGAAGGTTTCCAGCGATGTGCGTTTGGAGCGAAGCGACCACAAGGAACAAAAAACTATAATATACAATTTTTAATAGTCTATAAATTATATAATATTTAATCATCCTTATTTACATCTTTTAACAATTCCAATTGAGATATAAGTAGAGATTCCATTTTTGCCTTATATACATCAAATTGTTTTGTAAGTTCTTCTAATTCTTTTCTCTTTTCTGTTACTTGAATATCTATGTTATTAGTAATTTGTTTAGCATTACTTTCAGCTTCTCTTATAATTTGGTCAGCTTGTTTTTGTGCAGCATTTTTAACCTCATCAGCAGCAGATTGTGCCATAAGTAAAGTATTTTGCAAAGTTGATTCTATTTGAGTATATTTTTCCATTTTAGCAGTTAAATCTTCTACTTCTTTTTCACTATCTGAAATTTTTTTATATATTATGGTGTAATCTTTTGTTAGTTCATCTAAAAATTCGTCTACTTCTTCTGGATCATATCCATTTAAAGTTTTCTTAGAGAATCTTTTATTTTCTATATCTAGTGGTGTAATCATTACTATTCCCCCATATAAAATTAATTATTACCTTTTAACCAAGATACTGGTATTTTACTTTTGTTTTCTTCCTTTGCTTCTGATGTAATATCATAGTTATATGGTGCAACTAAGAAAATTGAATTTGATACTTTTTGCATATGTCCATCTAATGCATGTGCTGCTCCACTAACAACATCTATAATTCTTCTAGCTATGTCTTTATTAACATACTCTAGATTTATAATTATAGATTTTTTATCTTTTAGTAAATCACATATTTCCTCTGACTGCTCAAAACTAGTTGGTTGCATTATTACCATTCTGACTTGCTGAGCCATACTTACAACCTTACTATTTTTTCTTCCAAATAACCCTTTTGGTTCTAAATCTTCATCTTGTTCTTCATATGTTTCGTTTATATCTTCATATTCTTCTTCTGCTTCGTCTTCTGCTCCCATTCCAAACATATTCATAAATTTATTTAACACCGCATTTGACATTTATAAACAACCTCCTAAATTTCTCCTTCGTGTATACGATTATACTTAGTATCTAACTTTTTGGCTTGATTGTCAATAGTTTTTGGTATATGTAACAATTATTTAATTTATTTGTAATATTATTGTAATATTATGTCGTTTCTTTTACTTGTTCATCACTTGGATTTAATATGAGTTCATCGTAAAGCATTATAGATGTTGAAACACCTGATTTTAAGTCAAATTTCTCTAATTCTGATGTACTGTAATTTGTTACTACAGAGTAACTATCTGTCTTTTTTTTGACTTTTATTAATACTTTATCTAAATAACCTGCTCTAGTTCTTATGACATAATTTAGGTTATTTTCTGTTATTATGCAAGAATTTGGAACTTTATATCCTTTGGCATCCCACCATATTATGTCAAACGATGTTTTTCTATAACTTAAGAGTTCATCTATACCTTCATGTATGCTAAATATGATTGTTACCTGATTGTTTTCTTCTTTAGTTATATATTCTATTTTAGCTTCTACTTCTTTTGTACTAGGAAGTGCTATTTTTACTTTATCTCCTATTTCAGCTGAATTTGCTTCTTTAGTATCAGATATGCAAGCAATGTATGCTACAAAATTATTTACTATTTTTCCTCTTTCATTACTTGTAGATATTATTTGTCCTGTTTTCAAATTTAAGTTTTCTAAAAATTCTTTATTTATTTTTGAAAAATCATTTGGATTTAATGTTTCCTCTAGTCCATCCACTCTATATGATACAATCCCACTTTTTGTAGCATTTATATATTCTGCTCCTGAATTCAACTCGTTTTCATATGAACTTCTTTCATCTATTAATTTTTTTAAGTATGACCCACTAGGACTTAATTCTCCTGCTATTTTTGCTTTTTTAGTTATATATTCAGATATATCTCTCTTATATTCTTTTATTTTTTGCGCATCATTCAAATCATAAATTTTATCCAATGTTTCGCTTATCTGTGTATCTAACAATTTAGTGTCTGTTGAAAATAAATCCTCATTATTTTCTTCCATTGCTTCCTGAATTTTTACATCCAATTGTGCAATTTTTTCTTTCAGATCCTCTTCTCCTGAAGTATAATATCTAAATATTGGGTCCCCACTAGCAACTCTATCTCCTTCACTCTTTATTTGCACCATTCCGTTTTTATAGTTTTCACCAGTTATTACAGTTTCATCTCTAATTATGTATCCATTTACTGTTTCTTCTTCCGAAATACTTCCTTCATATACAATTACTGAATCGCTTGGATTTTTTATTAAATTGTATATGCCAAGTGTTATATATACTATTACTGCAATCAAAAGTAAAATTACTATTACTAATTTTGGTTTATTGATATTTTTTAAATCAAATTTTTTCCTAACAGTAATATTAGCTTGAACAGGCTCTATATTGCTATATATAGATTCTCTTTTATCTACTTTTCGTTTATAATTTTTTTTCTTTTCTTTTGAAATTTTTCTTGTTTCTTTCCTACTTTTATTATTATTGGTCTTTTTATTTTTCACTAAAGTTCCTCCAAAATAATATCAACATTGTTTTCATTTTCTGCATCTAGCCAAATAGCATTTTTATATGATTTAAACCATGTTATTTGTCTTTTAGCATATCTTCTGCTTTCCATTTTTATCTTTTCTATAGCTTCATCTCTTGTTATTTTATTATCAAAATATTCTATAATCTCTTTGTAACCTAGTCCTTGCATAGCAGTTGGAAATTTAGTATATTTTTCAATTAATTTTCTTACTTCTTCCTCAAGTCCATTTTCTATCATTATGTCTACTCTCTTATTTATTCTATCATACAATTTTTCTCTTTCCATATTTAAAACAAAAATTTTGTAATCGTATTTTACACCTTTTTTCTTTGATTCAATTTCCATTTCTGTTTTAGTTTTTCCTGTAGCATGATATATTTCTAGTATCCTTAAAATTCTTTTCTTATCATTTTTACTAATCTTTTTTATTGCTTCTGGGTCTATTTTTTCCGCTTCATCATACACTTTTTCAAGTCCCTCTACAAGTACTTTTTTTTCCAATTCTTCTCTATATTTTAAATCCGTTTCAATATTTGGATATTCTATACCATAAACTAAGGAATTTAAATATAATCCTGTTCCACCAACTATTATTGGAGTTTTTCCTTCACTAATTATTTTGTCAATAACTTCTTCTGCATCTTTTTTGTAATCTGCTACACTGTATCTTTTATCTGGACTTACAAAATCCACCAAATAATGCTTTGCTGCTTTTCTTTCTTCCAACGTTGGTTTAGCAGTTCCTATATCCATATCTTTATATATTTGCATTGAATCACATGAAATAATTTCTCCATTTATTCTATTTGCTAATTTTATACCTAAACTGGTTTTCCCTGATGCTGTAGGTCCACAGATTACTATTACTTTTGGTTTGTCCATATCATTCCCTCTTTTTAGCCTTCAAATTTTGCTATTCCTGTTTGAATATCCTTAATATACATACATTCAAATATAAATATTATAATTGATATTATCACAAATAAAATTATTTTTCTTTTAAATTTATCTTCATCTATTTCTTCTTGCTTTAATTTGCCTAATTGCACCATTATTGGTGTAATCATGCATATTATATTTATTGGTAAAAATGTAAAAATTATTATTTGCCTTGAGGCAGTTACTATTCTTTCATCTATACCATTAGACGCAATATTGTATATTATGTATAAAATTATATACATAAGTAAAATTCCTATAGCGCTAATAACAATTTTATTTTTAGTTTCTATTTTTCCTAAAGATTTATAAAAAATCATAATAGCTACTAAATTTAAAATTATTATAAAACTTATTGTTACTACTTCCATTTTTTCCTACCTTCTTGAAAATCTTTTTTCTATATCTGTTTTAGACATTTTTATTACTGTTGGTCTTCCATGTGGGCAAGTAAAAGGATTTGGCAACCTTAATAATTGGTCCATTAAGCTCTCTACTTCTTCTTTAGTTAAAGCCATATGTGCTTTTACTGCTGCTTTACAAGCCACTGTTGCTAAAAATTTATTTTCTAATTCTTGCTTTGCTGTTCTTGCTACTGTATTTATTTCATCAAGCGTTTCTAAGAATATTTCCTTAGTATCAAAATCTAGGCAAAATTCCGGTACACCAGTTAATTTTACAGTATTATCCCCAAATTCATCTACTACAAATCCTGCTTTATTAAATAATTCTTTATTATCTCTGAAAATCCCCATTTCTCTTGTAGACAAATTAATTATGTCTGGTAAAAGCATAAGTTGTGAATCTTTCTCTCCTTCACTATAATAATTTGCTTTTACTTTTTCATACATAATTCTTTCGTGAGCTGCATGTTGGTCTAATATATATAGTTCATCTCCCATTGTTAGTATTATGTATGTTTTAAAGGCAATTCCTATAAATTTATATTTTGGATTATTGTCAATTCCTTCTTTCTCAAACATAGAAATTTCATTTCCTGTTATTGGAGTAATTGGGTATTTTGCCTCTTCTTCTGCCATTTTTTCTTGATATTCTTTTTTAGCTTCTGAAATATCTCTTCCAAATAATCTTTTATACATTTCTTCAAAAGATTCTTCTTTTTCCTGAGACTTTTCATAATTTACATCTTTTGGTTGTTCTTCTACATTTTCATTTTTGATTTCTGTTGTTTCTTCTTTTACTGGTTCTTCAACTTTTTCTTCTTTTTTCTCAGAATTTTCATTTATTTCTTCTACTCTTTCAGGCTCTTCTTGGATTTCTTTTTCATTTTCCACATTATTTATTTCTTTACTTTGAGAGTCCATATTAATTTCTATTTCATTTTGAACTTCTAGCTTTGGTGCCTCTTCTTGTTTCATAAAAGATGCCTTTGTTATATCTGCTAGCTTTTTGCCAATCTCTTCTGGTGTTTTGGTTTGTGTTAGCTCATCTATAAATCTTCTTCTTGTCTCTGGGTCTAATGAACTAACTGTACTTTTAAATTCTTTAAATTCTGGTACACTTTTTTCTTCTTTCTTTTCTTCTACTTTATTTATTTGCCATGGATTTGTTACTACTTTATTACTAAATAAATTTGTATTTGCTCCAGAATTTATATTTTTCAATATGTCATTTGGTGTTTCTTCTTTGTATGTTTTTTCAGTTTCTGGAACTAAATCAAATTGAAGCAAAGCTTGTTTTATTGAATTATACACAGCTTTAAATATTTTTCCTTCTTCTTGAAATCTTACTTCTAATTTTGTTGGATGAACATTTACATCTACCTTTTTAGGATCCATTTCTATATTAAGCACTAAAAATCCGTGTTTTCCAACTGTAACTAATCCCTTAAATCCTTGTTCTGCTGCACTTGTAAGTGTTTTATCTTTTATAAATCTTTTATTAACAAAAAATAATTGATTTGACCTATTTGAACGAGATATTGAAGGTTTTCCAATTACTCCTGTTACTTTCATATCTTCATATTCGTAATCTACAGGCAATAAATTTTGAGCTATTTCTTTTCCAAATATATTATATATAACATCTTCTAATTTACCACCACCTGTAGTTTGCAAAGCTATTTTTCCTGTATTTATAAGCTTTATTGCTACATTTGGGTTTGCTAATGCTATTCTTGTTATCATGTCCTCTATATACCCTGATTCTGTAAAATCTTTCTTTAAAAATTTATATCTAACAGGCGTGTTATAAAATAATTCTCTTACTGTTATGCTAGTTCCTTTTGGGCATCCTTCTTCATGCTTATCTAGTATATCTCCACCTTCTACTTCTATTTTATAACCAATATCATTTTTTTCTGTTTTTGAAACCAATTCTACTTTTGCTATTGCTGCAATACTTGCTAATGCTTCTCCTCTGAACCCCATAGATTTTACTGTATCTAGGTCTTCTGCTCTTCTTATTTTACTTGTTGCATGTCTTTCAAATGCTATTTCCATATCATCTGGCATTATTCCACTACCATCATCTGTAATTCTTATGTATGATATTCCTCCATTTTTTATTTCAACTGTTATATTTCTTGCTCCTGCATCTATTGAATTTTCAACCAATTCTTTTACAACTGATGCTGGTCTTTCTATAACTTCACCAGCTGCTATTTGGTTTATAGTTAAATCATCTAATAAAACTATTTTTCCCATTTCTTTCTCCTTATATTTCTTTCTCTTATTTGTATATGAATTATATCATTAGTAAATATTTTTGTACAGTATTCATAATCAATTTATTGTTACAATTCTTAGTATAATGTTACTATTCACAGCCTTTTACAAAATTCATATAATTGTATATTCAAGATTTTGCAGTTTCGCGCAGTTTGAAGGACTTTACGTCCGACAGCAAGAAACAAAAAATCTTTGAATATACAATTTTAAATCATTTTATACCTGCTGTGAATTGCAACAGTATAATAATACATTTTAAATTGATTAATATCTACTCTAAGAATTGTAACACTTTATTTGATTATGAATAGTATATAATATACAAAAGAAGTTAAATTCTTTATGAGGGAGGTATCGTATGAGAGGATGTAACGGAGAAATATTATGGTTCATAGTATTGATCTTATTACTTTGCGGATGCTGCGGTGGAAATAACTGCGGATGTGGATGCGGAAGCGACAACAACTGCGGTTGCTAGTAAATTAAGCTACTCATAAAGTAGTATTTTGGAAAGGAGGATTTTTTATGCCAGACAAATGTGGATGCGGATGCGGATTTGGAAATGATAACAACTGCTGCTTCTTAATTATATTCTTAATATTAATATGCTGCTGCTGTGGCGGAAACAACAGAGGATGCTGCTAATAGCTAGCTATTAATCTTAGAATTCATAAAACATAGAGGGTACCTTAAATTAAGACACCCTCTTTTCTCATATAAAAATTCTTTTTTCTTAATTCCTTTGTAATTCTACATATTTAACTTCTACTTTTGGAACGGTTATCTTCTGTCCTAATACACTTAAATAACTCGTATCACCTTGGCACTCTCCATAGATTTTAATGATATCTCCTTCTAAAATTTTATCTTCACCTTCTGAATACGTATAAGTACAATATATAGTATCCTCATAAAAACCATATTCTCCTTTTGTCACATTTATTAATAATGTTACACCATCCCAAAAACCTTCTTGTACTTGTATTACTTCACCTGTAAATGTCACATTTTTATATTTGTAATTTTCAGGATTTCTAGCTATTTCATCATAATTCAAACTTTGACAATTAGATTTATAATCTTGCATTTGTTGTTTCTTCTCTTGTTCTAATTTTTCCTTTGCTTCTATCTTTTCCCTTTCTTTTTGTTCTTCTTCTTCTACTTTCTCCTTTTCTTTTTGTTTCTCTGCCTCTTCTTTTTCTTGTTCTTTTTTAGCTTTTTCTTCCTCTTTCATCTTTGTTTCAGACTCTTTTTCTTCCTGAGCAATCCGTTCGTTTATTTGCATATTATTTTCATATTCTTTATATTTAGGTGACATTCCTGAAATATAAAAACCAATTAAAGTAAGTATAACAACAATTATGATTCGTATTATTAAGTTTATTTTCATTTTCTCTAATACATCTAATAATGGACTTATTATAAATCCTGCTAATAATATTAGTAATCCTCCATAACTAAATGATAAAGCCCCAATTCCATATATTATAAAAAAAGCAAACAATACCCAACGTATAATAATATTGTTCTTCTTGCCTCGTTTTTTGTTATTTATATTATAATTTTCTTCTTTAACAACTTTTCCGCAATTAACGCAAAAATTTGAACTTTCGTCGATTTCTTTTCCACAATTAGTACAATACATATACTTTTCCCTCCTTTACATATTTATTCACTATAACTTCCTTTTAATTTCTTCAAGTAATTGAATACTCTCACCAATTGTTCTCATAATTAGCCATATGATATAGCAACTTTGTATTGCAATTAAAATACATACTATACTTGTTGAAAATGGGAATGTATTAAGAAAAATAATGCATAATAGTATTAATGCAATAACTAATCCGTTTTGACAACCATATCCAATGAATTCCATCTTTTGATTCGCTATCCCAGCATTCTTTTTTACATATACTACATTGCATAAAAATACACCTCCATGAGTATTATATATTATGGCGTCACTTTTTGGCAATATTATTTGACATTTTTTTTAGATAAAATGTAAATATAAATTTATTTTAGAATTATGAGGTGATTATTTTGTCAGAAATAAAAAAATTTAAAATTGAAAAGCAAAAAAATGTTAATATAAGAATTCCAATTAGAGTGACACCAGAAATGTACGAAGAAATATCTAAAACAGCCAAAGAAAATAATGTTAGTATGAATTCATTAATCATAAGTTGTATCAGATATGCTTTAGATAATAAGGAATAATCATTTTTTAATGTACTAATGCTCTTAATGCAACAAATTCCATATGCCATTTGTATAATATAAAAAGAAAAAAGAACTATTTCTAGTCCTTTTTCTCATTTAAATAATTATTATAAGCTTGTAAAAATCTCATTAGGTCTTCTGTGTCAACAGTTCCAATCTTGTAATTAATATTATACTTTGGTATATTAAAAAGTTGGTCGCATTTCACAATACTATCACTATTTAATTTATTTTTTTCGTTTTTACTTATTGGTTCGTTATATCTAAATTTAGAATTTGTTTTACTTTTACTTAGATTCGACGAGACAACAAATCCAAAATATTCCATTGGCACTATTTTTCCATCATCGTCAATTACCACAAATAAATGATTATTTACTCTTTCTTCATTTTTGTCATTTAATTCTTTTACCCATACGATGTCACCAATCTCATACTTCTTCATTTAATAGGTCATCCCCTTTTTATATTTATTTTATAGCATAATATTCTTTCTTTCCTTTATGATTTTCTTCTTCTACAGGAAATTCTTTGAAAGCTTCTTTATGTGACTTTATTAATCCTCTTTTTTTAGCTATTTTAACTAATTCATGAGCATTATTTTTTAATTCTTCCATATTTGTTTTCATATTCATTTCCCCCTCGTTTTATAATATTCCATTAACTTATTATTTTATACTATTTTTATTTCGTTTTATATTTTACTAATATAATTTTGGATATTAAAATTTATCAAGTTATTCTATGCTTATAATTAATGTATTCCAAATATATAAATAAAATTTTTGTTATATTGATTGGTATTTAATATGATTGTTTGGATAATTTCTAATGAAAAATTAGATAGTACATAAATAATTTTGATAATTTAAATTTGTAATTTGAATTAACAGTAATAAAAAAAATACTAAATAAAATAATGGTTGGGCTGGCTAGATTCGAACTAGCGCATGCATGAGTCAAAGTCATGTGCCTTACCGCTTGGCTACAGCCCAATGTGTTTAATTAAATGGGGTGGAATATGGGACTCGAACCCATGGTCTCCAGTGCCACAAACTGGCGCGTTAACCAACTACGCTAAATCCACCATTTGTTTATACAACAATATCTATTCTACCCCATTTTTGTAATATTGTCAACCTTATTTTTACTTTTTTTATCAATTTCTTATTATACATCTTCTCTTGCCCATATTATTAATCTATACCTTGAGTCATCTGTACAAGTTGATAATGAAATTTCTCTTTGTCCTGCAGTATCTCTTGTTATATAATCTGCATCATCTGCTGAAGTATTATATATATTATATATTTTATATTTTACTTTGTTTCCACTTGTATCTGTTATATATATTACATCATCATTTTTCAACTCTTTATTTCTTGAGAAAAATGTACCATTTCTATAATTATGTCCTACTATTACAGTATTTCCTACTTTATTTAATCCTGGTCCTGTTAAAATACCAACTGATGCTTCAAGCGAAGTTTTTGTAGCTCTTTCTAATATTGGATACTCCAAATCTATTGCCGGTATTTCTATTGTTCCCATTACTGTAAATCCTTTGTATGTTACTACTTTATTTCCTGAATCCCCATTATTTGCGACTTCATTTCCTGCTATTGTAAAATTGAATGATTCATTAGTAGTATTTTGAATGATGGTATTTCCTCCACCTCCAATTATAATGCTATTATTAAACTCATTAAGAGCTGTATCTATATCCTGTTCTTGAAAATATCTTCTTATTGTATCATATCCCCAAAAACCCAATAAAGTAAATATAACTATGATTACTATTACTAAAATTACAGTTAAAACTTTATTATATCTTTTATCTATCATAATGTTTCCTTTCCATTTTTATTAATTAACCATATATATTATAACATAATATTATTAATTAATCTAGCTTTTTCTTAAGTTTTATCTTGTAGGAAGTGTTTCTCCTCCTAAGATATGAAAGTGTAAGTGTTTTACAGCTTGTCCTGCATCTTTGCCAACATTTGATATAACTCTAAATCCTGTCTTATCTACACCTACCATTTCTGCGACTTTATTTATTTTTTCAAATATATTAAATAATAAATCTTTGTGTTCTTCTTTAAGTTCTAAAAGACTTTCTATATGAACTTTTGGTATGACTAATACATGTATTTTAGCTATTGGGTTTATGTCATAGAAAGCTAATATCTCATCATCTTCATATACTTTTTTTGAAGGTATTTCTCCTTTTATGATTTTACAAAATACACAATCTTCCATTCATTTATCCTCCAATATAGCTTTTATTCTTCTTACACCTTGTGAGCTTGCTTCCTCTTTTACTATTTTAAAATGTCCTAATTCTCCAGTATGTTTTACATGGGGTCCTCCACAAAGTTCTTTTGAAACATTTCCTATTGTATAAACCGTTACTTCATCTGGATATTTTTCAATAAACATACATTCTGCTCCAGATTTTAATGCATCCTCTTTTTTCATTGTTTCAACTGTAACAGGTAAATCTTCTTTTATCCATTCATTTACTATTTCTTCAACTTTTTGTTTTTCTTCATCAGTCAATTTATGGTCACAATTAAAGTCAAATCTCATTCTTTCTACAGTAATGTTTGAACCTCTTTGATGTGAATTTTCACCTACAACTTTTTTAAGTGCAGCATTTAAAAGGTGTGTTGCTGTATGATAAGCTATTGTTTTATCATTTTGCTCTGCTAATCCCCCTTTAAATTTTTGGTCACTTCCCATTCTTGATTTTTCTTGATGTTCTTTAAATAATTTATCTACTTCACTTAGGTCTACACTAAATCCATTTTCTGTTGCTAAATCCTTTGTAACCTCTGGTGGGAATCCATAAGTTTCATATAAGTTAAATATTGTTTTTCCATCAATTTTATTTATTCCTTGAGATTTTAGTCTATTTATTACCTTATTAAATTCTCTTTCGCCATTATTTAAAGTTTTCATGAATTTGTCTTTTTCTGTAGTAATAACTTCTTTTATTTCTTGTCTATGCTCATTTAATTCTGGATACATTTTTTTCAAAATATCTATATTTAAGTCTAGTAGGTTTGGAAGTTCATTTAAGTCAATTTGTAATTTATTTAAATGTCTTGTCATTCTACGTATTAATCTTCTTAAAATATAACCTCTATCTATATTTGATGGTCTTCCTCCATCTGCTATTATCATCATACTTGAACGCATATGTTCTGCCACAATTCTTATACTTGCTATGTCATCTACTTTTGCTAGTTCTTTTAGTTTGTCCATTACCCCCTTAAATAATTCTGTATCAAAAGGTGTTTCTTTTCCTTGAAGAAGCATAGTCATTCTTTCTAGCCCAAGTCCTGTATCTACATTTTTTTGTATAAGTTTAGTATATTTACCATCTTTTTTATAATATTCCATAAAAACATTATTCCATATTTCTACATATTTTCCGCAATCACAAGATGGCTGACAATCAGGTGAACATTTTGGCTTTCCTGTATCATAAAACATTTCTGTATCTGGTCCACATGGTCCCTCTTCTCCTGCAATCCACCAATTATCTTCTTTTCCATAGAAATATATTCTATCTTTTGAAATACCTGCTTTTTCCCAGCATGAAGCAGTAAGTTCATCTCTTGGGCAATCTTCATCTCCTGCAAAACATGTAACATATATTTTTTCAGCAGGAATTCCCAATTCTGTAGTTAAAAAATCATAGCTCATTTGAATTGACTCTTCTTTGAAGTAATCCCCTAATGACCAATTTCCTAGCATTTCGAAAAATGTTAAATGTCTATTGTCACCTACTTCATCTATATCGTTTGTTCTAACACATTTTTGATAATCTGTAAGCCTTGTTCCTTCTGGATGTTTTTGTCCTAGAAGATATGGAACTAATGGTTGCATTCCAGCTGTTGTAAATAATACAGATGGGTCATTTTCTGGTATTAATGGACTACTTGGTATTACTTTATGTCTATGTTTTTCAAAAAATTTTAAATATTTATTTCTTATTTCTATTGCTTTCATTTTATCATTCCTTTATTTTGTTTTATTTTTCCATATTTTCGGCATTATTATACCACATATTGTTTATTTGTAAAATATTAATTTATAATTTTTCCTAATGTTTCTATTTTTTTGTATGTATCTTCTATTTTTACTTCTTTTATTTTATCAATTACGTTTTTTTCTGATTTAGCATTTACAGTTATATAATTTGTTGTGTGACCCTTATAATATTCTCCAACTTTTTCTTCAAAAAGAACATTTACTGTCTTTCCTATAGTTTCTCTGTTATATTCTTCCTCGTTTTTATCAGATAATTCAATAAGTTTTTTACTTCTTTCTTCTTTTATTTTGCCATCTATTTGATTAGGCATTTTTGCTGCCACTGTGCCTTTTTTAGGAGAATACTTAAAAATGTGCATTTTATAAAACTTAATTTCTGTTAAGAATTTATATGTTTCTTCGAAATCATTATCGGTTTCTCCTGGAAATCCTACTATTATGTCTGTTGTAAGTGATACATCTTTATAATATTTTCTTATCAAATTAATTGAACTCCTAAATTCCGCAGTTGTATATCTTCTATTCATATTTTTTAGAGTTTTATCACATCCACTTTGAAGTGATAAATGAAAATGTGGACATATCTTTTCTATTTTAGTAAGTCTATGTATGAAATTTTCTGTTATTAGTTTTGGTTCTAATGAGCCTAATCTTATTCTTTCAATTCCATCTATTTTATTAATTTGCTCTAGTAGTTCAATTAATCTAAATCCTCCTGATTGTAAATCATCTTTTGGATTGAATTCATCATATTGCTCATCATAACCATATTTTTTTCTGTATTCTTTTACTTCTTCATTTTTAAAGTCTTTTCCATAAGAGGCTAAGTGTATTCCTGTTATTACAACTTCTTTAATTCCTTTTTGCGCAATTTTCTTTATTTCTTCTAGTATATTTTCAGGAACTCTGCTTCTTACTTTTCCCCTAGCATATGGAATTATACAATATGAGCAAAATCTATCACAACCATCTTGCACTTTTATAACTGCTCTATTTAATTCTGTATATGTTGTTATTCCAAAATCCACAAAGTCGTTTTGATGCATTACATCACCAATTAAAGCTTCTCTTTCTTTATTCTTTTTATAATCTTCTATTATATTTACAATGTTTGTTTTTTCATTATTTCCTATAATTATATCTACTTCTGGAATATTTGCAATTTCACTACTTGCTACTTGTGCATAACATCCACACGCGACAATAATAGCCTTTGGGTTTAACTCCTTGGCTCTTCTTAACATTTGTCTGGATTTTCTTTCTGCAATGTTAGTAACACTACATGTATTTATAACATAGATATCTGCGATTCCTTCAGTTAACTCGTATCCATGTTTCAAAAATTGCTCTTCCATTGCTCCAGTTTCATATATATTTACTTTGCAACCTAATGTAAAAAAATGTACTTTCATAATGTATATATTATATCATCGTTATGTCAATTTCACAATAGTTTTTTTAATTTTAATGTAATAGAGTATGTGTCAAGTAAATGTAGGCAATTTTTTTATTTTGCCCACATAAATTTTACACTAACTGTAATAGAGGAGGCTTATCTTCCTCCTCCACCACCGCCGGCCTCCGCCGCCGTCCACCTCCACCGGAGAATCCACCGCCTCCGCCAGAGCCTGACGAGAATGTTGATGACATTGAATTGCTTACAGAATTAAAGCTTCTTGCAAAGTCCATATGCATAAAAATATACATATTTGGATATATTGAATAATCCAAATTATCGTAATCAGGATATACTACTTTAAGCCCTTTTATTACTTTTTCTGATATTCCAAAGGCAGTAGCATAAACTAAGAATTTTTCCCATAATACTAAATCTGGTATGTCTTTTTCTTTAAGCAACGAAAAATCTTCCATATATTTTTTAAATGCTTCCCATTTATCTTGTTCATCTACTCCTTCTTGAGTATATACACTAATTTTGTTTTTTGCGATACTACCTGTAATTAAGTCTATTATTACTAATATTATCATAATAACAATTACATACCATGGTATTCCTATACTCTTTATACTTTCTGTGATTACTTGCTGATAATCTAAAAAGACATATCCAAAGAATATTATGAAAAACCAAATTATACTATTTGATATTAATTTGTTTCTTTTCTTTATTCCATTATTATCTAATAGCTTTTTTTCTAATAATTCTTTCTTTATATTTGAATCTAATGCAGACTTTAATGTTAATACTCGTGAAGTATTTGATTCTATATATTTTTTCAATTCTTTCATTGTTATTGTATTTTCAAAGGTATTATTTGAATTTAAGTTATTAGAACTATTATTGCCAAATATACCATTGTTTTTATTCATACAAGCATTTCTCAGAAATCCAAATACAATTATTTCGTCTTTTTCTTTAGTTACAAGCTCTGCATTATTTACCAATAAAATTATATTACTGTCCTCTTTTCCTTTTTCGTTAACTGTTTGTTCTATTTTTATAGCTTTTTTTAATGATAAATTTAACAAAGTTGACGAAAATACTCTTCCAATGTCTGATGCATCAAACCCATTATATTTATTTTCTATAATATAAACTGCTTCTGCAGGTGTAGCATCTTTTCTTGGAATATCTCTATAATAATCATAGTGTGTAGTAGGAACAACTTTTTTTGTATTTTTAATTGTTAGTAAATTTTTTATTAAAAAGTATGTTAATACTCCAAATATTACTAAACATATTATAGCTGATATTATTAATTTTCCTATTCTTGCACTATTTGCATCATTTGCCCATCCAGTTTCTTCTTGTATAATGTTTTCTAATGCATTTGTATTATATTGTCTTGAAGATTCATCGATAATATTTGATGGCATTGCAATTCTTACTTCCACCATTTTTTCTGCTTTATTATTATTTATTTCAAACTCTACTGTGTCATTTGATGTAGCATAAATAGTACCATTAAAATCAGGAGTATGTCCCCAAACTCTTAAATCTTCTTTATTTTCTGCTGCTTTTGGTAATTTTATTGTACCAGTTATACTTTTAGCAGGTATTTCGAAGTCTTCACCAACAAATTGCCAATACATTTCACTACAGTCATTATATTTAGCTATAACATCTTCTACATGATAGCTAATTTTATATGTTTCTTCTCCACTTGAGCTTTCATATCCAGTTCCCCAAGCCACTTCATAATTACTTCCCATATCTAAGAAATAATATTCATCTTTCGGAACATGATAAGAATATACATTGCTATCTTGCAATTGTATTTCTGTTCCACTTGATGAAATTCTACTTACTTTACCATCTGTAATTTCTAAATATTTTGAATTGTCTTTTTTAAAAGTTTTAAATAATGTATTTGTATCTTCTATATCTATATTCCAAGTTTCAGTTACATCCATGGAGCCATCTTCATTAATTTGAACATAAAAATTCAAATTATTTAAGTATAAATCTGAATTTGCTGCTTTTGAAACAGATAATAAAGAAAAAAATAGCATTATACATATTAGCATTATTAATATACTTTTTATTTTTTTCATAACTACTCCTCTATTTTTTCTAGTTTATATAACTCATGACTTAAATCTGCCGCTTCTCTATATATTTTTATACAATCCTTTATTTCATCACTTGCATTTTCATCTTCTAATATTTTGTTTAATGTTTTTTCATTATCTAAGTCATAAGATAATTCTTCATCTAATTTTCTAGTGTCTATATTAAAATAATCTATTTCTAATCTTATTAATCTATTACTATACTGTGTTTCTATATCTATAAGAGAGTTTATCATTTCATCATTGCTTATGTTCAAATGATGGATTTTTCCATATTTTTTCTAGTATTTCGTTTTTTAATCTTATATGCTTTTCATAGTAATCACTTACTTTTTCTAAAAGATTAAAATATCTTTTTACTAATTCTTTATTTTCCATAGCTTACCTCTTTTTTATTTGATTATATCATAGGCTTTTTTATTGTTCAACAAAAATCTTGTTATAAATTTATTATATATTTTTATTTTTTATATAACTCTCATTAAAGTTTTCCACTAATACTTCCATGTAAATTTTGTCATAATATTTTCCATTTATGAAAACAGATTGTTTTCTTCTCCCATACTCTTTAAAGCCACATTTTTCATAGCATTTTATCGCTCTTTCATTAAAAGACATAACTTGCAAATCAATATTATTTAGATTCATATAATTGAATCCAAAATCTAATATTAACCTTATTGCCTCTGTTCCATACCCTTTACTTCTATATTCTTTGTCTCCTATAAATATTCCTAAAGTTGCTGTTCTATTTATATTATCTACTTTTTCTAATGAAACTGTTCCTATTAATTTATCTTCATTAATCGTTACTATTGCAAAACTTGAATCATTTTTATAATTGTTTTCCATATACTCTTTTTCTTTTCTAACATTCATAGTTTGTGCACTTCTACCAGTATAATCAGTTGTTTCAAAATCATTTAACCATTCTGTAAATTTTTCTATTTCTTCTTCTGATGCACTTTTAGGTGATAAATAAATCCTTTCACCTACTAACTTCTTAAAATATTCCATATCTTATTCCCCCTTATTAAAACTAAAAGCCTTACTAAGAAATCTTTAAGACTCCTTAATAAGACTTTATCTTATTTTCAGTGTAAGTAGTTTTTTCTACTCTTTACCGCTCGAGCATAGCTCTAGGTAAACTCTTAAATATGAGATTATTTTAGCATGTTTATTATAAAATGTCAAATTTGAACAAGCCATGATATCGTTAATCGTTATTACCATTATACTTAGCCAGTCAAATTAGTATACATAACTTTTGTTCAATTTCTTACACTTGCGTTATCTTTGTGTTACAATTCATATGGGATGGGCTGGAATATATCCAAAAAGAATTTAATTAAATAAATGATTCAAAAAATAAAATAGTTCTTTCTCATGAACCTTAAAAAATAAATTAGGATTTTGCCTTGAGCAAAATATATATCTAACGTAAATTGTATTATTTGTTTCTGAAACATAATATATAATTCTATATTTTTCACAAATTCGTTCTCGATACTGCTTGTCCGAAATTTCGGGGACATATCTGCCAATATAAGGTGAATTTTGTAAATCATAAATTGTATCATATATTTTATTAACTATTTTACTCGCATAATTTGCTGAAATATTATATGAATAGTCAAATATATCTGTAATTGCAGACCTTACATCATCCGATATTATTATTTGCATATTTTTCCTCCAATTCAGTAATATGTTGTTTTAATTCTTCTAATGTACAAGTTTTACCATTTTTAATATTATCTTCACTTTCTTGAAGTTTTGCAATGAAAAATAAGTCATAAATAATATTATATAGAGTATTTTCATGTACATTAACTTGATTTAAAGTTTTTTTCATAAAATCCATTTATATCAACCTCCTTTTTTTGGATTTTTACTTTCAAGCATTTCCTTTAAAGTTTCTCTATTTAAATGCTTGTTTGTACCTGGAATGATAGTTGTTTCATCTTCTCCATATCGGTCTATATATTCAAACATAAGTTTAAATACCATTTCTGTTGGTTTTAACCCATCGAAATAATCATCTGGTAGAGAATTAACAATGTCTAGCATTCGCTGTTTTACATTTGCCATATTTTATAACTCCTTTCCTTAAAAATTTATTAATAGTATATCATAAATCTAGTTAAATTACTATTATTTTATGTGAATAATTTGTAAATTTGCAATGATATACTGAAAATTCCGATGAATAGTAATCTTATTGTTTTTACATTATACAAAAATAAGAACCTGCCCATATAAGTAGATGTTATATTTTTTCCATCAAATGATGTTCTTTTATATACTATTGTTTTATCCCCAGCTGTTGTATGAATTATTGTTCCTGTTCCTGTTTTGGCTGGTATCCACACAAATTGGTTTCCTATATCGTCTTCGATTACTATTCCATCTTCTACTTTTGTTGCTGAATCTTCTGCTATATGAAATCCTCCTGGTATTCTCACATCGTTTTGCAAGTCATCTTTTATTGTTGTATCTTTTTCAAATGACTTATTTTGTTTTTTGGCTTCAACTACTGTTGTGCCTGTATTATAATCTCCACTTGATCCTCCTTGATTTTTTCCATTCATGTAGTCATCTATAAAGTTTACTGCCTTATTCATTTCGTCTTGCTCATTTACTTCTGCTCCTTGCCATTTTTCTGTTGCATCTTGCACCCTTGTAAATGTTCCATTTTCTCCTATTGTTAAGTTTATTGCTACTGCTGCTAATATTAATAGTACTATTATGGTCACTACTAATGCTATCAAGCTTATTCCGCTTTATTTCTTTTTTCATTTTTCTTATTATTTTTTGTTTCATTTGTTTTATCCTCCTAAATTTATTTTCATATGTAATACATATGCTATAATCATTTTTATTCCATGCAAATAAAACTACGCCTTTTAGATTCGTCTAAAAAGCATAGTTTTTCTATGTTTATATAAGCTTATCTTGTTAAATCCTATGATATATATATATATATATATACAGCCCCAAGGCTTTCAGCGTTTTTCATTAGTTCTCTCCTTAACTTTTTTACAATATTCTATCATTTAATTTTACTATTTGTAAATGATTTCATTATATTTTCCTTTTCATAACACATCTGTACCTTCTATTCTCCATTTTCTTGTTGATATGTTGCTATACCCTTTCCAATTGACTCGAATATCTGTTGCTGATTTTCTTTTATATATTTTATGCCATTATATCCAGATATTAATAATATGATTATTAATAGTGCCCACCATAAAAAATAGTTATTTTTTAATATATTTTTTGATTTATTATCATTCTTATAAAAATTATTTAATCCTATTAAAGTCGTTAATAAAATAAATGCACAAAAGGTCATAAATAACATAATATTATTAATTCCATCTATTTTATCAATAGCAGTTACAGCAGCTGAAACTATACTAAAAGAAGCTATAAATCCTAAAATATTGTACACTAAATTATCTGTTTGGTTAGATAATTTATTTTGTTTTTCAATAATGTCATTGTATTTTTGTTCTACATGCTGTTCCTGCTTTTTCAGTAAATATAACTCATACCTTGAATTTAATTTTTGGTATTCATATGTAAGTCTAGCGAATTTACTACTTCTATTAGTATTAAATAATTTTAAAGTATGACATTCCGTTATAAGAGAATCAGTTTTATATAAAATATTAGTCACTTTTCTAACATTATTTTCATTTATTTCATAAATTTGAATTTCCATTATTTCTTCAAGTTGATTAGTTAAATTTTCATTAATATCTAATAAATTAGGTTCTTTATTTTTAACTATATTTTGGGGAATATTTATTTCATTTTTCATTGATAAAATGTTTTTTAAACCATTCCTTAGTTTTATTTTTATCTATATAACTTCCAGAACCATATACAACACGTTTTCCATTTTTCATCCATACATCATACCATGGTGAATCAGACAAATGCGTTATTTCTACTAATTTGCTAGGTTCAAGCTTACCAAAAGTTCTATATATTTCATCAAGCATCATCCTCTTGCCTTTTGCTATTTCTTTGCCTATTTTTCTTTTACTTTCATCAAGTATAATATTAAATTCCCCAAAATTTTTATATTCCTTATAAAGAGGTATAGCAACTGGTCCAAACATCCATGCATTAAAATTACACTCATACAATGGTTCATTTGTATTTTTTACATTCATATAGTAAGCTTCAAAGAAATACATTAATTTTTGTATTTGCAATTGAGTAATATCTTTCTTTTCATTATTAAATAAACTTACCAAATAATAAGAATCATAAACAATATTATTTTTTTCCATAACTGTACCTCCTTCCTTTTTCATATATATTATATGGCATCATAATCAAAATTGCAATATAATTTTTTATTGAAATATCAGTACTAAAATTTGAGTATGAGTTTTTTTATTGCTTATTATTTCGATAAAATTTTATTTTCAAAAGATAAATAAACAAGTTATAGAACTACAAGAAGTAACCCTTTTTGACATTTTCTACAATTGCTTTTATATAATTTATATCTTTTTTATATACATAAAATAGTGTTAGAATTACTTTTTATTAAATTTAATATTTTTATTTAGTTATTCTTTCAATAAATTATACTTTTGAGATGATAAGTCATAAATTTTATAATTTTTGTCATAATATGAAGATATTAATTTAGAATAAGGATACTTTAAGGATGGTCTAAAAACTGATGCAGAAAGAATTTATACTCATAGGGAATTAGAAGATTTAAAAAAAGAAATAGAAATGATACAAAAATAAGAGCTTTTTACGGCCCTTATTTTGTGTCTTACGTCTGTGTCTTATCTGTGTCTTACTTGTGTCTTACGTCCTTGTTTTTGTATGTTTTTCTATGTTCTTAGTAGTTTTATAAATGTTGATATATCAGTATTTTCAAGTTTTACAAACTATTTCATAGCTTCCTCACAAGCAACAGCTACTGCAACTGAAGCTCCAACCATTGGGTTGTTACCCATTCCGATAAGTCCCATCATTTCAACGTGTGCTGGAACTGATGAAGATCCTGCAAATTGTGCATCTGAATGCATTCTTCCCATCGTATCTGTCATACCATAAGATGCTGGGCCTGCTGCCATATTATCTGGGTGAAGTGTTCTTCCTGTTCCACCACCTGAAGCTACTGAGAAATATTTCTTTCCTGCTTCTAGTCTTTCTTTCTTATATGTTCCTGCAACTGGATGTTGGAATCTTGTTGGGTTTGTTGAGTTTCCTGTAATGGAAATATCTACATCTTCAAACCACATTATTGCAACACCTTCTCTAACATCGTTTGCACCATAGCATTTAACTTTGCTTCTTTCTCCATCTGAATATGCTATTTCTTCTACTACATTTACTTTTCCTG
The DNA here is from genome assembly GCA_930980855.1 of uncultured Clostridium sp. GTDB lineage: Bacteria > Bacillota > Clostridia > TANB77 > CAG-508 > CAG-793. Next base: position 80,996 of record CAKNIZ010000001.1, read on the forward strand.
TAAAGTAATCAAAATCTGTTTTTACATATGTAAATCCATTAATTCTTGAAATTACTTGTGCAGCATCTTTTCCTAAACCATTTAATATTACTCTCAATGGTTCTTTTCTTACTTTGTTTGCAGATTTTGCTATACCAATAGCCCCTTCTGCTGCTGCAAAACTTTCATGTCCAGCTAAAAATGCAAAGCATTTTGTATCTTCAGAAAGTAGCATAGATGCTAAATTTCCATGTCCTAGTCCAACTTTTCTATCATCTGCAACTGAACCTGGTATACAGAATGCTTGAAGCCCTTCTCCTATTGCTTTTGCTGCATCTGCTGCTTTTTTGCATCCTTTTTTTATAGCTATTGCAGCTCCTAATGTATATGCCCAACATGCATTTTCAAAACAAATTGGTTGAACACCTTTTACTATATCATAAGGATTAAATCCTTTGTCTTTGCATATTTGTAATGCATCTTCAAAATCTTTAATTCCGTATTTTTCCATTACTGGTTTTATTTGATTTATTCTTCTTTCATAACTTTCAAATGTTACTGCCATAATTATTCTTTCCTCCTATTTAGCATTTTTTACAATTTTTATTAATATTATTTTTGATTAAGGTCCGTCCCTAATTAAAAATTATTCTTTTCTTGGGTCTATTTTCTTAACCGCTTCATCAAATCTTCCATATGTTCCTGAAGCTTTTTCTATTGCTTCCATTGGGTCCATTCCTTTTTTGATGTTATCCATCATTTTTCCCATATGTACATATTTATATCCAATTATTTGGTCATCTTTATCTAGTCCAAGTTCTACTATGTATCCTTCTGTTAATTGTAAATATCTTGGTCCTTTTAATGTGCTTGAATATATTGTTCCTACTTGTGATGTATGACCTTTTCCTAGATCTTCTAATCCTGCTCCTACTGGAAGTCCGCCTTCTGAGAAAGCTGTTTGTGTTCTTCCATATACTATTTGCAAGAATAATTCTCTCATTGCTGTATTTATGGCATCACATACTAAGTCTGTATTTAATGCTTCTAATATTGTTTTTCCTGTTAATATTTCTCCAGCCATAGCTGCTGAATGAGTCATTCCAGAACATCCAATTGTTTCTACTAATGCTTCTTGGATTATTCCATCTTTTACATTTAAAGTTAATTTACATGCTCCTTGTTGTGGTGCACACCAACCAATTCCATGTGTTAATCCAGAAATATCTTTTATTTCTTTTGCTTTAACCCATTTTCCTTCTTCTGGTATTGGTGCTGGTCCATGGTCTACTCCTTTTTTTACTACACACATTTCTTCTAGTTCTTTTGAATAATTCATTTTTGTATCTCCTTGCATATTTATTTACAATCTTTTTCTATTTTATATTAAAATTGATTGTATAAGAATTTTAATATATTAACATTTTAATATCTGATTTCTAACTACATTACTCTCATCTTCTTGTCTAAGTTTTTGTATTTCTGACAATTCTGATGCGGTATTTTTTATTGTTCCATGTTCATTTTTTTCTGCATATATTCCTTCTGTATATATGTATGGTTTTATAACATTTTCGTCTTCATAATATCTTATTAAGTCTTGATTTTGCTTGCTTAAACTTTCTATTGGGGTATGTAAGTATTTATATTCCCAATATATATGTCTTTGTTCATCTGTATATTTTGAATTTAGTATATTGTTATAATTATATTCTATTGAGAACAGACAATTCACTATACTTATAGTTATATTTGTCCATTTTCTTACAGATAAATTATTGAGGCTCTTTATTTTATCATATAAGTCTTTTAAAGCAATGTTATATTGTTCTTCATTTATTCCAAATCTCGCCGCTACTTCATAACAGTTTATTGGTTTTGGCTTTAATATTGTTCTTTTTGGAAAATAGTAAAAGAACATTTCTCCTCTGCCTTTTATTACTGATGCATATAGGTAAAGGCTTTCCCATTTTTCTGGTATTAGTCTAAATATTGCTGCTTGTATTTCCTTATATAATTTTTCTACTTCTTTTTTTGACAAAAAGCTCACCTCCAATTTATCTTACAAGTAAACTTTCTCCTGTCATTTCTTCTGGTTTTTCCAAGTTCATTATATCTAGCATTGTTGGTGCTAAATCTGCAAGTTTACCATTTTTTATTTTTACATTTTCCATTCCATATAAAATTAGTGGAACTGGGTTTGTTGTATGTGATGTAAATGGTTCGCCTGTTTTATAATCTATCATTTGTTCTGCGTTTCCATGGTCTGCTGTAATTAATGCTACTCCATTATGCTTATTTAAGGCCTCTATTATTTTTCCAACACATGTATCTACTGCTTCTATTGCTTTTTCAGCAGCTTCTAAGTTTCCTGTATGTCCAACCATATCTGGGTTTGCAAAGTTTAGAATTATTGTATCATATTTTTCTGCATTTATTGCATCTACAACTTTTTCAGTAACTTCATAAGCGCTCATTTCTGGTTTCATATCATATGTTTCTACTTTTGGTGATGGAACTAAAATTCTATCTTCTCCTTTGAAAGGTTCTTCTTTTCCACCATTAAAGAAGAATGTTACATGGGCATATTTTTCTGTTTCTGCAATTCTAAGTTGAGTTAGTCCTTTACTGCTCACATACTCTCCATAAGTATTTTTTAAATCTTCTGTTTTAAAGGCAACATGTACATTTGGCATTGTAGCGTCATATTCGGTCATTGTTACAAAATACAAGTTCATTTTTTTAGTTTCAAATCCATCAAATTCTGAATCTACTAATGCTCTTGTTATTTCTCTTGCTCTATCTGGTCTAAAGTTATAGAAAATTACTGAATCGCCATCTTCTATTTTAGCTCCATTTCCAATTATACATGGAACAACAAATTCATCAAATACTTCTTTTTGATATGAACTTTCTATCGCTTCTGTTGCACTAGAATATTTTTCTCCTTCTCCGTATACTAATGCATCATAGCATTTCTCTACTCTTTCCCATCTTTTGTCTCTATCCATTGCATAGAATCTTCCTGAAAGAGTAGCTATTTTACCAATTCCTTTTTCTTTCATTTTTTCTTCTAATTTTTGTATATATCCTTCTCCTGATGCAGGAAGTGTATCTCTTCCATCTAGGAAACAATGCACATATACATTTTCGAAGTCTTTTCTTTTTGCAAGTTCTAGTAATCCGTATAAATGTCTTTGATGACTATGAACTCCTCCATCAGATAGAAGTCCCATTATATGTAGCTTAGAATTATTTTTCTTACAGTTTTCAATAGCCTCTGCAAATTCTTTTATACTAAAGAAATCTCCGTCCTCTATTGATTTTGTAATTCTAGTTAGTTCTTGATATACAATTCTTCCTGCTCCTATATTAGTATGACCAACTTCTGAATTTCCCATTTGTCCTTCTGGAAGACCTACACTTGGTCCACTTGCATATACTTCTGCTGTAGGACAAGTCATCATTAGTTTATCAATATTAGGTTTCTTCGCATTAGCTACTGCATTACCTTCTGCATTTGGATTTTTTCCAAATCCATCTAATATCATTAGCATTGTTACTTTTTTACTCATCTTTACCATCCTTTTCTTTTCCCTGAAGTCTATTTGTCATAGTTAACAATTTTGCTAAAAGTATCTGCTTTTAAACTTGCTCCTCCAACTAATCCTCCGTCAATATCTGACATTGTGAATAGTTCTTTCGCATTTTCTGGTTTTACACTTCCTCCATAAAGAATTATTACTTCTTCTGAAATACTTTCACCATATAAATCTTTTATTTTATTTCTTATTTGCTTGATACTTGTATTAGCATCTTCTGCTGTTGCAGTTTTTCCTGTTCCTATTGCCCAAATAGGTTCATATGCTACTATTGTATTCCTTACTTCTTCTGGTGTCAAGTCTTTTAGGGCTTTTTCTATTTGGTCTGTTATTACTTTTTCTGTTTCTCCTACTTCTCTTTGTTCCAATGTTTCGCCAACGCAAACTATTGGTTTTAGACCTTCATTTAGTGAAGCTTTTAATTTCAAATTAACAATTTCATCTGTTTCATTAAAATATTGCCTTCTTTCTGAATGTCCTATTATTACATATTCTACATTAATGCATTTTAGCATCTTTGGTGATACTTCTCCTGTATATGCTCCTGTTTCCTTATAAAATACGTTTTGTGCTCCTACATGTATATTTGTTCCTTGTGCTGTTAGAATTGTATAGAACAAATCTGTATATGGTGCACATATTATTACATCGTTTTTACTGTCTTTTACTAATGGATCCAATGCAGTTATATATTCTATTGCTTCATTTGGAAGCATATTCATTTTCCAGTTTCCTGCAATTACTTTTCTTCTCATAAGAATCTCCTTTCATCGTTACAGTACTCATTTTAGATATTCTGGATTTTGTTCATAAAAATCTTTTAAAGATATAGTACATTCTGGCAAAATTATGTCATCAGTTATATTTAATTTTTTAGTATCATAAAATCCAAAACTATTTAACTTGCACTCTATTATTTCTTTATTTATAGGGTTTACTATAATATATTCTTCTACGCCATACTCCATGTATAATGAGTATTTAGCTATTTTATCATTTTTAATACTACCCTTTGATAAAACTTCTATTACAACTTTAGGCGCTCCTTTTATGCCTTTTTTAGTTATAATATCGTCATTGCAAACGACCGCAATATCTGGTTGTACCACATTTTCTTCATTTAAAATAACATCTATTGGAGATACAAAGGTTTTGCATTTTTTACCTTTTAATTTTTCTTTTAGTTGTGCTCCAATTTCCAATACTATTTCTTGATGTAGTACAGATGGGGCTGCTAGCATTTTTACTTTCTCTATTTTACTTGTATTTGTTCTCATATCTCCCCATTCGTCTTTTAGATACAATACACCATGTATAATTTCATATCTATTGCCATCGTTTATTTTTAGATAATCCTCATAAGTATAAAATTTTTGTTCAGACGCTAAATTTTCCATTTTTTCTTTCTCCTTCTTTTCCATAAAAAATTTAGTGCCCCCTCTCTTTATATTTTAGCATGGCTAATTAAGTAATGCCTAACAGACATTACTTAATTCCAATTATTATTTATCTTGTATACATTCAATTCCTGGTAAAGATTTTCCTTCTATGAATTCTAGTGAAGCTCCTCCACCAGTTGAAATGTGTGACATTTTATCAGCTAGTCCAGCTTTTGTAACTGCTGCTGCTGAATCTCCTCCACCAATTATTGTTGTACAATCTGTAAGGTTTGCTAAACAATTAGCAATTGCATTTGTTCCTATAGCAAATTGGTCAAATTCAAATAAACCTACTGGCCCATTCCAAAGTACTGTTTTTGCATTTTTTAATTCTTCAGTATACATTTTTATTGTTTCAGGTCCTATATCAAAACCTTCCCAATCATCTGGTATTTCAGAATATTTAACAATTTTGCTTTCTGTATTTGGATCAAATTCTTTTCCAACTTTGTTATCAACTGGTAAAAGCATTTTTACACCTTTTGATTTAGCTTTTTCCATTAAACTTAAAGCTAAATCTAATTTGTCTAATTCGCATACTGAATTTCCAACATTATATCCTTGAGCTTTAAAGAATGTATATGCCATTCCTCCACCAATTAATAATGTATCTACTTTTTCTAATAAGCTATCTATAACACCTATTTTATCAGATACTTTCTTTCCACCTAGTATTGCAACAAATGGTCTTACTGGATTGTTTAAAGCATCTCCTAATGCTTTTAATTCTTTTTCAATTAAGAATCCACAAGCAGATGGTAAGAAACTAGCTACTCCAGCTGTTGAAGAATGTGCTCTATGACATGTTCCGAAAGCATCATTTACATAAATATCTGCTAAAGAAGCAAATTCTTTACTTAATGATTCATCATTTTTTTCTTCTCTTGGATCAAATCTAACATTTTCAAGAAGAACAACTTCTCCTTCTTTCATATTACTTGTTAATTCTTTTGCACTTGGTCCTGTAACATCTTCTGCTAATTTTACATCGATTCCTAATTCTTTTGAAAGTTCTTTTGCAACAGGTGCTAAAGAAAATTCTTTTTTAACTTCTCCCTTAGGTCTTCCTAAATGTGAACATAAAATTAATTTAGCATTATGTTCTAATAAATATTTTATTGTAGGAAGTGCTGCTACAATTCTTGTTTTATCTGTAATATTTAAGTTTTCATCTAATGGAACATTAAAGTCACATCTTAATAATACTTTTTTTCCATTTACATCAATATCTTTTATAGTTACTTTATTCATGGTTATTACCTCTTTTCTATTTTAAATTTTAAGGAAAAGTAAAACTCTTCCTTAAATTAATTACATATTTCCGTCTTTTGTAGCCATATAGCAAGCTAGGTCTACTAATTTATGAGCATATCCCCATTCATTATCATACCAAGCAACTAATTTTACGAATGTATCTGTTAACCCTATTCCTGCTTTTGCATCAAATATTGATGTATGAATATCATTTAAGAAGTCTGATGAAACAACGTCTTCATCAACATATTCAATTATTCCTTTCATTTCTCCTTCTGCTGCTTCTTTCATAGCTTTGCAAATTTCTTCATAACTTGTTGGTTTTGCTAAGTTACATGTTAAATCAACTACTGAAACATCTAATGTTGGTACTCTGAAAGACATACCTGTTAATTTTCCATTTAATGATGGAATAACTTTTCCAACTGCTTTTGCAGCTCCTGTTGATGATGGAATTATGTTTCCTGCTGCAGCTCGTCCACCTCTCCAATCTTTTTTAGAAGCTCCATCAACTGTTTTTTGTGTTGCTGTTGTTGAGTGAACTGTTGTCATTAATCCTTCTGTAATTCCAAATTTATCATTTATAACTTTAGCAAGTGGTGCTAAACAGTTTGTTGTGCATGATGCATTAGAAACTATATTCATGCTTGGGTCATATGTTTCATGGTTTACTCCCATTACAAACATTGGAGCATCTTTTGATGGTGCACTTATAACTACTTTTTTAGCTCCTGCATCTAAATGTGCTTGTGCTTTTTCCATTGTTGTAAATACTCCTGAACATTCTAATACATAATCAACATTTAGTTCTCCCCAAGGAATATTGTGTGGATCCATTTCATTATATACTTTTATTTCTTCTCCATTTATTGTTAATATATTTTCTTCTCCTTTTATATCTCCATTAAATCTTCCATGCATTGTATCGTATTTTACCATATATGCCATGTAATCTGCTGTTATGAAAGGGTCATTTATCGCTACTATTTCTACATCTCCCTTTTCTAAAGCTGCTTGAAATGCTAGCTTTCCTATTCTTCCAAATCCGTTAATACCTATTTTAACTGACATAATAAAACCTCCTTATAATAAAATGCCTTTTTAGGCAATATTATTTTATAACAAAAAAGAACACATTGCAAGTGTTCTTCTTAATTTGTATTATTATTTTCAATAATTATTAAGCTTATTCATTTAACTTTTAATTATAAATTAACTTTTACTTCTTCGCTATCTTCTTTTCTATAGCTATATGGTCTTAAATGAAAACCGTTATCAAAATATATTTCTTGTGTCCAGAAATCACGTACTTCTTTGAATACTTTTTCTTGCTTTGGAGTTAATTCTACTACTATGTCTTGAAACAAGAAATTCTTAAAACTTGTCCATGGACTTACTTTTGCAGGAACTTTTGTATAAACAGAAGAATTTTTCTCATTCTCATTATTTTCCATTTTCTATCTCCTCCTTTGTTACTAATCATAGTATATACTAAATATACTACATCTATACAAATTTATCAAGTAATTTTTTTATTTTTTTTATTACATTTTTGTTACAATTTATAATTTTTGTATTTCTTCTTTACTTAGCCCTGTAGCCTTCACTATGTCCTCTATTTTTAATCCCATTAGTTTTAGACTTTTTGCTATTTTTAGTTTTTCTTCTCTTTTTCCTGATTCTATACCTTCAATAATTCCAGATTTTCTTCCTTCCTTTCTTCCTTCTATTATATAGTTCTCTTTCATTTTCAATAATGCATCTGCTAACATACTTTTCCCTCCTTCTTTTTTTCTTAATTTTTCTCTTATTTCTTCTATCTTTAATTCTGGTAATACTCTTGCTGCCACATTACAAGTATACTCATCTATCAGTTCTTTTTCATATTCTTTTAAGTCTTCATATTTTATTTTTTTATATGTTTTTTCTACATCTTTTGATTTTTCTAGTAATAGTATTTTTGATAATGCTCCGTCTTCTTCTATTAGTTCTTCTTCTTTATATTTATTTGTATCTACTAATATATACCTTCCAAATTCTATGCTTTTAAATCCCGGCACTTTCTGTTGATTTTCTCCTAAGTACGTTTTTACATTCCACTTTTTATTTCCTGTATATAAAACTATTGGTATTATTGTTGGTATTATGCTAGTCTTGTTTTTTGTCTTTTGGCGTTCTATATTATATTTTCTTAATATTTCAACTAAATATTCTATTATTCTTTCTGGCATAGCATAATCTACACTTGATTGATGTTCTATTAAAATAAATACTGGTCTATTTTTTATTTTATATAGAATATCTGTTTCTTTATTGTAGTATGCTTTGGTTATGTACCTGTTATCACACTGTTCTAGCTCTTCTATTTTAGAATCGATATCTTCTTCATCACTTATTTCTTCTTTCAATACTATTTGCTCAAATAACTGCTTTTCAAATTCATACAATTCTTTTAAATATGCATTTATATCTAGTTCTTCCACTCTACCTCCATTATATATTGTTTACTATTTTTCGTCAACATTTTAAATTTATTTTGGGATTATCTTTAGAATTTTTGAAAATTATTGAATCAAAATTTTTTAGATATTATTTTTTATTTTACATCATTTTCTCTTATATCGCAACAAAAATCGTACGTCAAATTATCTCATTTTTCGACAATCCATAGATTCTTTAATGTCGAAACAATTAACTATGTCAACGTCCATCATTATACTTGTCTTTCTTAAATTTTTGTTTTATAATTTTCTTATCTAATGAAAGGAGTGATTGTATGACACCACATAATGAAGCTAAAAAAGAAGATATTTCAGATATTGTTTTAATGCCTGGAGATCCACTTAGAGCTAAATATATTGCTGAAAATTTTTTCGAAAAATCTAAATTAATTAATTCAGTAAGAAACATGTTAGGATATACAGGATATTATAAAGGAAGGAAAATAACTGTTTTTGCTTCAGGTATGGGAATGCCTAGTATGGGCATTTATGCATATGAACTTTATAAATTTTATGATGTCAAGAGTATTATTAGACTTGGTTCTTGTGGAGCTTATTCACCAGATTTAAATATTTTTGATACCATCTTAGTTGATAATAGCTATACAGAAGGTAATTTTGCATATAGCTTAGAAGGCGTAGATTGCCATATAGCAAAAGCTGATGAGTCTTTAAATTCTATAGTAGCTCAAGCAGCTAAAGTGCAAGGTAATAATTTGATTTTAGGTAATGTTCTTTGCAGTGAAGTTTTCGATTACTATGTTAAAGATTTAGAAGCTTTAATAAAAAGATTTCCTAAAGATTTAAATATTATTGGTGCTGAAATGGAGTCCTTTGCTTTATTTTATACTGCAAAATATTTAAACAAAAAAGCTGCTTGTCTTCTTACTGTTGTTGACTCGCATTATAAAAAGCAAGAAATTTCTGCTGATGAAAGGCAAAATTCTTTAAATACTATGATTCAAATAGCACTTGATGCTAGTTTAAAAATTGATTAACAAAAACCATGGAGATTTCCATTTCTCCATGGTTTCATCTTTTAAACATCTTATTCTTGAGCCTCTCCTTCATCAATCTCACTAGATAATTGTTCCATTACTTCTAAGACTTGATTTAATCCTGGATAAATTGCATCTATTAAATTTTCGTCTATTATTATTTTCCAGGTAAAGCCTTTTCTTTCAAGATTTAAAGTAGCTACTGTAGTTATAGTTTCAACATTATCTTGTTTTACACTTTCAGCTAATAATGCAATATTTTCCTCATTAGATATATCTTCTTGTGTTTCTAATTTTACAGATATTTTTTCTATCCAATTTAATAATACTTGTCTAAAATTTTTAGTTGTTACTTCTACGTTTACTGTTGCTGTTTGATTTTCTACACTTTCTCCTGTTATAGACCATTCTATGGAATTAAAACAATTTTGCTCTAATTCTGTCATTTTTCCATTTCCTTGCCTTATTCCAGCATCTAAAACATTAATTAATTCATCATAGTTTATATTCCAGTTTGATACTTTTCCATTTTTTAAGTTTGTAAATGTATTATTTACTGCCATTCTTGGAGTAATTGATGTATAAGCTACAAGTAATACTAATGCGATTAGTATTAGCAATAATACTACTATTACAATCCATTTTTTACTTCTTTTTTCTTTATATTTTTTCAAATCTTTTTTATCTTCTATTTTATTATTTTTTTCTTTAACTTTTTTGTTTTTTTCATTTACTTTCTTTTCTTCTTTTTTCTTATTTTTCTCTTTTATTTTATTTTCTTTTTCTTCTAATTTTTTATTATCTTCCATATTACTACCTCTTTTTTACTTTATTATACCATATAATTTTCCAAAATCATCTTAAAAGCTATAAATATTAAAATTATTCCACCAGTTATTTCAGCTTTTTGTTTATATCTTTCTCCAAATACATTACCTAATTTTACACCTATTAAAGATAAAATAAAAGTTATTATTCCAATGCATATTACAGCTATTGTAATATCCATTTTTAGAAAAGCAAAACTAACACCAACCGCTAATGCATCTATACTTGTTGCTATTGCTAGAACAAACATTGTTTTAAAACTAATATCATCATTTTCTTTTTCATCATTTTTGAATGATTGTATTATCATATTGATTCCTATCACTGACAATAAAATGAAAGCTATCCAATAATTTAAATTTATAAGTTCACTACTTAAATTTTTTGCTAATAGAAATCCTACCATTGGCATTAATGCTTGAAATATTCCAAAGTATAATGCTATTATAAGTGCTTTTTTGCAATTTATCTTTTGTATCGATAGACCTTTACATATAGACACTGCAAAAGCATCCATTCCCAGCCCTATACTTATTAAAAATATTTCAGTTATACTCATCTAAACAACTCCTAATAATATTAATACGAGTATTCCTAAAGCAATTCTATACCATCCAAATACTTTGAAGTCGTGCTTTTTTATGTAACTCATTAAGAATTTTATAACCAATATTGAAACCAAGAAAGCAACTGCCATTCCCACTAATAATACCATTAATTCTGCTCCTGAAAACGCTAAACCAAATTTTAAAATTTTGAGCAAACTTGCTCCAAACATAACTGGTATTGCTAAGAAAAAAGTATATTCTGCTGCTACTGTTCTTGATACTCCTATTAGAAGAGCACCTATGATTGTTGCACCTGAACGTGATGTTCCTGGAAAAATTGCTGCTATTAATTGAAATATACCTATTATTAGTGCATCTCTATATGTTAGCTTATCTATTTCTGTAACTCTAGGCTTCATTCCTTTCTTTTTGTTTTCAATTATAATAAATGCTATACCTACTACAATAAGCATTGTTGCTACAACCCATGAATTATATAAATACTTATTTAATATATCATCAAATAATAAACCTACTATTGCAGCTGGCACACATGCAACTAAAATTTTTGCCCATAAAATCAGTATTTTTTTGTCCCATACTATTTTTTTACCTGCTTTACTTTCTTTTGTTCTCAGTGGCCATATTTCTTTAAAATACAATAATACTACAGCTAATATTGCTCCTAATTGTATTACAACTTCAAACATATCAAAAAATCCTTCTGATAATCCTTGAAATTTCATAAAATTCTCTGCAAGTATTAAATGTCCTGTACTACTAATAGGTAGCCACTCTGTTATTCCTTCGATTACACCATATATTATTGAATAAACTATATTTAACATATCTGCCTCCATTTCTTTAAATTTATTCAAATTTTTGTTATTTAGACTTTTTTATTCTAACATTTTTTTATAACTATTGTAAATATTTTTTTCTAATGTTATAATCTTTTTAAATTTAATAATCAAGGAGAAATTTATGGATATTTTAAAAAGATATGATTTTGATTTATTTAGTGAACCTCAAAGAAAGCCTCAAGTATATAGAAAGTCTCCTGGAGATATACCTATGAAAAAACGTGCAGTTAGAGCTAAAAAGAGGTCTATGATGAAACGTATTGCTGCTTTTTTAGCTGCTGGCACCCTTGTTCTAGGTACAATTCATTTAGTTAACCAATATAACAAAGTTCCTGAAGAAAGTGAAACCGTACATAATTACACAGCTTCATCAGATACTATTGAAAGTCAATTAGAAAACCTTGCTGAAGATTTTTCTAATATTTCTAAAGAATCTAGCTCAGAAGATATTAATGCTTTTGCACATGAATTATATGATTTTAATATGACATATTTAAAAAATAAGGTTTTAAATATATATAATTCTCAAGCGTATACTAAAGCTAATTCAGTTAAAGTTTTAAGATCTCTCGTAAATTCAAATGACCCACATCATGTATATACAGCTAATTTTTCAAATATATATGGTAATAAAGATAGAGTTATCTTAAGAGGTAATATTTTAGAACAAACTATGGATAATATAATAAATCTTCAAGATTTTGATGTTTACCATGATGGTTTTAATTCATTGGAAAGAGCAGCAAACAGTACTTTTGCTACTTTAGGAAAAGATTTTATTATTTCTTATGACACTGACAAAAATAGAATGACTTCTTATGAATTAGAAAAAGAGAATGATAAAACTTCTGAAAATAAAGAAGAAATGGACAGATAAAAGAGCACCTATAAAAGTGCTCTTTATTTTGGCAGGGGTAGAAGGATTTGAACCCTCACGCACGGTTTTGGAGACCGGAATGCTACCATTAACATCATACCCCTATGTATTTAACAACTATTATCATAACATATATTTATTTTTTTATCAAGTAATTTTTTGATTTTTTATTGACTATTTTTTAAGATTATGTTATTTTATTATGTGTAGGCACTAAAAGTTGGAGGTAACATGAAAAAAACTTTTAATAAACTTTTATTGTCTATTTTTGTTTTAATTTTATTTATTTCTTTATTTTTTGTTCCAATTATGTATTCTTCAAATTCTTATTATTCCGATGATTACTATGAACAATTAATTTTGTCTGGAGATGGATTTTTCTGGCCTATACCTGGCTATACAAATATTTCCTCATATTTTGGCAAAAGAAAATCTCCTACTGCTGGTGCTTCCACTTCACATTCTGGAATTGACATACCAGCAAGTAATAATACTAAACTTTATGCTGTTGAAGAAGGTATAGTTACATTTGCCAGTTGGGGCGCTGGTGGTGGATATACTATTGTCTTAGAACTTACTAATTTTCCCAATATCTCTGTTTCTTACTGCCATGTTTCCCCTAACTTTATAGTTACACGTAATCAGCTTGTTAAAAAAGGAGAACTCATACGGTTATGTTGGTCCTAAAAATGTATATGGCATAAATAATAATCCATATAAAGATTCTAATGGTAATCCAACCAATGGTGCTACTACTGGATGTCATTTACACCTAACAATAAAAAAAGATGGAATACCAGTTAATCCTTTAGATTATTTTTCTTCTAAAAGATAAAATAGACCAAGCCTAGGCTATGGTCTACATATCATCTTCATTCTCATTATTTTGATTATCCGTTTCGTTTTCCTTTTTCTTTTCTTCTTTTTTTTCATCTTTACTCTTAGTATATTTATAATCACTGTCATCTTCATTTACTTTTATTTCTTCGTTTTCTTCTTCCTCTGAGTAACAATGATTATCGCAATGATTACATTCTCCCGTGCAGTAATCATCCCAATCTAGTTCTATAATATTATGGCAATTTGGACATTCTATTTCATCTTTTAAATTAGTTTCTTTTCCTATAACAAATTCATGATTACAATATGGACATACAATCTCAAATTCATAATCCATTTCATTATCATGCATTTGATCTCCATGACAATATTCTTCATCACAATCATCACAATTGCAATCTTCGCATTCGCAATCGTCATCTTCATCATCATTATCGATATATAAATCTTCTTCTATTCTTTTTAATGATTTTTGAATATGCTTTACTTTCTTTTCTAACTTAATTTGTTTTTCACTGTTTTCTACTAATTTTTCAATAGTATCCATAAACATTACTGTCATTTCTGAAAATTTGCTTTTTACAAATTCTAATTCTTGAGGATTTTTTATTTTTACCTCTAATTCAGACAATATCTTGTTATAATTTTTATTTAACTCTGCCATAATACTTCCTTTCTACTAAATTCTTTCCATATATTCACCTGTTCTAGTATCCACTCTAACAACATCCCCTATATTAACGAACATTGGAACTGTTAATTTGTATCCATTTTCTAATGTTGCAGGTTTTCCAGATGTAGTTGCAGTATTTCCTGCAAATCCTGGTTCTGTGTATGTAACTTCTAATTCAACAAATATTGGTGGTTCTATAGAAAATACATTTCCTTTATATGAAAGTATTTTTACATTCATATTTTCTTTTAAGAATTTTAAGCTATCTCCTAATTGATTGCTATTAAGTGGAATTTGTTCATATGTTTCATTATCCATGAAATAATATAAACCTCCATCTTCGTATAAATATTGCATTTCCTTTTTTTCAATTTCTGCTGCTGGGAATTTTTCTGAAGGATTGAATGTTTTTTCAATTACACTTCCTGTTATAACGTTTCTAATTTTTGTTCTAACAAAAGCTGAACCTTTTCCTGGTTTTACATGTTGAAATTCAACTACCCTATATACATTTCCATCCATTTCAAAAGTTGTTCCGTTTCTAAAATCACCTGCTGTATATACTGCTGCCATTATTATTTCCTCCTTATTTAAAAATTATTCATAAACACATATATCTATTTTACACCATTAGAGCTCAAAAATCAAGCATTTTACATAATTAAAAAATAAATATATGGTTATACTTCATAGCAAAATAATGTATAACCAATTGTATATTCCAAGATTTTTTGTTTCTTACTGTCGCTGCTAAAATTCTCCGAATTTTACAGCTCCAAACTGCGCGAAACTGCAAAATCTTGAATATACAAAAAATAATTAATGCGCTATGAATTTGAACTCATATATTTAATTTATAAAATTAATAAAAACCTATTTTCTATTAATATAATTTTCTAATATATATACTGCTGCAATAGTATCTACGACTGACTTTTTCTTTTTATTATTAATATTTAAATAATTCATTGTTTTATGTGCTTCTACTGTTGTAAGTCTTTCATCAACTGATACTATTTCAATATTATTAAACCTAGATTTAAGCTTATGTATAAAGCTTTCTGTTTCTTCAGTTCTTTTACTAGGTGTTCCATCCATATTTAATGGATTTCCTATTACAAATGTATCAATATTATAAGTATTTAAAAGCTCTTCTAATCTTTTTAGTATAATTTTATCATTGCCATTTGAAGTAATTGTTTCTAGTCCTTGAGCAGTTATTCCTAGTTCGTCAGTTATTGCTATTCCAGTTCTGGCTATTCCATAATCTATTCCTAATTTTCTACTCATTTATATCTATATATTCCTTAACCATTTTTTCTAATAATTCATCTCTTTCAACTTGTCTTATAAGGTTTCTTGCTCCTTTATGGCTTGTTATATATGTTGGGTCTCCAGATAGTATATATCCAACTATTTGATTTATAGGATTATATCCTTTTTCTTTTAGTGCATTATATACTTCTTTTAGTATTTCTTTTGCTCTTATGTTTTGTTCTTTTTCTACATCAAATTTAACTGTTTCGTCAATATTCATACAATCCCTCCTATATACTTTTTATTGTATTTTCATTAGATGAATCTATGTATTCTTCTAACTTTTTAAAAGCTCCATCCAAAGATGTTCCTTTATAATATGTTGAAACTACCACTCTTATTTTAGGACTTACAACTACTTCCTCTTCTTCGTTTTCATGTATATAATCTTCAGCTGCTGTAATATTTAATTGTTCCATTTTCCCCTTCATATCCATCATAAAATTATATACACCATCTTTATCAGCGCCTGAAAAAACTATTGCAAATTTAGGCCCCATATATCTTACAAAAACATATTCTTTTGCTAAATTACTTTTCATAAAATTTGATAATGCAGTTATTACATGGTCTCCTGTTTTTCTGCTAATTTTTATATTTAT
Source organism: uncultured Clostridium sp. (assembly GCA_930980855.1). Taxonomy (GTDB): domain Bacteria; phylum Bacillota; class Clostridia; order TANB77; family CAG-508; genus CAG-793. Next base: position 97,317 of record CAKNIZ010000001.1, read on the forward strand.
ATCTGGTAAATTAGTAATTTTAAATAAACAAATTGCTGAAGTTGTATATTTGTCTATAATCTTTTTTCCTTCTCCATATAAATATTCTGCTGATTTTAAACCTGAATATAAGTCATCTCTAACAATATTTTCTATTGTAGCTTGATTTTCTACTGTTTTTAATATTGTCACTATATTGTTTCTTACTACTTCTAATATAGTTGTATCTATATGGTCAAACTCATGTGGCTTACTTCCCTCTATTATCCAATATCCTATGTAGACATTGTCTACATATAGAGGGAAGAATATTGCACATTTTGCTCTTCCAAATTCCATCTTTTGATATGGTAATTTTTCATTCTCGTTATCTACTGTTACATATTTAGGTGTTGCTGTTTTGATACTATCACCAAATACTGGATCATTTTGTAAATTCTTTAAGGTTTCCCAATGTTTTGTATCAACATTTGATGCTTTTACAACATATTGTGCACCGTCAAAAACTACTATTGTAGAATATTTTATTGAATATTTGCTTATTAATATATCATTAATATTTTCTAGTTTTTCTTTTATACTGGTAGTTTCTCCTAATGTCTTCATAAAATCTTGCAATACATTTAGGCTAGTTATTCTTTGGTTTAAATTACTATATGTTTCTATTTTTTTATGCACTGAATAATTGTATATTACCAAAGCTAAAACAATAATTACCAATATTGCTATAACTGATATTATCAAAAGTTTCACCTCTTATCTCTAATAATTAGACCTCATTTTGTCTAAGGTTCCATTTACTCCTGCTGAAAATTGTGTTTGTGTCTGCTTTTTGTTTTTTCCTCCAAAAAATCCTCTTTTAGCTTTTTCATAATCTGGAGAATATTTTGAATAGCCAGAATAATTTGAACTTGATCCTCCCTGTACTAATGGATATACCATATTAGCAAGTTCTTCTAAACTACTTAAAAATCTTTGTGAATATCCATTTAATGAAATTTGACATAGAGCAATTGCCTCTAAATATCTTGCATAAGTTTGCTCTTCAAATGGAATCGTTACATATTTTATTGTATTTGGATTAAATAAGTCTCTTTGTAAGGTCATAGATGGTTCATTATATTTTGCCATTCCACCTAATATCATTTTGTCTGTTAATATTTTTAATTTCATTTCTTTATTAATAACAACTCTAAGCTTGCTTTCATCTAATGCATTCTTTAATTTTAATTCACTTAAGAATAATGTTAATGGTTGAATTGTTAATGCATCCATTGATTGGATTAAATAAATTTCTGTTGCATTTGTAAAATAGTTAATATTTGTTTCGAAATCGCAATCCATTAAAACTGCTGAGTAATTATTATCTAAAGTTTGTAATATTGTATCAAAATTTTCTAACTCAGAATCTTCTCCAGGTAGAGATGTAAACACTGTTAAATTTCTGTTTACTTGAACTCCTTCTGCAATTCCTCTTGATAAGCTTTTAATACTATTTCCCGCAATTTGCATTAAATTCTGATCATTATTTGTAAACATATAATATGAATTTTTATTCTTTGTTAAATCTAATATTGCAGTATTTATTCCTTTTTTAGATAAAAATTCAGCTAAATTATTTACTATAAAAGATGTTCCATTTTTACTTGTACCAACAAAAGCTAAAACTTTACTATTTTGAGCTATAAAGTTACTAGCTCTTACTGTATTATTTTGATAGTTTTGTTTTACTAATTCTTCAGTTCCAAATGGATTCATATTATAAGGATTTTGATTATATGAATTATCATACACATTTGGTTGAACTGTATTATATGGACTTTCCATTGGTTGCACTGTACTATATGGTACTTCATTTGCTGGTACAGGATTATATGGCATTTCGCTTGGTTGAGCCATATTTGGTTGTGAATCATAAGCATATGGAGTAGATTGAATTTCTTGTTTTGGCTCTTCTATAAGTTTATTTACATTTTCTAAGTCATCTGCCATACCAAAAAGATTTACCTCTGGCTCTAATGTAGTATTTGCTATTTCTACATTATTATTTTGAGGAGCACTATTTGTATCAACATCGCCCAAATCAAATAAGTTTATTGCTTCGTCACTTGTTTTTGGTGCTTCTTCTGGTTGTTCTGCTACTACCTTTTTAGGTCTTCCTCTTCCTCTTTTTACAGGTTGCTCTGCTTGGGCATTAGTTTCAACTTCTTCTGTATTTATTTTTTTAGGTCTTCCTCTTCTTTTTGGTTTTTCTTCAACCCCAGCAACTTCTTGAACTTGTTTTTCTGTTTCTATTGGAGCAATTGGCTCAATTGGATTTACTTGACTAACTGTAGTATTTGAACTCATTTGTCTTGGTGGTTCAATTTGTCCAAATTGTTGCATTTGTTCATATGGATTAAATTGTTCTATTGGCTCCTGTCTATTTTGCACAACATTTTGAACTGGTGCAGCTTGTCTTGGCATATTCACTGGATTACTTCTTTGTACATTTGCCTTTTCTATATCCATTGTTGAAGGTATAATAACAGGTTTTGTAAGTTTTGTTTTCTCTAAGTCCTTTGTTAATAAATCCATATCTTTACTTTTTATTGTTCTTTGTGGTGGTTGATATTGATTGTACTTTCCGTTTGTAAGTACAGTTCCACCGGTCATTAACTTATGATATTTTTCTGATTTTGACTCTAAAATAGCTTTTACATTCATAGGTAAGAATTTTACAATAATTCTTAATTGAGTGTCATTATATTGTGAAGCAATGCTATCAAAACTTTCAACACATTTCTTTTCATTATTTCCGATTTTTTTATAATGATTTAATATGTTTTGTATCTCTGTTTCGCTTACTTCCATCTCACTTTCTGGGGGTCTATATCCAACATCTTCTGAATCGATTTTATAATAGCTTTTTGCTTCTTTCTTACTTCTTGGTTTATTTATTAAATTACATACTGTTTCTACATTTCTGTCATTTCCTAATAAGGCATTATAAATACCTATTCCAAATAATTTTACTAATAATTCATCTGATTTAGTTCTTCTATCTGAACAAATTAAAATTATTGGAATATCTTCTCCAGTATTTTTATATGCCTCATCACTAATATTATCTAATTTTTCAAATAAAAATTTATCTACGGTATCGTAGTTATTATTTGATATAGGTTCTAAATCTTCTCCAATAACAACAATATCATAGCTTTTGTCCTTTTGTAATTCTTTTATTATTGCATTAAAGTAATATACATTTTTACTAGTTATTATTTCTTTATATTTTTGTTGATATTTCTTTATAATTGAATTTGAAACATTATCATTACTTACTGCAAATAAAACTTTCATTCGTTAACCCCTCCAACCTTTTACTACAACTGCGAAAATAAGTGGTAGCACTTGACAAATAATTAGCATTGTCACAATTCCTATCATAGCATTAAAGCCTTTATCTCTAACATCTAATTTTCTTATTCCTATAACATATTGATATATCGCACTAATTGCTATTCCTAAAAATCCAACAGGAATACTATAAATTCTAACTTTATCTAATATGTATGCAACTAATCCATATGTATCACTTCCATAAGCTTGTTTATAATCTTCTAATGAGCTTAATTCTTTTTCTTTTATTTCAACTAATTGACTTTTTGTTTCATTTGATATTATTTCGCCTTCAATATTAGTATTAGTAGCATATACAGAACTTATACTTAAAATGCTAATAATGATGAAAAAAACTGCAATTGCTTTTCTCATATTTTTTCTCCCTTCTTTGTTACTTATATTATAATACACTAATATCCGTAAAATATCAAGTAAATATTATAATTTATTATATAAATAAGTCATCCATTTAAATACTCCATTTGCCCAATTTTTGTCTGTTGCATATCTCTTATTAACAGCTGTCAATGTTGCTCCTTCATAGTAAGTACCAGATGCTGTTTCTCCTCCATAAATAGGTGTTCCCTTAGGATTTAAATAATATTTTACAAATACACGAGCAATTAAATCTATTCCTTCTGCATAGCTTTGGAATGTGTATGCACTTCCTGATGGATCACTATCATATGCTCCGTAGCCAAATAAGTTCTTTTTGTTTTTTGAGATACTTGATGTTCCCCATCCGCTTTCATGTATACCTACTGCAGCAACAAAAATTCCGTTTATATTATATTGTTGCTCTATATAGTAAAAATATTCAGCATTTTCTGTAAAAACATTATTTTTGTCATTAGAGTCATTTTCTAAAACTTTCTTAAATTGTTCTAAAGACAAACCACTTGGTTTATTTAAAAGCATACTAAATCCAAGATTTTGTGACAATTGTTCTTTTGTGTATTGAATATTATTTTCGTCACCATCACCTGTGCCATTAGGATTTACATACTCTAGGCAATCCATTTTTGCCCAACCTAGATAATTCTCGTATGCTACATAATACCAATCGCCTTGTTTAGCTTTTAATGTAACTTTCTGTCCTTTATTGATTGTTACTATTTTTTCAGAATTTTCGTCTGGATTAACTCTTATTGGTAATGTTATAGATGTAGCTTGCAATTCATCTCCTACAACTGGTACATATGTATTAGAATATGCTCCTGTTCCGATTTGAACAATTTTATCTATTGATGCTTTTGTTATTTGAGATGAAACTTGTGTTGATGAAATTAACTTGTCCCCTTCATATATGTTTTTTAGTACAGAATTTTGTTTTCCATCAACACCTTCTTGCAATACTTGGATTTTTCCTTTTGCAAGTGATGAATTTTCTATGTATTGTGTTGTAAATTCAATGTCTGTCTCTTGTGTTTCTAATCTTTCTACTTTTTTTATTTTTGTATTATTTTCTACAATTTCATCTATATTAATCTCTTTGCTTTTATCTTTTTTAGTAATTGGTACTTCCACTGCTAATATTGCTTTTTCTTCTTCTGCTGCATATGATTCATTTCTTGTGTAATATATACCAAAAATAATAGCTATAACTAATGCTACGGCTATTAAAGATACTAAAATATACACCCATACCTTCGACTTTCTTACCATATTTTTCACCTATTAATATTGTAATATTAAAGTCGTTTTTTGTCAATTAATGTATTCAAAATGTAACACTAAAAAAATATTATGGGCGTTCCTTATATTTCATATTTTTTACAAAAATAAAAATATGATTTTAAATTCAAGGGGAGCGACGAGCGAGCCGTACGGAGCGTCCCTGCTCCGGGAATTTAAAACCATATATTTATTTTTAGTAATATAATTCAAATTTTAAGGAATGTCTCTAAAATTTATTTTTTAAGTAACATTTTGTGTTCCTTCATTTTCTACTTCTTCTGTTTCTTGTTTTGTATTATCTATTTCTGGTCCTACTATTTCAGTTATTTTCTTAAGTTCTCTTTTCATTAGATTGTACATTGATTCAGAATATTCACTTGTTCCACTTTCATATTCAGATATTATATTTTCTATATCTAACAATTCATATCTGTCTTTTGCATTCGAACCATTATCATAAACATATACTGGTGTATAGGTTGCTTTATCTATCGTAATTTCTCCAGTTTGTCCATTTTTTCTAACTTCAACATTTACTATCAAAGTATCTCTTGTATACTCTTGAGTTTGTGCAGAAAAGAAATTTCCCATTGAATATATTACAAATCCTTCTCTTTTTGTTCCATCATCTAAAGTAACTTCTTTCATTTCCATTGGTTCTGGAACGTGTGAATGGTTTCCCAGTATTATATCTGCTCCATTTTTTATCAAGAATTCTGCTAATTCTTCTTGTTCTTCTGTTGGTTTAATTCTATACTCAGAACCCCAATGCATACTAACAACTATAAGTTCTGCGCCTTCTTCTTTTGCCTTATCTAATTGCTGTTTCATAAAATCTTTATCTATTAAGTTTACACTATATTCTCTACCACTTGGAATAGGAATTCCATTTGTTCCATAAGTATAGCATAAGAAAGCTGTTTTAATTCCTTCTAAATCTTTAAATAATATTGTATTTTGTTCTTCAACACTTCTTGATGTACCTGTATGAGCTATGCCATATTCATCTAATTTATCTAATGTTGAAACTAGACCAGAATATCCCTTATCTATGCAATGATTATTTGCTGTAGTTAATATGTCTATTCCCATTTCCTTCATATCATACGCTAATTCAGCTGGTGAATTAAACGTTGGATATCCAGAATATCCTCTTTCTTCTCCTGCTAAAGTCGTTTCCAAATTTCCTACTGCCACTGTTGCACTTTCAATATATTTTGTTATATTTTTAAACATTGGTGAGAAATCATATGTTCCAGTTTCACTATTATATGCATCTTTAAAATTTTGGCTATGACATAATGCGTCTCCAATTCCAACTATATTGATTACTGTATCCTCTGGTATCACTTCTTCTATTTTATTTTCCCCCTCTTTGCTATTAACAATTTCATTGTTTTGTGCTTGCTTTCCCAATATATCCGGATTGTTTACAAGAATATATATTCCAGCTGATAATGCAATTAATAATATAATTACCATTACTCCTAAAAAAACATTTAATTTATTTATTTTCTTTTTTCTAGCCATTTTTATCCCCCTATTTGTTTATTTGTTTTTTCTAATATCAAATATCTTTTTTCTATTATGTTTTTATAAAATTCTTTCCTAACATTAGACAAGCATTCTATACTATCTATAAAATTATTTATTTTTTCCATATCTATTTTATCAAATATTCTTTTTATTGCACTATTACATTCTTCATTTTTCATTTCTTTTATAAATGTCATATAATTAATTTTCTTACCATTTTCTTTTATGCAAGAATAGCAATTAATTGCTAAATTTTTCAATTCTATTTCCGTTATTCTCTCTAGTTCTTCATCTTCTAGCATTGGATTTAAACATGAGCCGCAATCATATATTGGTGAAAATTTAATTTCCTTAGTATTTCTATTTAAAATAAATCCCCAATTTCCATTGTGTCTATCCGTATTTCCAATCAAACTATCTATAATAAACATATCCCAAAATTTTTCTTTTATTTCTTCTTGATGAATCATCTTGTTTTCATCTAAAACTTCCATAATGTCTTCTATATCTGTTTCAATTTTTTTGTCAGGATTTGTACTTAATGCTAAACTTTCAAATTCATATAATATATTTTCATCATCTGTAAAATCTTCACAAGCACATACAATTTTTTCTTTTCCGTTATAAAAATATTTTCCAAGCACTGTGTTTTGCGTTTCAAATCCAACTATTTTAAATATATTACTTCCCACATATTCTGAAAAAGCATTGTTAATATATGAAATGTTTTTATTCTTTTCTCTGACTGGGTCAGGAAATTTTACTAAATATTTTTTGTTATCATATATAAGTGTTTTCTTTTTTTCAGACCCTTTATAATTATTGAATTCTTCAATTGCGTTTGTAAAATCAATCATCTTTTTCCCTTCTTTCTATTATACAAATATAATAGCATAAATAATTTCACATATCTAGTTAATTTATAATTTTATTTTAAAATTTTGCATAAATCTTCATGTAATGCACATAATAGCAATATAATGAAAAAATTAGGAGGAAAAATGAAAGCGACAGGAGTAGTAAGAAGAATAGATGATTTAGGAAGAATCGTTATTCCTAAAGAAATCAGAAAAACTTTGAGAATAAAAGAAGGCGACCCATTGGAGATTTTCACAGAAAAAGATGGTGATATAATTTTAAAGAAATATTCTCCAATTGGTGAACTTTCTAATTTTGCAACAGAGTATGTTGAAAGTTTGAATAAAATCACTGGACATATTAGCATAATAACAGACAGAGATACAGTTATAGCAGTAGCAGGAACTCCAAAAAAAGATATATTGGAACAAAAAATAAGTAGTAGCCTTGAAAAAGTATTTGAAAATAGGCAAAAATTTATTGGTGACGGCAATAATTCTATTTTAATTACTGAAAAAGGCAATAGAGAAAAAGAAATGAATCCTCAAGTTATTGCTCCGATTATCTCTGATGGGGATGTTATAGGAAGTGTTGCTTTAATAAGCAAAGATTCCTCTTCAAAAATGAGCAAGACAGAAGAAGAAATTGTGTCTGTTGCAGCAGCTTTTTTAGGAAGCCAAATGGAAATATAATTTTTTCAAATTTTTAAGAGCCTCTTTATTGAGGCTCTTTTATTTTCTATTATTTAATTTGTTCTAACTCAGAATAAATAATATCTATAACATTTTGCAATATGTCATTTGGTAAATTTTCTATTATTTGATATGTCCTACTATTTAAATCAAGTGCTTTTATATGTTCACATAGTATCACTCCAGTTGTTTTCGTTCTATTATCTAGCGGAACATGCAAAGGAAATTTATTATCTGTATTTGTGATTGGACATACAATAGATAATCTGGTTTTTCTGTTAAATATATTATTACTTATAACGACTGCTGGTCTATAGCCTGCTTGCTCATGCCCTGATTGTGGATTAAAATTAATTTTTATAATTTGTCCTTGTTCTACCATATTTCCTCTCCTTTAGGCTCTCCCCAATCAATTTCTATTGGTTCATAATCATCTTTATAATCTTGAAATAATTCTTTTATGTTTTTTCTCTTATGTTGATTTGCTTTTTCTAAAATTAATTTTCCTTTATCAATAACAATTATAATTTGTTCATTTTCTGACCATTCAACACTGTCTAAAAGTGCTTTGGGTATTCTTATTCCTTGACTATTTCCCCATTTTTGAATAGTTGTTGTCATTTTACCATCTCCTTTTTGTATATACATAGTATATACAATATTTTAAAAATTGTCAATTATATTTGAATTTTTTATAATATTTTTTACATTAAAAATTAATTTTATTCTTTTTTCTTTATTCTTGAAGTAGCTTCTTTCCCTTGCATTTTGGTAAATTTTGTAGTAGAATAATGTCATAATTTTTTATGTAGAAAGGAGATTTTTATGAGTAAATATTATGTTACTACTCCTATATATTACCCAAGTGGTAAGTTTCATATAGGCACTGCTTACACAACAGTTTTAGCAGATTTTTTAAAAAGATATAAAGCGCTTCAGGGATATGATACTTACATGCTAACTGGTACTGATGAGCATGGTCAAAAAATCCAAGACAAAGCAAAAGAATGTAACTTATCTCCTAAGGAATATGTTGATATACAAGCAAATATTGCAAAAGAATTATGGGCTAAAATGAAAATTGATTATAATAAATTTATAAGAACTACTGATGAATATCATGTAAAAGCAGTTCAAGAAATTTTTGAAAGATTTTTAAATCAAGGCGATATTTATAAAGGAGAATATGAAGGCTGGTATTGTAAGCCTTGTGAATCATACTTTACTGAAACACAATTAGTAGATGGAAAATGTCCTGATTGTGGCAGAGAAGTTATCAAAATGAAAGAAGAAGCATATTTCTTTAACATGAAAAAATATGCAGATAAATTATTAAAATATTATGATGAACATCCAGATTTTATTGTTCCAGAATACAGAAAACAAGAAATGATAAACAACTTCATAAAACCTGGTTTGGAAGATTTATGTGTTACAAGAACATCTTTTGATTGGGGTATTAAAGTTGAAAGTGACCCTAAACATGTTATTTATGTTTGGTTAGATGCTCTTACAAATTATCTAACTGCACTTGGTTACTTATCTCAAGACGATTCTTTATTTAATAAGTATTGGCCAGCAGATGTACATTTAGTTGGAAAAGATATTGCTAGATTCCATTTAATTTATTGGCCTATATTCTTAATGGCATTAGATTTACCATTACCAAAAACTATTTTTGTTCATAACTGGTTTATGATGAAAGATGGTAAAATGTCTAAATCTAAAGGAAATGTAATCTATCCAGATCAATTAATTGATAAATACGGATTAGATGCTACTAAATATTTCTTATTAAGAGAATTACCTTTATCTCAAGATGGTCTATTCTCTCCAGAAGGTTTTGTAGAAAGATATAACTACGATTTATGTAATGACTTAAGCAATTTACTTAACAGAACAGTTTCAATGGTTAATAAATATTTTGATGGGCATGTTCCAGAATATGTTGGAACACCTAATGAAGTAGATTCAGAATTAGAAAAAGCTTCTGAAGATGTTATAACTAACTTTACAAATTTAGTCGATAAATTTGATATTGCAAATACTATTCAAGCTATTTGGAACTATGTTGCTAGAACAAATAAATATATAGATGAGACTTCTCCTTGGGTTTTAGCTAAAAATGAAGAAGATACAGAAAAATTAAAATCTTGTATGTATCATTTAGTTGCAAATCTTAGAGAAATTGCAATTCTAATCACACCTTTTATGTTTGAAACATCTCAAAATATGTTAAGACAATTAGGTATTTTAAGTGACATTACTTGGGATAGTTTAAAAGAATACAAAGATATAAAGAATGTAAAAGTTATTGAAAAAGGTGAACCTATTTTCATGAGATTAAACGCTGAAGAAGAAGTTCAATATATAAAAGATTTAATGAAGAAATAAATTAGAGTAAAATCATGTTTTCTTATTTCACGCCTCGAGGACGAGGCGCACAACTCACTCCACGCTTTCGCTCGTTTGAAATAGAAAACGTGATTTTACTCTATATACAATAAAAATATATGGTTTAAAATTCAAGGGGAGCGATGAGCGAGCCGTACGGAGCGTCCCTGCTCCGGGAATTTATAAACCATATATTTTTTAGCTATATGTTATCTTTTCTAATTGTTTCTATTATATTTTGTTTATTAATTTTATTTAATGAATATTTCATTATAGCTCCAATTAATGCAAACACTACAATTATTGCTACAATAGTTGGCATAACTGGGAACTTATATGACATTTCTATTCCTTGGCTAAAAGCCATATATAGTAAATATGAACCTAATACTCCAAGTGGTACTCCTATTAAAATTGCTTTTGTTCCATAGAATATGCTTTCCAACCTAATCATTTTGTTAAACTCTTTTTTCGTCATTCCTATTGATTTTAGATTTGCAAATTCTTTACTTCTCAAATTCATGTTACTTGTTATTGTATTGAATATATTAGTTATTCCTATTAATGAAATTACTATTATAAATCCGTATAAGAATATTGCAATTATTAATATTAATGAGTTTTGAGATTTGACCTCATTTTCTATATTATATAAATCCACATGAGGATAATTCTTTTTTATTTCTTGTTCCAATTTTCCTGCATCTTTTGCATCAACATACATCATACTTATAAGCCAATCATATTGTTCGATAAATTCATCGCTAACAATAATTATTCCATTTGTAGCTGATGTCATTTCTTGACCCATAGGAGCTTTATCTGTCAAAGTTGCAACTTCTAAGGTTACCGGTGTTTCCTCTTCTCCTTTCAATATTTTCGCTTCAAACTTATCTCCTTTTTTGAAATTATAAATATGTCCTACTTCTTTTTTGTACTCTCCATTATCTCCGTAATAAACATATTTCTCATAATTATCCATCCATATTACTTTATCTTTCGCATAATCATAACTTAGTCCTAAATCATCAATATATCTTCTGTACTCATCTTCTCCCAATGCATAGATTGTTGTATATGCAATATTAGCATCTTCTAATGAATCGTTTCCATATCCTTCGACATATTCTTTTCCATCTTCTGTATATTTCAAATTTCTCTTATCTAATTTTAAATTTAGCACTCTTGAAATTGAATATTCTTCTACTCCTTCCATTTCTGCTATTTCTTGATAGAGTTTATATGTTTCTTCTTCAGTCTCAGTCTGTTCCCCCCTGCTTATACTAATATTGTATTTTACTTCTTTATAAGTAATATTCGATACTTCGAAACCATATTGCACTAATGAAGTAACAGATATAAATATCATTATACTTACAATCAAGGATACAACTGTTGTTCTATATTTTTTCTTATTTCTTTTCAAATTTTTATATGCTACAGTTCCACCTATTCCAAATATTTTCTTAATTATTTTAGGTGATTTTATTTTTTTACTTTTTATTTTTATATCAGTATTACTTCTTATAGCATCAATAGGTGATACTTTTGAAGCTTTTCTCGCTGATGATATGCAAGAAAAGTAAATAGTAATTCCTGCTAAAACTACCGAGAAAATTATAGCAAGTACTGGTATAGAAAATATAAATGTAAAATCTTCAGATATATTTCTCATTAAAGTATTTAATACTATTGATAATATAACATTTACTATAATTCCAAGTAAAATTCCAAGTGGTATTGCTATAATTCCTAATATAAATCCTTCAAATAGTACATTCTTTTTTATTTGCTTTTTAGTCGCTCCTATTGACGAAAGCATTCCATATTGTCTTGTTCTTTCTGTGATAGATATTGCAAAACTATTTCTTATAACAAAAACACTAGATATTATTATTATTACAAGTACGATAATTCCTACTAGATATAGCATTCTCATATATGCATTATTAAGTCCTACGCCTTCGAAATTTAATAATGATGTATTAAACAATAAACCATATTTACTTCCTAATGTTTCTGGTTCTTCTCCATATACAAGCTCATCTAATCCCATATATAGGTCTTCTTTTTGCTTTTCTACATTCATTCCTAATACACTGCATGTAACTTCTTTATAATTTCTTAATGCATCTTTTTTATATTTTACAAATATATTTGCATCTTCTGCTATATTTGTTGTATCTAAAAATGTTATAACTGTATAACCAGGTGCTGTAAATGGTTCTAAATCATAATTAAGTCTATTCATGATTCCTACTATTGTATATTCTTTGCTGTACATTTTTTCTAATTCTTCATCTTCTGTATATATATCTTTTTGATTTAACTCTTTACCCTCTAGAGTTCTTTTTGATACATCCAAATTAATTTTTTGCCCTACTTTTAAATTGACTTCTCCATTATAAATTATACTTGAACTAATCACTATCTCATCACTATTTTGAGGAAGTCTTCCTTCTGTTATAGTAAATGGCATTTTTGTAAGTCCAGCTGAATCATAACCAACTATATTTACATATGGCTTATCTGGATTAGTACTTCCATTTAAAGCAGCATATCCTAAATCAGATGATAAAAAATAATCCTCTACATTTCTATTTTCCTCAATATATGAAAGTTCTTCGAGTGGTACTTCTTTAAATTCTGCATGAAAGTCTCCATATGTGTCTATAGAATATTGCTTAAGTGTACTCTGTCCACTTGTTACCATCCCTGCAACAACTGTTATTAAAGCAGTCGATAAAATTATACCTATTATTGTTACCAATGTTCTTTTTTTATTTAATTTTAAACTTTTGATTGTTAGTTTATTAAGGATTTTCATTTCTACACCTCCTTAATAATCTTTCCATCTTCTATTGTAAGTACTCTATCCGCTTCGTTTGCAATTTCTTTATTATGAGTAATCATTATTATTGTTTGTTTATATTTTTTATTCGTCATTTTTAATAACTCAACAATTTCATCACTTGACTTTGAATCCAAATTTCCTGTTGGCTCATCTGCCAATATTATTGCTGGATTATTAATTAATGCTCTACCAATTGATACTCTTTGTTGTTGTCCTCCTGATAATTCATTTGGCAAGTGATTTTTTCTATTGTCTAATTTTAAAGTTTTTAATAAATCGTTTAATCTATCTTCATCTACTTTGTTTCCATCTAAATCACAAGGAAGAGTAATATTTTCTTCAACATTTAATATTGGTATTAAGTTATAGAATTGATATATTATTCCTACTTGTCTTCTTCTAAATATTGCTAGATTATCATCATTTAAGGTATATATATCTTTTCCATCAACATACACTTTTCCTGATGTAGGTCTATCAACTCCTCCTAGTAAATGTAATAATGTAGATTTTCCGCTTCCTGAACTACCTACTATTGCTAAGAATTCTCCTTTTTGAACAGAAAAACTTACATTATCAACAGCTATTACTTCACTTTCTCCTTTTCCGTATTTTTTAGTCAAATTTTCAACTCTTAATATTTCCATAAATAACATTCCTTTCATTTAATTTAACTTTATTATACAGAGTTAAAGTGACTTTTAAATGACTAATTTATTTAATCCATCTAATTTTAAATGATGTCCCTTCACCTAATTTAGAATAACAATTTATTGTTGCACCTTGATTTTCTAATATAGATTTTGAAAGTGCTAGTCCTATTCCGAAACTATTTTCCTGAGAGTTTTTTCCCTTATAAAATCTTTCAAAGATATGCTTTATATCTTCTTCATCTATTCCTTCTCCTTCATCTCTTATTTCTAATTCTGTATACATATTCGTATTTTTTGCATTTATATAAATATTTTTCTCTTCTCCTGTATGCTCAATACAATTTTTTAAAATATTAGTTATTGCCTCTAAAGTCCACTTATAATCCCCTTGTACACAGCAATCTTTTTCTATATTCTTTAATATATTTTGTTTTTTAATTTCTATTGGTATTTCTAAAGTTTCGATTGCATCATTTATTAAGTTTTCTAACCTTATATTCTGATTGTTAAATTTTACTGCTTCTGCATCTAATTTTGATAATTTCAAAAGTGAAATTGTTAAAAAACTTATTTGTTCAATTTGCCTACTTATTTCAAATAAAAATTTTTGTTTTGTTAGTTCATCCATCTCACTGTTTTCTTTTATTTCATCCAACATTATTGTAATTGATGTTAATGGGGTTTTTATTTGATGAGATATATCTGACAAACTTATTGCTAAATTTTTCTTATCTTTTTCTGAATTTTCAGCCTGCTCTCTAAGCATTAAAGTTATTTTATATAGTTCATTTCTTAAATTTGTAAGTTCATCTTCTGCATTTTCTTTTATTTTTAGCTCATAATTTTTATCATTAATATCTCTAATATATTTTGTTATTTTATTAATTTCTTTTTTCTCTTTATATTTATATATAATATTTACCAAAATAATTAACAATAGCAGCATTAAAATTATCAATGAATTTAATATTAAGCTTTGATTATATACACTTTCCATATTTAATATTGCAGATTCACTACTATCTATTCCATATCTTTCAAGAAGATTTTTTCCTTCATTTATGCTTTCTTGATTTTTTTCTCCATTTAAAATTACTGCAATTTTCTCATCTGATATATTTGGATATTTTTCTTTTATATTACCAATTATTTCGAATATTACTGTATTATATTCTTCTCTATATCTATCATACTCATACTTTGTAGCTACTATCATTGCTAAAATTCCAATTATACTAATTATACAAATAATAATTACACTACTCTTTTTCATCATCTACTCTATACCCTATTCCTCTTACTGTTTTTACAATCTTTCCTTCACTATCTCCTATTTTTTCTCTTATACGCTTTATATATACTGTTAGAGTGTTATCATTTACAAAATTACCTGCCACATCCCATATTTTATCTAAAAGCATTTCTCTAGTAACCAACTTATTTTTATTAGTAAATAGCATTAGTAATATTCTATACTCTAATCCTGTAAGTTCCACAATTTTACCTTGACTTTTGACTTCTCTATTTTCTGTATCAATCGTAATTCCTTTACACTCTATTAGATTTTGCACTATCTTGTTATATCTTCTTAAAGCAACTTTTATCCTAGATATTAGTTCCCTTACTTTAAAAGGTTTTACGACATAATCTTCTGCCCCTAAATCTAGTCCTTTTACTACATTAGTTTCTTCGTCCCTTGCTGTTAAAAATATTACTGGAACATCATTTTTTTGTTTTATTTCTTTGAATAAGTCAAAGCCATTTCCATCAGGAAGTGTTATATCCAACAGCACTAAATCATATCCCTCTTCTTTTTTTGCATCTATTATATTCTTTGCAATTTTTACATTATATTTTTCTTGCTCTAGTGCATATTTTAATCCCATTATTATAGTTTCACTATCTTCAACCAATAAAATTGTAAACATATTAAATTCCTTTCTTACGTATTATATTATATCAGGAATAGACTTTAGTTTCAATAATTGCCTATTAAATAGCAATCTCAAGTGTCCAATTTGCAAATATTTGTTTTCTGTGTTATAATTATAAGTACTACATTTTTGGAGGTGTGCATAATGCTCATTACGCAAAGTGGCCTTGAATCGGCCGAATCCAGCAAAGAACTTTCCATTGATGATGTCTTCACCACGCTTATTGCAGCGTTGTATGTCACCAGAATTACTGGTCCTGCAACAGAAACTGATAAGCTGTTGATGATTAGCTTTTATGACCAAGTCAAGCGGCTTGGCGAAAATCCTGAGGCATTCTATGGAAAAAGGTCTTTTCCTGATTTGGTTATTAAGGACTACCTGAAAGATCACAAACATATCCCTATTGATGATAAAATCAGCTCTATGGATATAATGTTTGTATCTGAAAGAGTCCGGAACCACAAGAACGTCAAAATGACGCAAGTTACTTTGACATTTGAGAACTCATCTTCGATTGAAATCGTAGATTTTTCTCCGACGTTCAGCCGTTTCATGAGACACTACGTGTTTGAGGATAAGAATCCTTAAGCATGTTAGCACAAAAAACCCCAGGCTCGTTATCGGGCCAGGGGTTTCTTAATTTATGCAGTTTCTTTCGCTTCTGTTTTTTCTCTTTTTACTTTTTTAGTTTTTTCTTTTTTATTTTCATCTATAATAACTTCTGGTTTCTCTAAACCTTCTACAGTTGCTTTAGTTATTATACATTTAGCAATCTTTGGATTAGATGGTATTTCATACATTACATCTCTCATAGTTTCTTCCATGATAGAACGTAATCCTCTTGCTCCGGTTTTTCTTTCTATTGCTTTATCTACAATTGCTTCCAATGCATCTTCTTTAAATTCTAATTCAACTCCATCTATTTCTAATAACTTTTTATATTGTTTTAATAATGCATTTTTTGGTTTTGTCATTATTTCAATTAATGCATTTCTATCTAATTCTCTTAAAGTTGCTATTATTGGAAGTCTTCCTACAAATTCAGGAATTAAACCAAATTTTAATAAATCTTGTGGAAGCATTTGTCCATAGATTTGGTATTTATCTATTTCTTTTTCACTTTGAATATTTGCACCAAATCCTATTTCTTTTCTGCCTATTCTTTCTCCAATAATTTTATCTAAACCTTCAAAAGCTCCTCCACAAATAAACAATATGTTAGATGTATTTATTTGTAAGAATTCCTGATGAGGATGTTTTCTTCCTCCTTGTGGTGGAACTGATGCAACTGTTCCTTCTATTATTTTTAAAAGTGCTTGTTGAACACCTTCACCACTTACGTCTCTAGTAATTGATGGGTTTTCAGATTTTCTAGAAATTTTATCTATTTCATCTATATATACTATTCCCTTTTCTGCTTTTGCAATATCATAATCTGCAGCTTGAATAAGCTTTAATAGTATATTTTCAACATCTTCCCCAACATATCCTGCTTCAGTTAATGTTGTTGCATCTGCTATAGCAAATGGTACTTTTAATATTCTAGCAAGTGTTTGTGCTAAAAATGTTTTTCCACATCCTGTTGGTCCTAATAAAAGAACATTACTTTTTTGAATTTCAACATCATCAGATGTTTCATCTTCATTATTAATTCTTTTATAATGATTATATACAGCAACAGATAATGTTTTTTTAGCTTCTTCTTGACCAATTACATATTCGTCTAATATTCCTCTTATTTCTTCTGGAGTAGGTAATTTTTCTTCTTCATTAAGAGTATATGTTTCTTCATCTTCTTCATACTCATCAGTTTCTAATATGTTATTACAAACTTTTATACATTCATCACAAATATATACTCCTGGTCCAGCTACAATTCTGTGAACACTCTCTTGTGGTTTTCCACAGAATGAACATCTAACACTTTGATTTTTCTTTGTCATATTATCTACTCTCCTTTATTTTCTTTTGTCCATAATTCCATCAATTAAACCATATTTTAAAGCTTCTTCAGCTGTCATGTAGTGGTCTCTTTCTGTATCTCTTTCAATAACTTCAAGAGGTTGACCTGTTCTTTCACTTAATAGTTTGTTCAATTTTTCTCTTGTTTTGATCATTTGGTCTGCATGGATTTTTATTTCTGTTGCTTGACCAGATAATCCTCCGCCTTGACCACCAATTAGAGGCTGATGTATTAATATTTCTGCATTTGGAGTTGCAAATCTTTTTCCTTTATCTCCTGATGCTAAAAGCACTGCTCCCATACTTGCAGCCATTCCTATACATATTGTTGTTACTGGACATTTGATATAGTTCATTGTATCTACTATACCTAATCCGTCTGTAACAGAACCTCCTGGTGAATTTATATATAATGAAATTTCTTTATCTGGATCTTCTGACTCTAAGAATAGCATTTGTGCTATTACTAAACTTGCTGATGTTTGATTAACATCTTCACTTAAAAATATTATTCTATCTTTTAGTAATCTTGAGAAAATATCATATGATCTTTCTCCTCTAGCTGATTGCTCGATTACATAAGGTACTAAACTATCATTAAATTCTTTCATACTATCAATCCTTTCTTTTTGTACTTAGATATTATATATATTTTTTTCATATATATCAACCTTTTTTATAAAATTTTTATAGGCAAAAAAGTCAGAGATACTCAAATTATCTCCAACTTTTCTTTGTTTTAAACATATTTCTTATTTTTTTGCTATTTTTGCGTTATCTACTATTAGTTTTATTGCTAAATCTGTTTTTGAAGATTCTTCTAAGTATGATTTTAAATCTTCATTTTTTTCTAGCTCTTCTACTTTTTTGTTATATTGTTTAGCCATTTCTTCTATTTTTTCTTTTACGTATTTTTCGTCAGCTTCTATTTTTTCATCTTTGATAATTTGTTCAAGAACTAATCTTGATTTTACATTCTTTTCAGCTTGCTCTTTATATTCTTTTCTTAGGTCTTGTTCTGTTTTACCCATCATTTTTAAATATTGGTCTAAATTTAATCCTTGATATTGTAATCTTTGATCAATATTTTGTTCCATATTGTCTATTTCTAATTCAATCATTCCTTCTGGAATATCTATTTTTGTATTTTCACATACTGCTTCTATTGCTGCGTCTTCTGTTTCGTGTTTTGCTCTTTCTTCATTTTCTTTTTCTTTCTTTTCTTTTATGCTCTTCTTTAATTCTTCAAGAGTATCAAATTCACTAACATCTTTCGCAAACTCATCATCTATTTTTGGTAATTGTTTTTCTTTTATTGTATGTAATTTAATATGGAAAACTGCATCTTTTCCAGCTAAGTCTTTTGAGAAATAGTCTTCTGGGAATTTTACAGTTATGTCTTTTTCTTCATCTATTTTCATTCCAACTAATTGTTCTTCAAATCCTGGAATGAATGTTTTGCTTCCTATTGTTAATTCATGCTTTTCTGCTTTTCCACCTTCGAAAGCAACTCCATCAACAAATCCTTCAAAGTCTATTGTTACTATATCGCCATCTTTAACGGCTCTATCTTCAACTGTTACAATTCTTGAATTATGTTCTGCCATGTGATTTATTTCATGGTTAACATCTTCATCAGTTACTTTATATTCTATTTTCTTTAAAGGTATTTCTTTATATTTTCCTAATTTTACTTCTGGTTTTGTTGCAACTGTTGCTGTAAATATTAATTCTTTTCCTTTTTCCATTTGAACTATGTCTATTTGTGGTCTACTTGCAACTTCTATTTTATTTTTCTTTACTTCTTCATCATAAACAGTTGGTGCTAATTCATTAAATGCATCCTCATAAAAAATATTATCTCCATAATATCTTTCTACTATTTTGAAAGGTGCTTTTCCTTTTCTAAAACCTGGAATGTTAAAGTATTTTGCACTTTTTTTGAATACATCCATTATGGCTTCTTCAAATCTTTCAGCTTCTACTGTGAAAGTTAATTTTAATTCATTTTTATTTTCTGTTTTTTCTTGTTTTAAGCTCATTATTAATCCTTCCTTTTCTCATAAAATGCTATATTATTATATCACAAATTTTACATAAATCAAGGGGTTAACGCTAATTTGTAGAAACTAAATTAAAACTTTGTTACAATTTAGAGCAAGTATGAAATGCTTTAAAATTGTATATTCAAAGATTTTTTGTTTCTTGCTGTCGGACGTAAAGTCCTCCAAACTGCGCGAAACTGCAAAATCTTGAATATACAATTGTATGAATTTAATAAGAAGCTGTGAATAGTAACTATTTATCCTATTTTATTAGAAAATTTTAATTTTTTTTCATCAAATATTATTGATTTCGGTATTTTTTTTGACACTATTTTCACATAATTTAATATTAATTTTCTGCAATTATACCTTTTTAGCACACCTATTTGAGAATTTAATCTCTCTAAAATATTTTCCTGATTATTCTTATTAACTTGTTTAGCCTTAGTTATAACTCTAATAATTGTAGTTTTTTTCGGCTTTTGGTATCCATAAGGATATGAGACTTTTCCTAGAAAAGGAACTCCATGGCAACATCCTTCAACCAGTTCATTTTCTAGTATTTCCTCTATTTCGTTCATATAAAAGTGCTGAACAACTCTGTCACCAAATTGTGCAGCATATATTTCTCTTAAAGCTGGGTCTGTAACAACATAACAGTTAGATTGTTTTGGAATATATTTTCTTTGATTTAAGTTGTCCAATATTTCCATTAAATTTTTGCATAATTCATCATTTACAAAACTGTATGTTCCTATTTTCCTTTTTTTATTCTTTAAGCAAGAAATATATGCTGCATATAATTCATCAAATGTTAAATTATCTTCCATAGCCAACCACTTCCTTAAAAATTTTAATATAATGAAACTCGCCGCCAGACGCACGTAGTTAGTGTTGTTCACATTGTTGTTGTTAATGTTGCCGTTGTTAAAGTTCGCGTTATAAGCGTTGTTAGTATTGTTCTGCGAAGACGACCAGCACCACGAACTAAGATACTCAACAACCAGCCTGCCTATTTCTTTTATATATTTCTTGATTTATCTTTTTTGTGGCTTCGTCTATTTTTGTTTGAGTCCAATGATTTTTCTTTACTTTTTCTGTTTGCTCCATTTTTTTATTCTTTCTATACAATTTTTTAAATACTTGGTCAAACCAAAATCTTCTTACGAAGCTTTTTTCGGTTTGACCTTTCGCCCGTTATTTACATAACGTGCGATTTTTCTTTCTAATTTTTTACAAAATTAGAAAGTCGCCGCCAGACGCACGTAGCGAGTGACGTTCACACCGTTGGTGAAAATGTTGCCGTAGGAAAAGTTCGCGATAAAAGCGGTGTCAGTATAGTCCTGCGAAGACGACCAGCACCACGAACTAAGACCGTAGTCGTCATAATTGCTTGACGTAATATTTAGTGGTTCTAGTACCTCTCCTCCAAATGCTGCCCATTCTGATCTTGATGGAACGAACCATCCTTTTTCTATTTTGCTTTTTCCATCTTCTTCTTTTGTCTGGATTATTCCCCACATATCATTTGCATTTTGATTTCCGTATTCTGGTACATTCCAACTTGCTATCATTCTATTTGTATTTTTTCTTCCTGTTGGTTCCTCTCCAGCTTTTGCAAAGTCATTTTCTGTATCATCTACATTATACTGACTGTCTAAGTCTCCTTCTTTATACCAATAATGTGTGTTAGCATCAAAATCATCCAATGCCATTACATAAAATCTTTCATTTCCTTGGCTTCCTTTTACTGGCGCTACTACTTTTCCAGTTCCAAAGTCATCTGTTACTTCCTCTTCTTTTACATAATATTCTTTAAATCTTCTCTCTACTGGAATTGTATAATCTCCCCAGTTATCTCCCCAATTTCCATCTCCAGTATTTCCTCTAGCTAGGTCCGCAAATATTATTCCATCTACTGTTCCATTATCATCTATATCTGCATAATAGCATGTTCCACTTTCTGTTTCTGGAAATTTCTCTATTTCTACCCTTGTTCCTGTTATTTTTACCCCATTTACATACGCTGTTTTTCCTAATGCAATATCTTCTGGAGTTGCATTAGCATCAGATGTATCTAGTACTTCTAATGTTCCTGTTATTCCACCTATTGTTATTCCCTTTTTTATATTATTCGCTATTAAACTTGAATTTGTATTTTCTCCTGCTAAATAGTTTTCTACTTTTGCTTGTTGTTTTACTACTACATTTCTTATTAGTATACTTCCTATTATTATTACGATTAAAACTATTACTGTAATTAATATTATTAATCTCTTTTTCTTATCATCTTGCATTTTAATTTGTTTTTTCATTTTTTTCCTCCATTGTAATTTTATTTGTTTTCCATAACAAAAAAGCCATATACTTTAAACAAATTTTAGGTTTGCTTAAAATACATAGCTTTTTTTCTATGTTTGTTTTTTATTTTATTAAATCTTACGATATATATATATATATATACAGCCCCAAGGCTTTCAGCAATTTTCATATTCGTTTTTGCCTTTCTTTTTTTAATATTCAACACTATTTTACATTTTTAAAAGAAGTTTGTCAACTATTTTTTTATAAATATAAAATTTGCGTATAGTTTGTTATAAGCCTTTTATCTCTTCTTCACTCAATCCTGTTATTTCCTCTATATCTTCCTCTTTCATTCCTTTTTCTTTCATTTTTTTTGCAATTTGCATTTGTTTTGATTTTTCTCCTTCTGCAATTCCAACCTTTTTGCCCTTTATAATTCCTTCTTCTATTCCAGCTTCTCTTGCTCCAGCCATTCCACTATCATAATTGTATTTTGCCATTAATCTTGCTTCATATAGTTCTCTTTCTTTTGGGTCCATACTCATTTCATCTACTAATATTCCTGCTTTTTTTACTTCTTCATTCTTATCCTCTGCCATTTTGATTTTTTCCTCCCTTCCACTTATTAGCCATAGCCACTGTTCTAGCTTTCCTTCTACTCCTGGATTCTTTTTTATAAATTTCGGCATTTCTATAAAGTGCATTTCTAATTCTTCTGTTGCATTTTCATCTTCTACTTTGTATCCCATATCTACATATTCATTTGGTTTTATTTTTTCAAATTTCATATGTGCTACATGATGGTAACTTCCTCTTTTATATAATATGTAGTTTAGTATTATTATAACTATTGATTTTTTTAATGCTCTATAATCTTCTGTTTTTTGGATTTGCGTTGCGATGTTTTTGCACATATATACTGTTGACCTTTGTTTCATATTGTATTCATCACTTACTTGCATTTCAATATCTACTACTGTATTCCCATTGATTTCTGCTTTTATATCCAGTATACTTGCTTTTTCTTCTATTAGCTCCTTTGGTATTTCGCTATTCCTTACCTCTAAATTTGTTATTTTTACTTCTAGTATTGCTTCTAATAGGTCTTTTAAAATTCCTGTTGTTCCTTCTTTAGTAAATGTACGTTTGAATATGTAATCATTTAATAAAGGTAATTTCTCTGGCTTTGCCATTTTTCCTCCTTCTATTCTAACAAATTGTTTACGTTTTTTCAACAACTTATTGAAATTATTTTTTATTTATGAATTTAGCTTTTTATTTAATTACCTTTACTTTTTATATTGAATTAAGATTTTTGACATATTTTTCAGTTGTGTTATTTTACTTTATATAACTTGAAATCTAAGTAATCTGCACTTACTAATTTAAAATCTATTCCTTCATAGTCTCCTTCAAACGCTTCTTCATGTGCTTTTCCGTGCAAATGTCCATATATGCAAGTCTTAACTTTATTTTCTTTTAGAATTTCTACATAATTTGATGATACTACTTCATCAGTATTCTTTTTTATAGGAGGATAATGCATAATACATATCATTTCTTTATTTTCACCATTTTTCAGTCCATCTTGTATAGATAGTTTCAATCTTTCTTCTTCTCTATGATTCATCCTATTTCCGTTTTCTGTATCATTTAATGCCCATCCTCTGGTTCCAACAATTATTTTATCTTCATATCCATAACTATTATTATATAAAAATTCTATATTATTAAATTCATTTTCTTTTACAAATTCTCTCATTTTTGCAAGAGTAGTCCACCAATAATCATGATTTCCTTTTAATAAAAGCTTTTTTCCTGGCAAATTATTTAAATATTCAAAATCATTATACATATCTTTTAAATGCATTTCCCATGAAAAATCCCCTGGCATAAGCACTAAGTCTTCATCTTTTACTGTCTCAATCCAGTTTTCTTTTATTTTTTCTTCATGCTTTTCCCAATTATCCCCAAATATATTCATTGGCTTTTCTTTATTTAGAGATAAATGCAAATCTCCTATTGCATAAATTGCCATTTTTTCCTCCTAATCTAGTTTTAAATTTGGTACTGCATTTAATGCTAAATCATCTACTTTACCAGCCATATAGTCATAATATCCCGCTGATGCTATCATTGCTGCATTATCTGTGCATAATTTCATATCTGGCATATATACATCTATTCCTTGTTTTTGTAGTTCTTCAAATTCTTTTCTTATATAACTATTTGCTGATACACCACCTGCTAACACTATTTTTTTCATATTTGTTTTTTCTATTGCCGCCTTCACTTTTTCCATTAACATTTCGGTAATTGCTTTTTGAAAACTTGCACACAAATTTTCCTTATTTATATCAGGCTCTTTATGATGTAAATTTATTACTGCTGTTTTAATACCGCTAAAACTAAAATCTAGACCTTCTACATGTGTTTTAGGTAATTCTATATTACTTACACCTTTTTCCGCTAATTTGTCTATTTTAGGTCCTCCTGGATACCCTAATCCTATTACTCTTGCTACTTTATCAAAAGCCTCTCCTATTGCATCATCTTTTGTTCTTCCTAAAACTTCAAAATCTGTATAATCTTTTACATGTACTATTTGTGTATTTCCTCCAGACATCATAATACATAGAAAAGGTGGTTTTAGATCTGGGTATGTAATATAGTTTGCGGCAATATGTCCCTCTATATGATTTACTCCTACAAGTGGCTTATTTAATGCAAAACTTAATGCTTTTCCATAAGATAAACCTACAAGTAATGCTCCAACTAGACCAGGTCCATAAGTACATGCCACTATATCTATATTTTCAAAATGAATATTTGCATTTTGTATAGCCATTTTTGTAACTAAGGAAATATTATTTATATGATTCCTTGATGCTATTTCTGGAACAACTCCTCCATACAAAGTATGTATTGGAATTTGTGTATTTACTACATTTGACAAAACTTCTCTACCATTTTTAACTACTGATACTGCAGTTTCATCACAGCTTGATTCAATTCCTAGTGTATATATATCTTTCATTTTATATCCCTTCTTTTACTTTAAAAGAGGATGAAATTTTATTTCATCCTTCCTATATTGCTAAACTAACAATCCATCGTATTAGATTCAATAATCCTAGATTTATAAAATTGATTGCTGGTCTTATTATTAAACTTGCAATTGGTGTTATCCATAAAATTATAAAAACTAAATATAATATTTTTTCATGTGATTCCACCCAATTTCTTGCATTTGTAGGTAAAAATGCTACTAATATTTTAGAACCATCTAATGGTGGTAGAGGAATCAAATTAAATACTCCTAAACCTACATTCATTGTTATTATTGACAATATTATACTATTAACAACGAATCCACTTTCTGTAAATAAATAGACTCCTGTAAATGCTAATAATAAACCATATATTATACTGAAAATTATTGCTATAATAAAATTCATTGCTGGTCCTGCAAAAGCTACTAATGCATTTCCTTTTCTTATTGAGATTGTTCTATTAAAATTGTTTGGATTTATTTGTACAGGTCTTCCCCAGCCAAATCCTGCAATAAGTAACATTGCAATTCCTACTGGATCCATATGCTTTAGTGGATTTAAACTTAGTCTACCTTCTCTTCTTGGTGTATCATCTCCAAGTCTATCCGCCATCCACGCATGTGCGTATTCATGGAATGTTATTGCTATTAATACCCCTGGAACTGACAATACTAATGCAAGTAGTGCTCCTGGTGTATATAAATAATAACTTAAATTTTCTGCTACTAGAATGATAACTAATATTATCATCCATGAATTCATTCCAAATCCTCCAAAAAACATTAAATCTCTCCTTTAAATATAAATTAATTTAGTGGCTTCATTGAGCAATTTTATAAAATGCTTGAAATCCTATTTTTCTAATAAATTTCTTCAATATTTTTGCCTTGAAATATTGCTAATTTACAGCTACGGGAATAAATTCATTAAGATTAATTAGACTTTATTAAAATAATAATTTTGCAATATTTCGCATTTATTATACCACATTTTTTTATTTTTTCAATTACTTAATCATCTTTTTTTTAATATCATTTATTAAAAAAATCATCTATTTTCTCTATTTCTTTCTCTTTAAATTCATTAAACACATCTGTATATGTATTTAATGTTACTTGTATGTCTTTATGCCCTAATATTTTTTGAAGAACTACTGGACTAACTCCATTTTCTATACATCTAGTTGCAAATGTATGTCTTAGCATATGTGTATTTACTCTACTTTTTGTCATATCAAATTCATATACTTTTTTTATTTTTCTTCCACTTTTTATGCTTGATCTTTTTTTATATACTCTAATATCTGCATTTTTACATAGTTTTTGAAATCTAGCATTAAAATTAGTAGCATGTATAAAACTTCCATTTTTCAAAAATAGAAATCCCTTTTTCTTATCTATTTTATATTCAATTAATTTATCGTACAGTACATTTAATATTGGCACATCTCTCATCCCTGCATAAGTTTTTGTTGTTTTTTCTAATAAAATTCTTCCTTTATCTACATGACTAAGTGTCTTTCTTACATATATTTTTTTATTTTCAAAATCTAGATCTTCCCTTTTTAGTGCCAAAATTTCACTTATTCTCATTCCTGTATAAATAGCTATATAAAATACAATAGTATAATCATCATATCCTTTATCTAACTCATTAATAAATCTTTCTTGTTCTTTTATAGTCAATGCATCTACTTTTTTAGTTGCTTTATTAGACTTTGGTTTCATTAAATATCCTTTTAGTTCAAACGGATTTTTTTCTACAATATTCCTAATCCTCGCTTCATTGAATGCTCCTTGTAATTGTTGCCATACTTTGGTTATTACAGATTGTGAATATGAAACTAATACTTGGCTTTGAGAATTTATTATACTTCTTGTAACATTTTGAATTGGAATATTAGCATAGGGTAAAAGCTTTCTCATTATATCGATGCTTTCTCCTATTCTTATGTATGATGCTCTTTTTATAGAATTAGTTTTATATTTTAGTTCTCTTATTTCTTCAGCTATATCTACTATTGATAAAGTATTGCCAACATCTTTCCCTGTTTGTTTTTCTCTTTGTAATAAATCTAATTTTTCTTTTACTTCTTTTCTTGTATCTCCATAAAATGTTTTTCTTATTTGTTTTCCATCTGAATTAACTCCTAAAGTAATTTGTCCTACCCATTTTTTCAATTTTTCTCTATAAAATATTGTTCCTTCTCCATTTCCTCTTTTACTTAAATTTCTTCCCATATTTTCTCCTTTTCCTTAAATTGAAGATCAGACAAATAATTGCTTTGCTATTTTTTCAAGTAGTACTTTTTTAGTTTCATCATCTGTGCAAAACTCATGAATAAATACTGCTCTTTTATCTGCAATAAGATTAGCTCCACAATTTTTAATTAAAGGAAAATTTAAACTATGAAATCTCTCCCTTGCCTTTACTATTCCTATTCCTCTCCAGTCCGAATATATTTCTGGAGTAATTGTATCTGGCAAATCTTCAAATTTAATATTTGATTTTTTTACTTTCATCAAACCCTCCTATCTAAAATAGCTAGTCTTTGATATAATCAAAGACTAGCTGATTTTTTATTATTTTTGAAATGTATAAATCTTACTTTTCCACACTTGACACTATAATAATATTTTTATTTAAACATTATCTTCTACAAATCATTACTTCTTATTTAATAAAATCTCTGCATATTGTTCTGCCTCTTTTTTAGAATGTAATTCTTGTAAAGGCTCATAAAACATTTGCATATTTTTTATATTTACTTCATTTGCAGAATTTAATAAATTATGTAATGCAATTAAACCGTATGAAACAACTTGTTTCCAATTATATGTTTTTCTTTCCATCATAACCTCCAAAATTTTTTCTATTTATTTTCTTTTCTTGATATTCGTTCAAATATTTAATTTGTTCTTCATCCTCTAATTCTTGTTCTTCTGGTGTCTTTCTACTTCCACCTATAATAATTAGAATTAAAGGTAGTCCTATTAATATAAAAATTAATGTAGCTATTGAAATAATATCTAACATTTCTTTTGCCTCCAGTTTTCTAATTAGGGCTATTGGGGGAATAACCCTAATTAAGATATTATTATTTTCTTACTTTTCCCATTTGTCAGACTGCTATTGTTTCTAGCAACATTGGAATTTCACCAACCAGAACTCTGGCTTGTACTCATTGCGTGTGACGCACCATTATAAAAGTATTATGGACTACCTTTATAACTTTACGCTCGTGCTGTGACTATACAAAAGTTTCTTAAGCTGCATTCACAATAAGATAACATTCCTATTGTTAATTTAGATGGTCGCTACCCCACCTAAAACGCAACTCTTGTATGATCCAACAAATACATTATTCAATTTTCAATGTGCAATCCATACCAGAAGTTTTTTACACTTCTACTATGAACAGCACTTGAAAACGAAAAAGGTTACGATTTTTTTTATAAATTTTTTTATTTAGCCAATTTTTCTGCAAAATTTCCTTCTTTTACTACACTAATTGCGTATTCAATTAAAATACTTTTTAAATCTTGATCTATAACATTTCTTTCATTTAATGAATATTTATCAATGAGAGGCATTATTTTTCCTATTACTAAAATCATTGATACTTCATCTGTTCTAGCTTTTACTAATATCTCATAAAACCTTGTTCTATTTTTCATGATCGTCCTCCATATATTTTTTTAAATTATTTATTGCTCTTAATTTCAATTGTTTTACTGCATTTTCGTTTATATTCATTTCTTCAGCAATAACTTTTATTTTTTTATTTTCATAATAGTATTTAACTATCACTTTCCTTTGATTTTCATTTAATTTACTTAAAGCAAACTTTAAATCGTTTTTACTAAAAAAAGAATGGTCAGAATTCCCCCTATTAGATAACTCTTTCCATTCTTCATTTGACATAGATATTTCCTTTTCTAATAAATATTTTTTATGTCTTAAATAGTTTAGTCGCCTGTTTAATAAAGCCTTTCTCATATAATTTATGTATCTTGCAAATACAATATCATTTGAAAACTCTTTTTCTTGATATATACATTTTTCGTCAATATCCTTTCTTTTCATTTTCTATCTCCAATCTTTTAGATTGGACAAATGCCTGAAAAATCAAAGAAAGTTATTAACTTATCTTTTTATTTTCTATTTAATTATTACCCCATATTTAATACCTCCCCATAACAAAAATCTGTAAAATACTACAGCATATTTTTTAGCATCTTTTGAATCTTATTTTTTATCTACTGTGCTTTAATATACTTCCTTCAATTTTACAGACTTCTGTCCTAGAAAAAAGCATATACTCTTTTTTCTAGTTTGTCATAGAATCAGCAAAAATACGCACAAATACGCAAAAATCAGCTTTTTTTGTCGAACAATTAGGAGGTTATATAACCAATGGTTATTTGTTCTTTCTTATGGTAAAATCTGTATATCATTATTAGGAGGGTTTTATTATGTTTAAAATCATAATTGCCAATAATAATGATATTTTTTACAACAGCTTATCTAATATTCTTTTGCAAAATGAACTAAATATTGAACTAATGAAAGTACCACCAAACAAGTTAGGAAAACTAATTTGTAAAATCAAGCCAAAAGATAATGTAATAATATTGGACTCAAACACTTCACTTACATTTTGTAGAAATGTATTGAAGAATGCAATGGAAAATGTAGATACTAAAAAAGTGAATATCATTATTTTGGTAGTCGACTCTAATAGCATATCCAATATTAAATACGAATACCATTATCACTTTTTCAAAACTT
Source organism: uncultured Clostridium sp. (assembly GCA_930980855.1). GTDB lineage: Bacteria > Bacillota > Clostridia > TANB77 > CAG-508 > CAG-793. Next base: position 127,433 of record CAKNIZ010000001.1, read on the forward strand.
CTAATCATACAAGCTTACTTGATATTGTAAAACTGGTGTCTGATTCATTAAAAGATTGTTTAGAAATAGAAAAATCAATTAATGATTTATTAAATAGTCTTGGATTTACTTATTATTTTAAAGGAACTATTTATTTGAAAGATGCAATTCAATTTGCATATATTGAACGAAATTTATTATATGATACAAAAACACTTGTGAAAAAGGTTGCAAAAAGACATAAAATAAAAAACGATAGAATTGTTCGTTCTGATATGGATAGAGCCTTAAATAGTATGCTAACTTATATTGAAAAAGATAAGATTTACAATATTTTTGGAAAACATTATGATGGAAGAATAATTAGTTTAAAATATTTTATTGACCTGTGTATTCGATATTTAGAAGAACAACGATATTGCTGTTTAGAAAATTAAAATAAGGAACTCCCCTCTTAAAAGTAGTTCCTTAAAAATAAAGTGTTAGTGCTAAATGTTTGAACTACATTTAGCACACTTTTATGGGTATTCAATGCAAACCATTTTATCAAAATTATAATTTCTTTCAAACCACTTATGTGCTTTTTGTTAGTATAATGTATCATCCTTTAACATATCCACAATATTTTTGTTCAAAATCTTTTTTCCACCAATATAATAAGCTATACTTACTGCTAATAAAATAAATATTATATAGCAAAGTATTGGTATTATAGGCATATTATTTATATAATCAGACAATAATATTTGACTAGCGTTTAAAAATAATAAAACAATCGGAACATTTATTATTAGGCTTATTATAATAGGTTTTAAACTTATTATTAATGCCTCATAAGTTAAAATCTTTTTTATACCTTTGCGTGATAATCCAATAGACATATATCTAGCAAATTCTCTTTTTCTTAAAGAAATTTGTGATATACAGTTTGAAAATACATTTACAATTCCAATCAATGCAAGAATTCCTGCTAAAGTCCAAATTATAATTCTTAATCCGCTTCTTATATTCTTGTCAGAAGTCTCTTCTTGTATTCTATTTTGTATTTGATATTCAATTCCAGTAATTTTCTGTTCAATTTTATTTTGTATATCATATATTTCTGATATATTATTAATTTTTACATTAAAATATGTAGGATTATTCATCATATTACTATTAATTTTATTAGCATAACTTTCACTAATTATTAAAACTAATTCGCATTCATATCTATTATATTCTTCTTTTAGATTAGGTAATTCTTGTGCATAATTTGTTATATATATAGTATATTTCTGTGATTCATTATTTTTCTCAAATATTTCTAATTTTAAATTGTCTATTTCTTGTAAATATGGGATGTATTCTCCTTTTAAATTGTGATTCTTACTTTTCCATATCTTATTTATTGCAACGCATTTTTCTTGTGCAGATAAATTACTACCGTTATTATTTTGCAAAGAATTATAATATCCATCAAAACTTACGTCGTCTAATATTATAATTGGAATACCTATTTGATATTTTCCATTTTCATTCTCAGTAATATTCTCACTAATTACATCTAACCCACCTGCTACATTTAGTTCATTACTAAAGTATGTAGAATCTATTTCAGCATAAAAAGTACATTTTTTATAATTAATACATTCTTTAATTCCAGCCATATCTCTTATTTCTTGGGTAAGTTCATTTCTATTATTCATATCTGGCATTTGGAACATTATATCCCATTTATCCCTATATCTTTCAAAGAATGTTTTATTAGTTGATAAATCTGATACTGTTTCAAAATTTAGAAATGTAATTAAAGCTAATGATGAACAAATAAATGCTCTTGTTGCTGTACGAAAACTTTTTTTTCGTGAATATATTGACTTCCTTGCTATTTCTCCTTCTATTCCAAAAATTTTAGAAAAAATCATAAATTTTTTCATTTTTTTAACTTTTGTATCATCTCTATAGAATATTGCATCCATAACTGAAACTTTAGCAATTTTTCTTGCAGGAATAGTCGCTGATATCCAAACTGTTATAAAAGAAATAGCAGCAGAAATAATAGCAACTAAAATATTATATCTAAAATATAGTTCAGAATCTCTTGCAAGCTCTGTTGCTTTAATTATAAATTGCATAAGAATATATGTTGCTACTATACCCAACAAGGTTCCGAATTACGATTGGAACTAAACTTAAAATTATAACTTCATACCTTAATATTTGCTTAATTTGTTTTGGCGTTGCCCCTACACTTTTTAAAATTCCTAATTGATGTAATCTTGAATTCATTGACATAGCAAAAATATTATATATCATTAAGATTAACGAAAACATTGCCATAAATAATATAAATAGAAATGCAAAGATTTCCACTGTTGTTTGGGTTTGTCCTCTAGCAATATTATCGGCATATAGATTGTAAAATATTCCTGTCAATAATGAAAGGAGCAATGAAGCAAGAAATGAAGTTATTGCTATTGAAACACTTGTTGTTTTATTATTTCTTATATGATTTATAACATATTCTTTTATCATTACATTACCTCCTTATCTTATATACTCATCTGATATAATTTTTCCATCTTCTATTCTAATGATTCTGTCTGCTTGTAAAGCTATGTTTTCATCATGTGTTATTAAAATTAAAGTCTGATTATATTTTTTATTGGAATACTTTAAAATTTCAATAATTTCTTGTCCATTTTTCTTATCAAGATTTCCAGTAGGTTCATCAGCCAAAATAATAGATGGTGCATTTATAAGAGCCCTACCGAATCGCAACTCTTTGTTGTTGACCACCAGATAATTGATTTGGAAAATGTTTTTTTCTATTACTTAATCCTAACATATCTAGAAGTTCATTAACTCTATCTTCATTTATTTTTTGTTTATCTAATTTAAGTGGTAAAACCATATTTTCATAAACATTTAATATTGGTATTAGATTATAAAATTGATAAATAAGTCCAACATTGCGACGTCTAAAAATAGCAAGTTCTTCTTCACTTTTTGTATATATTTCTTTTTTATCTACATAAATTTTACCGTGAAGTAGGAATGTCTACACCTCCCAACAAATGTAAAAGTGTTGATTTTCCAGAGCCAGATTGCCCTACTATTGCCACAAATTCTCCTTTTTTAACAGAAAAAGAAACATTGTTTAAAGCCACAACTTCATTTTCTCCTTTATAAATTTTAGTTAAGTTTTCAACTTTTAATATTTCCATATAGATTACCTCCTAAATTTAATATAACACAAGTTTAGTGACACATCCGTGACTTTATTATTACAAATATGTCACTTTTAAATAAATATAAAAAACGAAACATTATGACTTCACATTATGCTTCGTTAAAAAATTTAATATTAAATTCTGCACCTTTGTTTTCTCTATTTTTGGCAGTAATAACTCCATTTTGTTTTGAAACAATCATTTTAGTAAGGTACAGTCCAATTCCTATACCTTCACTACCACTATTGTTTCCTCTATAAAATCGCTCAAACAAATGTGGTAAATCCTCTTTACAAATTCCTTTTCCCTCATCAGTTATAATTATTTCTGTATATATCGGATTGGTTTCTGATATAATTTCTATAATACCTCCATTTTCCGAATGTTCTATACAATTCTTTATTATATTTGAAATAGCTTCAACTGACCAATAATAATCTCCTTTATAATTCGTATTTTTTTCTATTTTTAATTTCATTTTGATATTTTTGATTTCAGCTTGAATTTTTAACGGTTCTAATGATTTATTTACAACTTCTTCAACATTTGTTTTTTCTTTTTTTAACTTTACAGTATCAGATTCCAATTGAGCTACTTTTAATAATGCTGTAATAAGCCACTCAATTCTTGTTAATAACTTACTTATTTCTTTTATCATTTTTAATCGATCTTCAAAAGTTAACTCCTGTCTTGATAATCTCGATATCATTATATTTATGGAAGTCATTGGAGTTCTAATTTGATGTGATATATCTGCTAAATAATCTTTCAAATAATTTTTTTCGTTTTCTAACCTTTCTGTTTGTTCCCTTAATCTAACTGTCATTTTATAAATTTCACTATTCAGAACTGCAAGTTCTCCCTCTTTATTCACATCAAAATTTGTATAATCATTATTATGTAATATTTTATCTATTTTATAAGTTAATTCACTAATATCATTATATCTTTTTTTCGTAAAGAATAACGAAATAAATTCAATGACTAAACAAACTAATATAATATATATTGAGCAAATAATATTAATAAATAATGCTCCCAAAAATACAATAGTATTAAATATAACATATATAATTATCTGTTTTTTTATTTCTTCATTTCTAAAAAGACTCATAACATTCTCCAATTTTATAACCTATTCCTCTAACTGTTTTTATTATAATAGGATTTGTAGGATTATCTTCTATTTTTTCTCGTAATCTTTTTATATAAACAGTTAAAGTATTATCATTAACAAATTCTCCTGCAATATCCCAAATTTCTTCTAGTAATCTACTTCTAGACATAATTTCTCCCTGATGATTTATAAATAGTAAAAGTAATTTATATTCTAAAGCTGTCAATACAACTTCTTTGTCATTCTTTGATACACTACCTTTTATAGTATCTACCTTTAAATTTGTAATTTTAAAAACTGATGGAGATTTTTTATATCTTCTTAATTGATTTTTTATTCTTGATATGAGTTCTAAAGGCTTAAATGGTTTTGAAATATAATCATCAGCACCAACATCGAAACCTGTTACAATGCTATACTCATCTTTCATTGCTGTAAGTATAATAATCGGAATATCAATTTTCTTTTTTATTGAATTACAAATGGAAAATCCATTTCCATCTGGCAATATTAAGTCTAATAAGATTAAATCAAATTTATTTTTTTCCAACATTTTTTCTAGTTCTGATTGTTTAGATATCGATTCTATAGAAAATCCATTCTCTTTAAGTAAAAGAGTTAAATTTTCAGTTATTTCTTTGTTATCTTCCACTATTAAAATATGATTCATATCATTTTTTCCACCTTTATTTATTACTTCTTATTTTTTTACTTTTTTAAGCATATTTCTAATATCTTTCTCATAGTATTAGCTGTTCTTATTGTTATTGAATTACTAATTTCTGTACTTGCTGTTTTACTCCACCAATTTGATTTCCTATAATTTTTTAAATCAAAAGACCAAAAAATATTATTTTTATATTCTTGTATTTTTTCATATTCATTTGGAGAACCTATTGCAGCAAATACTTCTTTATAAGTAGTCGGTGGAATAATAAATATTATATTATCATATATCTCTTTATTATCTTTTCCCCACCATTCTGGACTATTACTCATCAATTCTTCTAATTCCTGTGAAGTTGTAACATAAGTTGGTATATCAAATTCAAATTTATCTTTTATCATTATTTGTATATTATTTATAATTTCATTTTTATTATTTATATTACTTTCAAAAATTATATTGCCACTATTTAGATAAGTTGTTACTTCTTTAAATCCTAAATTGGTAAATTCTTTTTTTAATTTGCTCATTGCAATTTTGTTTTTTCCACTAATATTTATTCCTCTCAATAATGCTATATATTTCATAATACTTCTCGCTTTCAAATTACTATTTTTATTATCATATCATAAAAAAAAAAATTACTCTATACTTTCATATAAAGTAATTTTAAAATCGTAATTTATATTGTTGATAGTATAAAAGCAATAAAATTTGCAACGAATGGGATAATCATACACAAAGCCCACAATAATAAGTTTTTATCATTAGTTTGTTTATATTTATAAAAATATACAACTGCTGAAAATCCAAATAATAAAGTTGTGTAGCCAGAACATTCTAAATCTTTAATAAGAGAATATACAATAATAATTGTAATTGTTAATAATATAAATACAGTTCCAATAGTAACACTTTTATAGTGATTGAACTCTGATAATTTTATAAGATTTTCTTCTGACTTTTCTTTTATTTTATCTTCTGGTATTTTTTCACCTGATAAAATATCATTTACACTAACATTTAATATTTCACTTAATGGTTTTAAAAGCGACATATCCATTAAGCAAATTCCTCTTTCCCACTTGCTAACTGCATTTTTGCTTATATTTAATCTTTCTGCTAATTGCTCTTGAGTTAGTTTTTTATCTTTACGACAACTTGCAATAAATTGACCTATTTTTACTTTATCCATACTTACCACCTCTTTATTAACAATTTAGCATAAAAATTATTTATTTTCCACACACTATAGGTTTATTTTAAAAAAACATACCTACAGTTTACTTATTAAATTGTAATTTATGTAAAACTTTTTTTCAAACCTTTTTTAAATACTAAAATTGCTTTTGCTGTTCCTGTAATTGACATTGTAACTAATTCATAGCCATTTTCTAACATTTCATTTGCTTTTTCTTCTACTTTTTGTGCCATATCATCTGCCTTTGGAGAATACTCTATAACAACAGTTTTATACATTTTTTTGCCTCCTTTCTTTTCTATATAATCATTTATTTTTTTCATTTTTTGAAATATATAGTACCAATAATATTATTCCTGTTAGATTAATTCCTATTGATAAACCTAATAGCAGACCTGAACTAAATTCACTAAATGGTGTGGCTTCATTACTACAAAAGAAAGTATAAGCCAAGTACAATATATTTCCTAATATTATTAATAATATTCCAGTTTTTCCTTTATTCATAAGTAATCCTCACTTTCAAATTACTATCTTTTGTTAGTATTATATAATAAAGAGTATATAATTTCCACCTTATTACCTACTTTACTTATTGTAATTTATTACTAAGTTATGAATTGATTTTTCTATAAATATCACCCCAAGTATTCACTTCACTAATATACTCTGTTTCTTCTAGTTTTTTTAATTTTGTATCTCTAAAGTATAAGGTTTTAATACTATTATCTGATAATTTTTTAATTATTCTCCAATCATCATCAATCATAATATCAATATTTTCTTTTAGACAAGCTTCTAGTTTATCTTTTTGTCCCCAATAATATTTATCAAATAATATACCATTTTCGTTTAAAACTCTTTTGGCATCATCTTCCATTTCTTTCATAAAACTTCCATCCGGCATAAGTCCTCTAGCGGTTATAACAACAAAATCATGACCTTGTTTTTTTAATCTATTATAAGTGGCTATAAATCCAGACATAAGATTACTTTCTCTAGATACTTGTAAAAAATATCTTTTACAAAAATCTTTTTGCTGTTCTTCATTCCAATTATATCTTGATTGAAATTTTGGCTCTGTCCTATCAACTAAATTATTTTGTTTCAAAACATCTATATCATATATTTCTTCATAAGTCCTAAATGTTGTTTCGCTATCAATTACAACTCCGTCTAAATCTATTCCTATTTTCATTTTATTTATCTCCTCTATAAATTACTATAATTCTACTAAATCTTTTTCAAAGTCTTTAACATAGTATTTTATATTCTTTGTTCCTTTTGTGATTATAGTATGCCCTTCTTCTTCAAGTAATCTTTTTTGCAATTCAATCGCCTCTGGATATTTAATATTCAATTCTCCATCTGATTTTAAAGTTCTCCAATATGGTGTAATATCTGTATTTCTTTGATAACTTGCCCAAGCAACAATATTAACAAATATTCCTGCTGTCATAGGATCAGTAAAATCTGCATTATTTTGTTTTGCAAAATAATCTCTCATTTGTCCTACTGTAATAAGTTTTCCTTTTGGTACTTTTTTCATCAATTCATCATAATAAATTGGTGGTGCAAAAAACATTTTAGTTCCACCATACTTCTTAATTGTTTTTTCATCTTCAACTATTTGTATTTTAGGCATATCCTTATTATTTTTCATCATAGCATTGAAATCTTTTTTATTTTCATTAGCCATATTGCTACATCTCCTATCTCAACAAAAAATTACTATTTATTATTCAATTCAAATTAAACATTTTATGATATAAACTAGTATTAGTTTCTTATTCTTTCTAATTTTTCTATTATATTACTATATTGCTCATTAGCTTTTTGAATATCTCCATTTTTACTACTTCTACGAAAAATATCCTCTATAATATTATTTTCAATTAATTTTGCTTCATCTTGATTATAATTTCTATTTTCTATCTTTATTCCTATATTTTTTAATAAATTTGTTTCATTTTCTGATAATTCATTTAATAAATTCATTTTTCTGCATCCTTTCTACTATTCTTTTATTGCTATCATTAGTTCGTTATCTTGTACTGTTCTTTTTGCATTGTTATACTCAAATTTAGCACCAGTAAAATACACACTATAGTCTTTATTTTCAAAATAATCCTTATTTATTCTTAAAAATTCATCTACTTCGTCTTCTGATAAATTATTTTTTACTCTTAACTCATAAAAGGTATATCTTATATAGTTTGGATTTTCTTTTAATTTTTTATCTATGTAATCAGTTACAAATTGCATAGTCATCTTTTCATTTCCTCCAGGTTGCATTATATCATAATTTTTTCAAAAAATCATTTTTCTCTACAAAATAATTTTTCGATAACATCTGCCTGCTCTCTTGTTATTCTTCCATTTATTATTGCCAGTCCAAGTAGTGCTCGTATATTTTCCCACTTCATGCATCTACATCTTCCTTGTGCTGTTTGTTCTATATATTCTAATATTTCTTCTGCTATATAGTTTGGCACTATAAAGTTTTTAGTAATTTTTTCCATTATTTTACACCTCTGATATATTTTACTGGTTATACAGCCAATAGTCAAGTAACATACTAAACTTATATAATTATTTATATTAAGAGCACTAAAGATTCTTTCAACAGCGATTTCGCTACTAGGTAAGTCGTTAGTTATAGAAAAATCTAAAATATGTTTACCTTCAAAATTAATGGCACAAAAATAGTTACTGGCAGAGCTAACATCAATGCCTACAAACAAAGTAGATAAAACATCTTTATTCATAGAATCACCACCTTTCTTGATGGAATAAAGATAAAATAAGGACTATTCCTTAGCAATTAAAAATAAAATCAACCTCGCATATAAGCATTCATTCAAATATTGTTAACGTCATTGCTACTTTGATCAATATTTGAAGATGCAGCAGATGGTAAGAAAATAATTTTTAATGCAAGGCTTCACTCTTTATAAGCAATACCAAAAGGTTTGCAGGAGAAAATAAAGTTTGCCTTATGTAATATCTAAAAAATATTATACTAAAAAATAGTCCAATTAGAAAGGTTATTTAAAATATAAAAGAAAGAATATGTTTATAAAATTCAAATTAAATAAACCTTATAAACATATTATACGAGGAGATTTTAGTATGTATAAGTTAAAAATAGAAAATGGCTGTTATATCTTTAAACTTGATGATATGCTAAAACAAAAAGATATTAGCATAAATCAGTTAATGAAAGATACAAATACAGATTTTAAAGTTATAAAAAGAATAATGACAGGTAATCTAGTAAAGTTAGATATTTTCGTTTTAGCACGATTTTGTGATTATCTAAACTGTCCTTTAAATGATCTTGTTCAATATATTCCAAATAAAAAATAAACAGTACCAAGCAAAGTTTTATAACTCTACTCGGTACTGTTTTTATTCATATTTAGGACTACCATAGCCCATTACTTGTTCGTTATCTAAAGAGTACATTCTTTCTGCACACTTATCACTTGTATTCCCTTCTATAGTATAAATATTTCTATTCGTTATATCTGTTCTTGTTACTATTCCTACATGATCACTAACTCCGTCTTGATTTCCATTTTCATCATACCAGTCAAAAAAGATAATATCTCCTACAATAGGGTAATAAGTATCTCCTCTATCATGCCATTGATTTTTTTCTTTAAACCAGTTTATACCATCTCCACAACCAGAGAACTTAGGAATAATGCCTTTATCTATATAATTACATTCATTTGCACACCAACTAACAAAACAAGCACACCATTCTACTCTACTATCAAATCCATACCAACTCCAAAATTTATCTCCTCCCTCATTGCCTATTTGAGCTTTTGCCACCATTACTATTTGCATATTAGGCATTTGAGATTCATCAAATTCAGATTCTTCATCTCCATTAAATAATAGAGCTACAAAACCTGCAATAAGAACAATGACCAATATAATGACTACTGCTACCCAACCTCCTGCTGCTATTGCAGCTATGAGTGCTTTTGTTGCAGCTATTATGGCTTTTACTGTTGCAATTACTGCCTTAATTGCTAATTTTGTAGCGTGTATTGTAGCTTGAATTGCTTTTCTAGTGGCTCTTGCTAATCTTTGAGTCATTTTTACACTTTCTTTGGCAGCTCTTTTTGTATTCTTTACCACTCTTTCAGTAGTTTTTATTCCCTTTTTAGCAAGTAATTTAGTGTTCTTTGCTGTTTTTATACTTTTTTTAGAAACACCTTTTATAGTCTTTTTAGAATTATCTATTACATTTTTTAATTGTTTCGTATTTTTGCTTTTTATTCTAGTTTTTAATGTTTCTATTTTTTGCTTGCCTTTTATAAAATTTTGCTTTGTTTCTTGTAAGGATTTTTTTCCTATTTCATTGCCTTTTTCTAGTCCTTTTCTTGATAAATAACTTATATCATTTTGTACTTTCATACTTGCATAATTTTCAGCCGTATCATTTTGTTCATTTTTTGTAAATTCGTTTATTTTTTCTTTTGTTGTTACTATATTATTTTTTAGTTTTTGAAGTTGCACTATATTTTTGTCTAATTGTTTTATAGTTCCTTTAGATTTTTCTTTTATTTCTGGCATTTTACCACCTCCAGATTTTATATTTTCTTAGCTACAACCACCATTCTTCCGTTCTTTTGTGAGTATTCACAAGTAGATAATGTGATTAATTTATCTCCATAGTTTATATCTGTTCCAGTATCATAAAACTGCAAGTTTTTGGATTTATTTATAAATTCATCAAATTCTTGTTTATCTGTAAAATTTGTATAATTATAGTATTTAAAACCATTATCTGTATAAACTACTGTTTTAAAAGCTATAACAACTTCATAAGTGTTTTTTATTGTTTTTCCATTATAAAAAGTATAAAAATCTATATATTTGTGCTCTTCATAAAATTTTTTCTTTTTATAATCTTCTAATTGAGCAAACATACTATTATCGTTCATGTGATGACCATAAATTATTAGATTATCACTATATTGGACATTGCAATATTCTGCTAAATATGGTGTTCCATGACTCGAATATTTCTTATAAATATTCCTGTGAAGGTAATAATCTCCATTTTGCATGATGGGGTAATCTATCTTTGTGTTATCTATTTTTATCCAGCCAATTACATCAGAATTGATTTTTGCAATGTTTTCTAAATTATAATTGTTTCTGGAGTCTTTTATATTGCTTTTTTGTTTATTTTCATTAATGTTAGTATCTTCATCATTTTGTTCTACAACTATTTCCTGTAAATCTTCATATATATCTGTTTCTTTCTTATTTTCTGCAAATTCTTTAATAATAAAATAGCTACTAATAGCAACTATAACTATTAGTAGCACTAAAACGATTTTATATTTCTTATTCATTTAATCCCTCTCCTGGTCTTGTTGTCATTAGCTTATATAGTTCTGTGTTCTTTGGAAATCTATTAGAAAATGGAACTAATGCAGATCCTACCTTTATTAGACCTTCTCCTGCTCCTACATTTGTTATATAACTCATTTGTAAATCTGATATATTAAGAAGTTTTGCAAGTTCTACTCTGTCTGTACTTGCTTGATTAAGCATTATAATAAATTCAGAGTTTGCAAGCATTGTTCTAGCAGTATGACTTTGCAATAAATCTTCTACATTTTGAGTTATACCAGTTGCAAATGCCCCATATTTTCTGACTCTTTTCCAAAGTGTAAATAAGAAATTTGCAGAATATTCATATTGAAATAGTAAGTATATTTCATCTATAAAAATATATGTATTTTTTCCTTTTGTTCTATTAGCTGTAATTCTATTCAAAATTGAATCAAGCACAACTAACATTCCTAAAGGTAGTAGTTGTTTACCTAAGTCCAAAATATCATAACTAATTAAGCTACTTGAAGTATTTACATTGGTATTCATTGCAAAAGTATTTAATGAGCCATTCGTAAATAATTCAATAGCAAGTGCTATTTCTTTTGCTTCTTCTTCTGGTTGATTTAATAATTGCTCTCTAAAATCTTGCAATGTAGGTGGTATGCCTTGATAATTACCTTGTTGAAATACCCTATAAACATTTGCTGTGCATCTATCAATAATAGACTTTTGTTTCGGTCCGAGATTTCCACTACCTATTAACTGCTCACACAGAGACAGGATGAATTCAGATTTTAAGATGACAGGATTTGCTCCATCTCCATATTCTGAGTTCATGTCCATTGCATTTATATGATTATCGCTTGTAGCAGATATTTTAATTACTTCTCCATTAAAAGATTTAACTAATGGTGCATATTCTCTTTCTGGATCTATTATAATTATGTCTGCATTTGGATCTCTTAATCTAATAGATAAAATTTCTTGTTTTGCCGTAAAGCTTTTTCCACTTCCACTAACTCCAAGAATAAAAGAATTTCCATTTAATAATTGTCTTCTATCTGCAATAATCATATTTTTACTGATAGCATTTTGACCATAAAAAATACCATCCTTGTGCCTTATCTCTTGCACTTTGAATGGCATAAATACAGCTAATGACTCAGTTGTCAAAGTTCTTAAAGCATCTATTTTTCTTACTCCAAAAGGTAATACCGTTTGAAGTCCGTCTAACTGTTGATATTTTAAAACACCTAATTGGCATAAGTTTTTACTAGCAATTTGTTTAATAGCCTCTGTATCACTTTCTAATTTTTCTTTGGTATCATCAGTAATTATAACTGTTATAACTACTAAAAACATTCTTTGATCTCGCAGAGTTAAATCATCTAAAAATTCTTTAGAGTCATTTCGTTGTTGTTCCATATCATAAGGTATTATGCTACTCCAATTATTATTAGCATTCTGTTTTCTTTGCCAATTAGTAATATTTGTTTCTACTCCTAGCCTTCTATTTTCTGCCTCTTTAACTGCCTCATCAGTAGGAATTGGAATTATATCTACTGATAACATCATGTTTCTATTTAAGTCTGTTAGTTCAGAAACCATACTGTCATTTATGTAGCTTGCATATTCCTTTAAGAAAAAGGCTCTACCATACCTATTTCCGATCATAAAATAATCTTTTTCAAATTCAGCAGTATCTGGACAAATAAAATCTTTGAAATCATGACCTTTTTTCATTGTTTCGTGTATGTCAAAATGAAAAGATGTTTCTTCTCCTGTTCTATAAAAGTCATGTGCTATTCTTAGTCTTTCTTTTGCATTTAATTCTATACATTTTGAGCCTAAAGTATTAAAACGATTCATTAGCTCTGTACTTGCTCTTGTAAAGTAATTTCTAGCTTCTTCTACACTATCTTTATATACAGATATCGTAATAATTTTTTCTTGTACTATTTCATTTGCATCTTTTGCCTGATTTATCAGCATTTGATTATATTCGTGCCTATACTCATCTAATTCATCATTAGCATCTTTTAATAGTATTGTTTTTTCAAAATCTAATTTATTTATTCTTCTATTATTTATAGTTATTTTAGTTGTTGCTCCTGTATCTAAAGAATTAAGCAGAGAAGAATAGTCTAAAAACATTGCCTCTTTATCTTCTCTGCTTGCAACTTCATAATTTATATCTAAAAACTTATATGATTTCGAATACTTATTTTTTCCTACTAAAAAAATACCATCTTCCCATATAGCTTTCACGGGAATTATATCTTGCACACATTTTGGTACTTTAAATTTTTCTTTATCTAATTTAAATATTCTTTTTAGTGTCTTCAGCATTGTTATCTACCTCCTTTTTTAACTTTTTAGGCTTCTTATTTTTCTTTTCTTTATGCTTATGTTGTGGTTTTACTAATCCATTTTTCAAATTTCTTTCTATTGTAGGTTTAAAAACTTCTGCATAAATATTTTTGGATTTAAAAGTTAATCTCTTTGGTGTAATAAATTCGGATTTAATAAATGCTACAATAAATTTTTCAGCAGTCATTCCGTTATATTTAACAAAACCTAAAACAGCAAAAGGTGCTGCTCCTAAAATACATATCCAAGATAATGTTTCTATTCCAAAAAAAGGTTTTAATGTAAAGTATAGAATTACTGCTATCACACAAGCCAATAAGGAAAAAATGAACTGACGCATAGTCAGTCCAAAAAATATACTTTCACTAAATTCTCTAATATCTTTGTTTATTTTAACTTCCATCTACCTTGCCTCCTTACTTCTATTTTTGATTTTCTCTTTTAAATCTATACTTTTGGGCATTGTTGTTTTTAAAATACTTATTTTATCTTCCATAAGTTCATACAAATCATATTTTGGCATTTCAGCCATTCTTTTAGCTATATCTACCATATCAGTATAAAACTCTGGTTCATAGAAATGGTCTTTTTCGCTTATATCTTTTTTTTAATTTTTTACAAAAATTATCATCTTGTAAATTTAATCTTCCATATTCTATCAATAATTTTAAAGCTCCCATATTTTGAACACTATAATTTTCACCTAATAATTTTCTATAATTTTTTTCCTCCATCTACCTTGCCTCCCTCTTTTTTGATTTTTCCTGTTTTGTCTTAACTTTGTTTTCGTCATACCATTTTTCAAATTTTTTCCATTCTTTTTCATTCATAACAACATCTTCAATAAAAATTGGTTTACACTTTCTATGCAAATCAAACATTTTATCTTCCCACTCTTTAATGTTTTCAATACTTCTAATATCTTTAATGCCTTGATGCCATTCATGTACTTTTCCAAAAGTTCTTATATATTCATCTAATGCTTCATATTTCTTATTTCCTAATTGCATTCTTAACTTTTCATAATCTTGTGATATACTCATTTTTATACCTCCACTTATCTTTCTTTTTGTATTTTATTCTTTATTTTTTCTATTACTCCAAACTGTGGATAAGATCTATAACACCTGCTAAAATAATGTTTAAAGTAATCTTTGCCGTTTTCGGAGTACATATACATCCAGTCTTCTGGATTTTTCATTCCTCGTTTTATAGCATTATCAAATGCATCATCTAGATTCTCTCTTATTTTCATACCTTCAAATATACTTCCTTTTGGGTGTACTAAATATTTAATTCCTTTTTCCTCTATATGTATAAAATCCTTACTCATATTTTGTTGCTCCTTTCATCTCTATATTCCCATCATTTCTCTTACAATTCTGTCTGATAGTCTAATAGTACCAACTAAGACTAACATATTGAAAATAAGTTCTCCTATATATTTCCATACCATATTTACTGGCTCTGCTCCTGTTGCTACTACTGGTGGCGATGTTGCAAATGCAGAAAAAATAATACAAGCAAGTACAATTATTGCACCCTCAAGACATACTGCTATATAACTTTTTAAAAAGCTTTTCCCTATATTTTGCGTTGTTTTTCCTGCGAATGATGCCAACGGTACAGGTGCTATTGCTGTATACATATATAGTTTAAAAAATCTTCCATAAACAGTAAGAATCAATATGAAAGATAATACTGTAACGAACAGTCCTCCCAAAATTGTTACTGCCCATAGAGGAATGCTCTCAAAAAATCCACAGTTATTTACTGCATCTATAATTTCTTGTGGTAAAGTCATACTACTTGCTTGAAATGAGGTTTTTGACATTATTGTTGTAACTATTCCTTGTATAATTCTAAAAACAGCTAACATTAAATCTAGTCCATAAGTTACTATTCCTTTTGCAATGGCAAATCTTAAAAAAAGTTTTAAAGCTTGCTCTGGTCTTTTAATTTCAGAAAAATTAGTACAAGTTCTAACTACTCCAATTACAAAAAATAAAACAAGCAATGCTAGTCCAACCGCTTGCAATGCTCCATTTATATTGACTATTATTTCCCATATAGTTCCACCTTTAAAACTCGAAGGACTTTGTGTAACCAAAGTATAAATTTCAGATAGTTTTCCATTCCATGTATCTAACGCATTTTGCAAATTTCCTACAATCCAATTCAAACTAAGCACCTCCTATCTTGTAATCTTCCATTCTAATATCACTTTCTATTTCATTTCCCCACGCATCCCATCCTGGCACTTTTTCTCGTGCAAAAAGTTCAATTTTTGATAAATCTCCAACTAGTTCTATAATTTTATCTCTTACTATTGCTGGCTTACGGCTATGTTGTTCTATTGGAGTATCAATTATTTGATGTACTTTCTTACTAATTCTTTTAACTTTTCCTTTTGTAGCAATCAAACATAATTCCGAATTAGCTCTTGTCCAATATCCCATACCCCAAAACCATGAATCACTTTTTTTATTTTTCTTTACCCAAGTAAATCCACAGGTCTTATACTTAAATCCCCATGCATCTATAACTTTTAAAGCTTCTTTCAAACATGGATAAGTAACCCATATAAATAAAATACAATTTTTGTCAGAAATTTTATTTATAAATTCTTTTAGATTAATAATATCTTCTATATTCATAGTTCTATAATGACTTTCAGCACTTCTTCCATTTCCTTTTTTTGACCATACTTTATATTGCCATGGAGGATCAGCATATATTATTTGATATTTTTTCTCCAACTTAATTTCCTCCTTAAATGAATTTTAGGCAGATATTATATCTGCCTATGTTTTAACCACCTGTTATTAAACTTAAAATCTCTTTAGAGAATGTAATTACTATACCTCCTGCTAAAGTCATTATTCCGTTTGCTCTTTGTGTAGGATCATGAGATTTCAAACTCATACCAACTTGTACTACTCCAAAGCCTAGAATAATCATACCCACAGCTCTAATTAAACCAAATATAAAATCTGACAAATTATTTATTACTGTAAGAGGATCATCATTTGCTCCGAAAACATTTAATTGTTGTGCAACATTTAATGCAATTATATAACCTATAATTATTGCACCTCTTTTACAAATCTTTTTTAAAATTTTCTTTCCTTTTTCTTTTCTTTCCATCATATTTTTCATTGATTTTACCTCACTTTCTGTTTACATAACATTTATTTTTAGGCATAAAAAAAGCCCAGAGTATATTTTAAAATTTTATACTCTGGATTAATTGATAACTTTATTATCAATATCTTCTTTATACATATTTTCTATTTCTTCATTTGATAGTATTTCTACCTCAATTTCATCAATTTGTAAATTATTTAATTCTTTAGTATTAAATGATATATCATCTATATCAAATGTAATTGAAGCTATTGCATTTTCTGTTCCACCGTGTATATATGGTTTTACATTTTTATTGCCAATAGGCGTATGTGAACTATTAAAATGTTCCTTTAAATTAAATTTAAAATCTTTTATTGGTCTTTCTCCTCTTATAAATAACAAAGCATAATTATTATCAAGTAATCTTACCTCATCAGGTGTCAATAACTCTCTACCTGCAATTTGGTCATTTTCTGAAAAATTACCATGAGAGCCAAAACTTCTACCATAAGAATTAGTATCTATAGTTTCTTTTCCTAGTAATTCGCTAATATATTTATGTGTTGATTGTTCATTACCACCTAAATATAAAAACTCATCACAATTTCCAACTATACTTTCCCATTGTTTTTCAAAAAGTGCTTTTAATTGTGCTAAATTTTGCAATATTATTGAAACAGAAACTTCTCTTGATCTCATTACTGATAATATTTTGTCAAAATCATCTGGCAGGCTTACATTTGCAAATTCATCCATTACAAAATGCACATGTGTTGGTAAACTTCCTCC
This sequence comes from uncultured Clostridium sp., assembly GCA_930980855.1. GTDB lineage: Bacteria > Bacillota > Clostridia > TANB77 > CAG-508 > CAG-793. The sequence goes on from CAKNIZ010000001.1 coordinate 145,267, forward strand.
GTATTTATAATCAGCAATGTAGAATAATTGTTGAAATAATTGTGTATATAGTATGCTAACTAGAAAATTAAATGATGTATCATTATCTGGTATTATTGCAAATAATGCTGTTTTCCTTTCTCCTAATGATGGTAAATCCAATTCATCTGTTTGTGTTAATTGTGCCATACTTTCTAAATTAAATTTTTCTAATCTTGAAGCTAATGTTACTTGTATGGATTTTAATGTTTTTGCTGATCCACTATGGTAACTTCTATAATATTTTAGTGCTATATGTTCTGGATTTTTTGTTTCTAGTCTATTAAAGAGCATATCTAGTGGACTAACATAATCGTCATCATCTTCTTTTACATCTCCTGCTCGTAGTAATTCCATAACCATAGTAAAATTTTGTTCTTCTGGTGGAGCTTCATATTTAAGATAAAATATTAAAGCTAATAATAACATACTTGCAGCAGTATCCCAAAATGGATCATTTGTTGTACTACCTTTTGGTGTTGTTGATTTAAACAAGTTAGTTGATAACTTTTGAACATCATTATCGTCTTTTAAATATACAAATGGATTATAGCAATGTGATTTTTCCATATTTATTAAATCCAATACTTTGACCTCATATCCATTTTTCTCTAATAGATAGCCTGTATCACGAAGAATCTCTCCTTTAGGATCTAATACTACATAGGAAGTTGCACATTGCATTACATTTGGCTTACAATAGCTAAATGTTTTACCTGCTCCAGATCCACCTATCACTAATACATTTACATTTCTTCTGTGCTTTTTTCCATTTAATCCAATAGAAACATTTTTAGTTAATATTTTATTATAATTATTAGGCTGTTTATATTTTTTATTTAATTCTTTAGCATCGCCCCATTTTGCTGATCCATTTTCTTCTCTCCTTCTATAATTTTTTCTTGTAGATTCATATACTAAAATTGCTAATATATAAATAAGCAAAAAAATAAGAACAGTTTTTATACTATTCTCTGTTATTGATATATTAAAAGGTTTACTAAAAATATTGCCACTATTTTTTAGAACTCCTATTATTCCATTATTTATATAAGGTGCTACAAGGAGAGCTGTCCATATAATTGGTACTATTCCTATTATATAAAACACTTTTGCAATTTTTTTATCATCTTGCCTCAACTGTAAATTTTCCTCTCGTATTTTTATTTAATGATAAAAACTTCTTATTTTTAGGGGCATTTAATAAGTTTATAATCAATTTATCAATTATTTCTGTATCAATATTTTGCTCTAATTTATTATTTCTAAATTCATTTAAAGCATTTAACATTAATTTATAATCATACTTATCTAAAGTAATAGTTCTAGTTTCTTCCATTAGCACTCCTCCTATCTATTAGATTTTATTTTTGTTTTACTTTTCTTTTGTTTATTGATTTTAGTTTTAGTATTTGTCTTTTCTTTGTTCTTTTGATTATCTAATTTTTCTGCCTCTACTTTTAATTCTGCAAGTTCTTTCTTTACAGAAGGTTTTGTTGCTTCTTTAGAAACCCCTTCTTGCATCTTTGAAGTCATTAAGGAAGGCTTTGACAGAGGGCTTTTTTCTGTCTTTGCCACATTGAAATTTTCATTTGTATTTTGTTCTTTTTGTAATGGCTTGTCAGATAATACTTCTTCTAATTGTTGTTCTTTAGTTTTTTCTTGTACTCCCATTTCTTTTTTCTGTACTTCTCTATTTTCAATAGATTTTGTAACTTCTGTTTCCATTTTTCCCATATCTACAGTTGTAAGTTTGAATTTTTCTACTATTCTGTTTATTCTTGAAGCATCTTCATCTTTTACAATAACATCTATCATAGTATTTTCTTCTTTACTATTTTTATCTCTTAACGCACAATATGTAATTCCATAAGTTTTAGCTTCTTTTGAAAAAGTTTTCAAATCTTCTTTACTTATAGAAAATATTTTTAAAGGTTTTCCTGTTCGTAACATTTTAGTCAATTTCATTTTTCCTCTAGTTTGATTTTGACTTTTATCTTTTTGCATTGCATATAGCATGGCTAAAAGATTTTTAGCACCACTACCTATTAATTTTACAGTTACTTCAAATCCCTCTAATCCTAATCTTACAACTTGTTCTGATGCATCTCCATTTACACTCATATATTTTTACTCCTTTCTGCCTTTAGCTCTCTCTTTTTTCTTGTCTTTAGTTTCTTTTTCTAATTCTTCTTGTTTATCTAGTTCGTCTAAATTATTATTTATCTTTGGTACTCTTGACTTAATATCTTCACACATTTCCACCTTCTTTCTGAATTTAATTATTTTATCATTTAAAGATGAAATTTCTTCAGCTATTTTATGCCTATCATTTTCATCCTTTGATAATCTTCTTTTTGCCCAAAGTCTTTCTCTTTGGTCAAGTAATTGATTTATTTTAAATGTTATATCATCTTTGTAATTTATCAATTCATCTAATGTTTTGATTTTGTTTTGATATAAAAATCTAGCTTCATTAGATAATTCTTCCATTCTTGAAACATCTGCTCTAATACTTGCAGGTAACTTTTGCTGTGGTACTTTTGTTGGAAAAACTTTTAATAAATAACAATAATGATGGTATAAAGCAATAAATCCTTTTGCTTTGGCTTTTTTATGCCTTTTTGCAAAAGGAAAATTTACTTTTCTATAATTGTATACATTTTCTATAAAAGGTACTCTTACTGCTTGTTCTTCTATTATTCTTCGTTTAATATTTTCTATTGAATAATTTTCTCCATACCTGCGTTCAATCCTAATATTTCTTTTATATGGCTCTTTTCTTATACTTATTTTATTTGCCCTAAATATAATTTCATAGTCTAATTTTTTCATTAAATATATAAAATCTTCAAATGAATATGCTTGTCTTATTGCTAAATCTAAATCTCTTTTAGCATTTTTTGTATAGTTATCATTATAAAAAGATTTCTTATAATAATTTTCAAAATTAATTTTACTTTTTTTACAAGGCTTTTCTTCTAAAACACTTAATCCATATTCTCTACAAATTTCATCAGAAGTATGTCTTAATCTTCCTGTATTAGCTCTGTTACTATAATATTTTTTTCCATCAGTATATGAAACTGAATTTAATACAAAATGATTATGTATGTGATTAGTATTCAAATGAGTAGTAACTATTACTTGAAATCTATCTCCCCACATTTCATTAGCAAGTTGTACTCCAATTTTATGAGCAATCTCTGGAGTAACCTCTCCCTCTTTAAATGATTGATATGCATGGAATGCTAAAATCTTGTCTTCTTTATTATAATACTTCTTTGTATCTTGCATTTCTTCATAAGCTGAATCTGGCTCACAATTTATTCCTGTAACAAAATATTCTTTTTCAGTTTTATTAGCATTTTTAGCATAATCAATTACATCTTTTAAATCATCAACTATTATTTCATAATTACTTTTGAATTCAATGTTTTTTGTTTTATTTTTTTCCTTTGCATAATTTATAACATGATCCATTCTTTTTACTACTTTCCACAAACTGGTTGTTGCCAAACTTACCACCTCCTACAAAAATTTTTGTTTAACTTCTTTTGCAAATTTATGCCATTCTTCTGCTTCTATTTTGTAATAATCTTTATCTATCTTGTTTGTACTATTGGCTTTATAAGCTATTTGATTTAGATTAACACCTATTTTAGAAAGTTGTTTCATCACTTCATAAAATTCCTTTCCTGGTTTTTCTTTTATTTGTTTTTCCATTAGTAATTTTCTAAAATATTCTCCGTAAGAAATATTAGCTTTCTTACAGTCAGAAATAAGTTTTTCATTTTCTGTTTCATTTAACATTATATCTTTTCTTATATTTCTTTTTCTCAAATCTCTCCCTCCTGTTATTCAAACTAAATAATGGGGATTGGGGCTAGCCCCATTGAATAGAATTTTGAAACACGATATTTCCGTGTGAACAAATTCATTGCTTGCTAGGACAAGAAATCTAATTTTTGTATATAAAACTATACTTGTATATGTTCCTTATTTTGTGTTTTATTTACTTTATATTGTTCTATTTCTTGTCTTCTCTTTAATCCTAACTTGTAACATAAATAATCATTTATGTCTTTTCCATAAGGTGCAGGAATATCATATATATTGTACTTATTTAAAGCTATTATAAGTGCTTTGGTTGCATTTCTTCCTGTTCTATCATTATCAAAATGAAGTACAATATTTTCAATATTTGTATTTTTTTCTAAAAAATTTTTTACTGCTATTGGTACTTTACTTTGTTCTATATTATTCCCTGGTTGATATACACCTGCAAGTGCTAATAGGTTTTGATTTTGATAATCATAGCCTTTTAGTTTTAATAATGTTGCATAAGATAATAAATCTATGCTGCTTTCAAAAATATGTAATGTATTATTCTTTATTTTGCTTAACAGTCTAAAAGAAAACTCTTTTGAACTACCTTTTGCATCTCGCATTATTCTTTTTTCATTTGTACTTCTACACCCTGCATATTTAATATTATGATCATAATCATAACCCACAAAAACTACATTATTTGTCTTATTTTCCTGGTATATTAGTTTTTGATTTATGCAATCTAAAATAATATCTTCATCAATTCCTCTACTTTTTAAATAGTCTACAACCTCTTTATTGGTACTTGCTTTTTCTGGAATAATTATCTTTCTAGGTACATTATTTATTTCTGTTTTGTGTACTTTATAGGTACTAATATCTTTATTTAATACATTTTTAACAGCTTCTTGTAGTGTCATCTTTTCAACTTTCATTAAATAATCTACTGCTGTTTTTCCTGCCTCATTAGTAGAAAATCTATGCCATAATCCATTACTTATAATGACACTATCGTGAGATTTTAAGGAATAAGTACTAGCACCTTTTTTTACAAGTTCTGATGGATTATTATTCATAAAATAAGTTAGCAAATCTATCTGTTTTGCTTGTTTTACAATCTCTTTTGGTATAAATGCTGACATTAACTGCACCTCCTTTTTGTATTTTTAGGCATAAAAATAAGGTACTAGATTTTTTCTAATACCTTTCTATATAATACAGATCATTGATATTAACTTTTAATGCTTTTGCAATTTTAATAGCAAATATTAAACTTGGCATTTTGTAATTACTTTCTATATCATTTAAGTGTGTGGTAGATATTCCTGTCTTATATGATAATTGTTTTAGAGTAAGTCTTTGTTCTTTTCTAATGTCTTTTACAATAAATTTAATTACCATTATAAAAACTCATTGCCTCTTTTATTCCCAATTTAAAACACAAATCTTTTTCCATATCTCCCATTTCTACATCTATTTTTCTAAGTTCAATAAGTGCTTTTTGTTCTTCTTTATTAAGCTCTATAAATTCTAAATCTTCAAACACTTCTGTTGCATTAGGGTACTTTTCACTAATTTTTCTGTACCTGTCTTGCAATTCTTTATACTCTGGTGTATCAAAGCAATATTTTCTTTTTTGTTCTTCTAACCACTCTGAAAAATTATTATTGCCATAGTTTAGAAATGAATCATCATCTTTTTTAATAGATTTTTTAGGTGTAATTTCATGTGCCAATTTATTGCCTTCTACAATACCTAACTTAAAATAAATTAGTCCCCAAAAGTCTGTTTCTTCACTAGCTTTTAATTCATAATTTCTAAATAATTTTAATACATTTTTAAGTTCGTTTTCATCTGTTATAATATTTTTTAAATGATTCACAAATCCTTCAGATAAATCAGTTATCTCTAATTCTAATTTCTTTATTTGTTCATCTTCATTATATAAATTTTGTTCAAATTCTTCTTTTCTAAAAGAATATAACTGATCTAAAACAGGTTTATTAAATATTTCTTTCATTTCAACTTTCCTCCTTGCCTGGAAGTATAACACTATATTTTACTTTATAGAAATGTGCAAAATATTTTTTTATATATTTGACATGAAAAAAGAGTAATATCGTTATAATATTACCCTTGCATTTTATATTTCAATATCATCTAAGTTTGATAAATCATCTTCATTATATGGTTTATTTATCGTGTCTAGTAACGAGTGTTGCTTACCTATATTAGTTACATCTATTTCTTTCACACAAAATCTTAACCACTTTAAAGTTAAAGTCATATTTGTAATAATAGCCGTAATTCTTAAATCATCTAAACTATTTATAGAAACATAACCAGATCCTTGCCTATGTTCAAATCCATTTTTCTTTAAGAATTTTTTTACTTCTGCATACGCTGTTGGAGCTTTTTTTCCTGTATATTCTTCATATTTTTTTGTGTCAATATCAAAATTTATTGCTTTTCTCATATATTACCTCTTAACCATTTACTGCTTTTACTTCATAATATGCCTCTAAACAATCTCCTTTTTTCTCTCCTTGCCCATCTCCTTCATCTACATACCAATACCATTCTTTAATTACTTTTAAAAACCAACTTGTATATGGAAATCTTGCAGTAGATCCAAAGGCATTCCAGTCATCATCAGTTCCTTCAAATATTCCCTTTGCAATTTCTTTTATTGTCTTACTTTTATAACTGTTAAAGTGTTTTCTAATTGCATTTAGACATTGTTCTTCTTGATAGCCTGCTTTTTTCAATTTTTCTTTATCAAATATAAATTCCATTTTCATAGATTTTATCTTCCTTTCTCAACATACTATTATTATACCATTAAAGAGGTTAAAATACTACTATTTTTTTAATAAAATACAATTTCTATGATTATATAAATGTTTTTAAGAACACATTTAATTATAAATTTATCAAATAATTTTATTTTTTTATTATTATTTTATTTTCATCAATTCCTAAATAAACGCATATTGCTATTGCATTCCATACATACGGTCTCGATTTTCCATTAAGCCAATTTCTGATTGTATTTTCACTAACATCAATATTATTAGAAAGTTCTTGAGTAGTAATTTTATTTGTTTGTATATATTTTTTTAAGTATGTATAATTAAAATCTTCCGAATTTTTAAAAGCCAGACATCCTAATGACCACTTGTTTCCTTTCTCATTAAAATATTTTCCTACTTTTTCAGCAATTTTTCTTTCCAACTCTTTTTTACCTGATTTTACTTTTAAATTTTTTTCTGATGTTCTTACAATTTTATCATTTTCAAAAATATTAACTTTATATAAATTAAAGATAAGTCCTTGTTTAAGTTCTCTATTCCATTCTGTCTGTAACATATAAATATCTCTACCATTAGCTTCATAATATAATTGGTATTTTATTTTATCAATATTTGGAATGAAGGTTTTAATTTCTAATATTTTGTCTTTCGATGATAAATCACACTTTGCTAAAACATTATCTTTTTTATTAACAACCAATTCTTGTGATAGAATCTGTTCATTACCAAATATATCTTCTTTTATATATTTTATTAAAGGTTTTATTTTTTCTTTTATTATTTCAGTTACTTTATTAATTTCATCAACTTTTTTTTCATCTTCTTTATTTAATGCTGTTATTGTTCCATCTCTGTTAAATAGAATAGGTATTTCATGAACTATTGATGGTAATTTTCCTAGTCTCTTTAATTTCTTCTTGTTTTCTAATTGAAATAAGTATGTTTCATTATTCATATCTTTTACATTTAATAAAGTGTTTATCAAATGTTCTATTGTAATTCCACTTATATTAGTTTCAAATTTTTTTATTTCTGATGAATTAATTCGTATTTTTTTTATTTGATTAATTTCTGCATTTATTTTTGGAAAATCTTTTATGCAATACTTAAAATTCGTATATGTTGTTAAGTAACTTACAGGAATGATATATTCATTATTAAATTCAAACACTTCGTTATTTATAATTATCAATTTATTTCCATTCATACTCTTAAAAAGATTCCATTCTAAAATACAATCATTTAATCCACTATGTACTTCTTGTATATTATCAATTCCATAAATCTTACATAAATTATCTTTAGTAATATTCCCTTCTGAAAATCTACTAGAGATAATATCATGTTTAAAATTATAAAATTTAAGTTTATCAAATCCTTTCAATTTTTTCCTTTTTAAATAGTTTTTGATAAATTTTTCATCAATATTTCCATATACTAATATTGTCCTCTTTTCTAATTCAAAACTACTAATAACTTCATCTAATTCATTTTGGGTTAATGGGCTTTTGTCTTTTAACATATCTTTTGTGATTCCATTAATATATGTTGTTTCTACTTCATCTGATAATTCAAGTGGTAAAAACCTATCATATATTTTGCCATCGTCTGGCTTATATATTGAAATTGATAAAAGATCATCTTTAATAGATGACAGTCCATTAGTTTCAACATCTAATACAACATACTTTTTCTCTAATTGTTTTTCCATTAGTCTCACCCTTACTAAATTATTTTAAAGTTTCATATATTTTAAGTAGCCTCAAAATCAAATAGTCCATCTGTTCTGTATCATTTCCTTTAGCAAGTTCATTTTTTCTTTTTCTGTCTAATGAATTTATTATAACCCCAAGATCATATCTATCAGCTTTCATTTTATTTTTTAATTTTCCTATGGCTTCATTAACAACATCTGTGTATTTATTCTTTTGTATTAATTCTGTTCTTAATTCGTTTAACGCATATAAAATTATTCTTTGTTCTTCATCGGATAATTCAATTTTTGCTTTCTTTCTAACCATTATAATTTTCTCCATAACTTATTTTTATATTTCAAGAAAATTATATCATAAGAACTTTAAATTAACAACGCTCTGGAGATTTTTTATTAGTCTGTTTTTCTTCTTTTTCTTCTTGCTCATCTCCTAACATTTCATGATCATTATCATTTATTTTTAGTTCTGCATTTATTTTGTCTAGTCTTTGTATTTTTTCTTTTAATTCTTGTTCTTTTGGAAATTCCTTTTGTATTTCTTTCTTTGCATTTTCTAATTGAAACATTGTATTATCTAGCTTTTCTCTTTCTGTTGGTATATCTTTAGCTATATTTTCTAAACAATTATTTATTCTAGTTATATTACCATTTATATCAGTTCCTAAATCTATGGAATAACTAAATTTATTTTTTAATCTAAGCTTAATATTTTTTGAAAAAGAATCAAAACTAACAGTCATATTAAATCCTCTATATTCTCCAATATCTTTTTCTTCCATACTTTTTAGATTTTGTACACACTCTAATAATTTTTTACCTGCATCTTGCTTTTCAGAATATATAATACCCTCTAATTTCATAGGAGAGAATCCATCTTTATTAGGTTTGGTATATTCTTCTAATTTTACTGTATCTTCTTCCATTGCAGCTATTTTATTATTTAGTCTTGCTATTTCCTCTGGAAAATATTTTATAACTTTATCTTGCAAAGAATATCTTTGATTCATAAATTCTTGTTTCAATAATTTTAGTTTTGAAACTTCTGTGTCTAGTGTTGTTTTTTCCAAAATTAATGGATTTCCTGTGGCTAGTGCCTTGATTTCACCATAAGTTAGAGCCTTATCGTCAATATCTTCCATTGTTCTTGCTGGAGTCTTTGATGTCATTATTTGAGATATAAACTTTTGCTTTTGTTCTACTAATTGGTACATATAACTATCAAATGTTTTCTCTGTTACATAGTAATAAACATATACATTTTTATTATCATTATGCTGTCTAATCATTCTACCATTTCGTTGCGTTAAGTCTGATGGTTTCCATGCACAATCTAAATGATGAGTCGCAATTAATTTATTTTGAACATTAGTACCTGCTCCCATCTTTTGTGTTGATCCCATAAGCACTCTTACTGTTCCTTGTCTTACTTTACTAAATAATTCTTTCTTTTTTACTTCTGTATCTGCCTCATGAATAAAAGCTATTTCATTAGATGGTATTCCCTTTTGAATTAGCTTTTTCTTTAATTCATTATATACATCTGTAAATTCTTCTTTTTCATAGCCTTTTAAATCTTTAGGAGTAGATAAATCGCAAAATACTAACTGAGTAGATTTTTTATCTTGATTTTCATTCCATATTTTATATATATTATCTGCACAAGAATTAACTTTACTACTTTCCTCATCTGGTAATAAAGGATTCATAAGTCTTTGGTCTAAAGCGAGTTTTCTTCCTTCATTAGTAATTTTCAGCATATTATCTTGTGTTGCATCTACTGCTCCATTTCTAATATTTTCTGCTCTTTCTCCTAATTGTTGCACCATCTCTTGTTGTATTTCACTTGGTTTTACTACTACATTTATATTTTCAAAAGCTGGTGTTGGTAAGTTTAAAGTGTCAGCTGTTTGAATATCAGCTATTTCCTTAAACATTGACATTAACTCTGGTAAATTATAAAATTTAACAAATCTAGTTTTTGCTCTATATCCAGTTCCGCTCTGGTGCTAATTCTATCGCTGTTACTGTTTCTCCAAATGTACTAGCCCAATTATCAAAATGGTCAAGTCCGTTCTTCTTTAATTCATCATATTGCAAATATCTTTGCATAGTGTACAACTCTGCCATACTGTTTGAAACTGGTGTTCCTGTCGCAAATACTATCCCTTTTCCATTTGTAATCTCATCTAAATATCTACATTTCATAAATAAATCAGTAGATTTTTGAGCCTCTGTTTGAGCAATACCACCTACATTACGCATTTTAGTATATAAAAATAAGTTTTTGTAGTTATGAGCCTCATCTACGAATAGCTTGTCAACTCCTAATTCTTCAAAGGTTACTACATCATCTTTTCTATCTTGTTTATTTAACTTTTCAAGTCTTGTTTCTAAAGATCTTTTTGTTTTTTCTAATTGCTTAATTGTATAGTATTCTCCTTTATTAGCTTTTTCTTCAGCAATTCCATTAGTTATATCATTTATTTGTTCTTGTAATATAGTTTTTTGCCTTTCTACTGACATAGGTATTTTTTCAAATTGACTATGTCCAATGATAATTGCATCATATCCACCTGTGGAAATTCGACTACAAAATTTCTTTCTATTTTTTGTTTCAAAGTCCTTTTTAGTAGCAACTAAAATATTTGCACTTGGGTATAAATCTAAAAATTCTGATGCAAATTGCTCTATTATATGGTTAGGAACTACAAAAAGAGATTTATTACATAACCCTAATCTTTTTGACTCCATTGCACTTGCCACCATTTCGTAAGTTTTTCCTGCTCCAACTTCATGAGCTAACAAGACATTTTTTCCATAAAGTACATGAGCGACAGCATTTAATTGATGAGGTCTTAGTTTCTTTTCTGGATTCATTCCTACAAAATCTATATGTGATCCATCATATTCACGAGGTCTTATTGAGTTAAATTTATCATTATAAAGTCTTACTAATTTATTTCTTCTATCTGGATCTTCCCATATCCAATTTAAAAAGGCTTCTTTTATTGCGTCTTGCTTACTTGAGGCAATAGCTGTTTCTTTTTTGTTTAATACTCTTTGCTTTCTTCCCTCATCATCTATAATAGTGTCAAATACTTTAACATCTTTTAAATTAAGTGTTTGCTCTATAATTTTATATGCATTTATTCTTGTTGTACCATAAGTAGAATATGCTTTTACATTATCTCTATCTTCACTTTTTCCTTCTATGTACCATTCAGAAGTTATATTTGAATATTTAACATGAATGTCCCATCTATTATATCTTGGTGTTTCAAGTAATTCAAAGATAAATTGTCTAATTATCTCTGGTGGAATCCATGTAGAACCTAATTTTACACCTATTTCACTTGCCCCTAAATCTTTAGGAATAACTTCTTTTAGTTTTTCTACATTTATATTGAAACTAGAATCTTCTTTTGCAAATTCTTCTGCTATTTTTAGCTTTTCTCTAACATTACCAGACAAATATTCATCAGCTGTTACCCAATTATTAGGATTACCTCTATCTGGAACTCTAAATATAACTCCTTGTAAATTTTCTACAATTTTGTCTATATCTATTCCACATAGATTATGCATATAATCTAAATCAACTTTTGCTTTTTCTTTTATAGATATAATAAGTGCTTCATCTGCTGTATCTACCTTTGTTATTTGTCTTTTAGCTTTTATTGTTCTTTTACTGAACATATCTGCTTTTCCAACAAATTTACCTTCTCCGTCTAATTTTTCAAGAGAACATAATAAAAAGAAACTACTATCATTTGAAAAAGCATTTTCATTAGCTCGTGAATTAATTAGTCCATACTCTTTAGTAAATCTATCATATAGTTCATTTAACTTGTTTTGAGCAATATGTATATATTCATCTGATCTATCTTCTAATTGAAAATCTATTAATTTTCTAACTTGTTCTCTTAAAGCAATTAATCCTTTTATTCTATTTTGATTAGTTAATGGTAAATTATCTTGCAAATACATTCTCGAGTTTTCTCTAAAGTAAATCTTATCATCAATAACTGTATATGAGAAATTTTTTACATTTGGTCTTGCAGGAATTGAAGTATCTTCCTGTTCTACTTCATTTTCAATAATATAATCTTGTAACTCTCCATGAATATTAGTAATAGCATAATTTAATTGTTCTTCTAAAGATATAGTATTATCAGCTTTGCAAGTTGAATCATATCCATAAGCAGTAGAAACAATTTCCATATTTCCTAATATCATTTCTGGATTATCTACAAAATACTTATTCATTGTAATGTCATTTTCATTTTTATCAAGATATACCCAATCTGGCATTATATCTGTTAGACTTTCCCTTTTTTGTAGGAATATAATATCTGATGTTACTTTAGTTCCTGCATTTTTTGTAAATGTATTGTCTGGCAATCTTATAGCTCCTAACAAATCTGCTCTTTGTGCAATATATTTTCTTACTTCTATATTTTCCTTATCCATAGTACCTTTAGAAGTTATAAAGGCAATAATTCCTCCAGGTCTAACTTTATCAAGAGTTTTAGCAAAGAAATAATCATGGATTAAAAAATTATTTTTATCATATCTACTATCATTTACTTTAAAATCCCCAAAAGGAACATTCCCTATTGCAACATCAAAAAATGAGTCTGGTAAATCTGTTTTTTCATATCCTTCCACTCTTATATCTGCTTTTTGATATAACTGTTTTGCAATTCTTCCACTTATAGAGTCCAGTTCTATACCATATAAGTTAGAATTTTGTAATGCTTTTGGCAACATGCCTAAAAAATTGCCTGTACCACAACTTGGCTCTAAAATGTTTGCTTGTTCTAGTCCCATATTTTGTAATGCTTGATATATTGCACTAATAACTACTGGTGGAGTATAGAAAGCTGTTAGTGTAGATGCTCTTGCAGATTCATATTCTTCTGTTGAGAGTAATCCTTTTAGTGTGTTATATTCTTCACTCCAACTAGTTTTCTTTTCATCAAAAACATCTGGTAGTCCACCCCAACCCACATAATTCGACAATATTTTTTGTTCATTTTCATTTGCTAGTCTTTTTTCCTCTTCTAACTTCTTTAGTAATCTTATAGCTTCAATATTTCTTGCTACTTTTTCTTTTGGAGTACCTTCCCCTAAAGAATTATCATCAATATGGTAATTTATTTTTTCTTGTGTTTTATAATATTCTTCTCTATCTAGTGGTTTCCCCTTTTCTTCTCTTGCTTTAAATAAATTTATTACATTTTGTGCTTGCTCAATGTAACTTTCTTTTGTTTCATCTTTTGTTTTTTCATGATTCTCTAAATTATCAATAAATTCTCGACTAACTTCTTCTAAATCTTTATTTATAAGTTCTTTAATATCTGTAAATTCTGCTAATCTTTTTCTAATATCTGATAAAGTTTGATTTTCTTCATTATCAGAATATTCTAGTAATCCACCATCTTGTTCTACACCGTATTTATCATATATAGAATAGTAATAGCCTTCTTCGTTTGTATGAAAATGAAAATAATTGCCATTAGGTAATTTATAATTTTTTTCAATATTCTCTGTATTTATCTCTGTTTGATAATTTTCCATTTCTTTATTTAAAACTTTATCAAACATCCATTTTTCATCTTCATATTCATTTTGTAACCAGTTTTGATAATCTTCTTTTTCTTCTTTGGTAAAATATTGATCTGATAAAATAATTTCTCCAATTCTTTTTTCTATTGTGTTCCAATTTACTTGAAGATTATTTTCAAAACCACTTTTAGAAAGTTTTAACCCTTTGCCTGGTGTATATTCTACCCATATTCCTTCAAGTCCTTTAAATCCATTTGTACCAAAATAATTAAATTCTGCTTTTAAAAAGTCTATTCTTTCTTTGGAAGAAAATGTTTCTTGATATAACCTATATACTCTAAATTTTCCATTTTCATGTCCTGTCCCATCTTTTAATGTTGTATCTACCATCTCTTGCGTAAAAGTAAAAGCAGGAGTATTTTCTACTTCTGCTTGTGTTTGTATAGTATTTCTTTGTTCATCTACACTAGGTAAATCTTTGATTGGTGGTATATAAGAATCTGTAAATAAGTTTAATTGTAAATCAATTCCTGTATCACTATTTCTTCTGCTTGATTTTTTATTGCGTTCATTTCTTGTACCCAAAGCATTTGATTTTGTGCTTTCAAATTCTCGTCTATCTTGTTCTTCTCTGCTAGGCTCTTGATTATCTCTTTCAACATTTTCTGTGCTGTCATTTCTGTTTCTCCTAAATGTTCCTCCATTTTGCCATCTAGCATTAATTCCTCGTATAGTCCTTTTTTGTATTCTTTTAGGTATTTCTCCCTCATTCTCGAGAATCTGCCTTGTGGCATTTTCCTTACTTTTGGTAAGGCTACTTGTGGTATCTGGTAATCTCCCATTTGTTTGTATTCTATCTTCATCATAATCATTTCTCCCTTCATTATTTTTATTTTCATTATTATGATAATTAATTTTTTGATTATTTACAAATGTACGATTTATATTTTTTTCAAAATTTCTAACACTTGAAGCAATTTCTCTTATAATTTGTTCTGATATATCGCTCGTGGCTGCACCTAATCTTGATATAACACTTTTAGTATCAAATTGTTTTATTAGTTCAAAATCATTATAACTAAAATGCTCTAAAGGATCTATTCCACATCTATTTAAAGTCATATATGAAATAGAATTTATCAATATACCTTTAAACAATGATTCTAATTCATTTTCACTTAAATTTTGTAAGGAACTATTTTCTAAAACATCTCTTAAATCTACTAAATAATCTTGATAATTATCTTCTACTAAGTTCATTGAGCTTGAATAAATAGCTTCAGCCAGATTACTTTTTATCTCTAAATTGCCAAAACTATTTTCTAATGTTTCTATTAGTCCATTTTCATAAGAAGATTTTACTTCCCACAATTTTAGGTTTCTATTTATACCACTATGTGTATCTGAAATATCAAATACATGCCTTAAGACACTTCTACCATCTTCAATAGAAATTAGAGCTATACCTTTAGCACCTTTGTTAACCCACCTTTTTAGTTTGTTATTCCATGTTTCTATATCTGCACAAGCAGTTGCATTTGGTTTTTGAGCATAAATTAGCACTTGTTCATTAAAAGAATATTTATAATTATTACTTGCCGTATTTAAGAATTTTGTCCAGTCTTCACCATTTTGTGTGATTTCTTTTAATGTTTCATTTGCCATTTCATTAACTAACTGATATTTATTAGGCATTAGGTTTCCTCCTTTCTTTCTACTTTTGATTTATAATTGAAATACTCTAATGTATTATGATTTTTTATACATTCTCTGAGTGCTATTATATTTAAAACATGTGGATCATTTGTTATGTCTTTTAAATCTTCAATTTTTAAATTCGAAATAGCTTTTTCACTTGCTTTTCCTATATTAATTAATTTATCATATGTTGCATTTCTTGTTATTTCTTTTTTTCTTGGCATTTTACCACCTCACTTTAAGTAAAAGTAAAGAGAGATTAACTTTTAATAATAAGTTAATCCCTCTAGTTTTAATTACTCATCTTTATTTTTCTTGTGGTTATGTATTATTATATATGTAATACCTAATAAAGAAAGTAAGCCTAATCCTGCAAATAGTTTCATGTTACTGTCATCTCCAGTTTTAGGAACTTCTATTTTTTTATTCTCAAATGAAAACTCTATTGTTCCATCTTTTTCTTCTACTTGCTTGTCATCTACAAATATTCCTTTGTCATTTATTTCTACTTTTACAACTCTATTAGATAATTCATAATCTGTTGGTGCTTTTGTCTCTTTTATATAATATGTACCATATCTTAAATCTTCAAAAATTGCTGTACCATCTTTTTTATTAGATTGAACTTCTTTTATTAATTTAGTGCATTCAGGATCTTCATATATTGCAAAAGTAAATTTATCTTTGATAGTTTCTTTTGTTTCAGAATCCACTTTAATGACTTTTACATTTTTTAAGATAGGCATATCTTTCATTTCTATTTTTTGAGTATCTTTATCTGTTGTAATAGTAAATTCTATTTCTTCAGTAATTTCGTAACCATAAGGAGCTATTGTTTCTTTTAGTATGTAAGTTTTTCCCTCTTCAAGACCTTTTACTTGATGAGGCTCTTTAGTAGAAGTCCATTTATCTATTACATTTCCTTCTTTATCTGTAACTTCTAGTTCTGCTCCTTCAAGTTCTTCCCCTGTTGTTAAATCTGTTTTAGTTACTTCAACTAATTTATCTATCATAACAATTCTTTGTGTTTCTTTACTTTCAGTAACTGTAAACTCAATATCAGATGCTTTTACATAGTTTCCAACTGCTAATTCTTCATGCAATATATAAGTTTCATTTTCTTTTAGTCCTTTTACTTTATGTGCTTCTTTTTCTGAAATCCACTCATCTATTATATTGCCCTCTTTGTCTAATACTTGTAATTTTGCCCCCTCTATTTCTTTACCAGAAATATCTTCTTTTGAAACTTCTACTATTTTATCTTTCATTGTAACTTTTTGAATTTCACTTGTATCTTCTACCTTAAACTTTATTTCAGTTGCAATAACATAGCCATCTGGGGCAATTTCTTCTTTTAGTGTGTACTCTTTTCCAACTGTTAGTCCCTCTATTTTATGAGTTTCTTCAGTAGAAGTCCATGTATCTATAATATTACCTTCACTATCTAAAACAGTTAATTTTGCACCTGGCAATTCTTTATCTCCTGTGATATCAGTTTTAGAAAACTCTATTAATGTAGTATCATTTTCTACATTTAATTTTTGTTCATACACTTTAGTTATTGTGTCTTTTTGTTCAAATTCAACTTCATATTTTGTTGTATTTAAAACTAATCCATCTAAAGTTTTTATTTCTTCTATTTCATAAGTTCCTATTGGTAAATCAGTAATTGTAAGTTTACCATCTTTAGTTAGATTATATATCTTTATTTCTTGACCTTGCTCATATATAATACTGCCGTCTGCTTTATCAATTATATCTTCTTTTGCTGTTAGCTTAAATTCAATTCCAGATAAGTCTGATAAATCAATTAACGAAGTATCTACATTTTCTCTTATAGCAATAGTTTTGTCTAATTTTATAGTTCCTGTTGGTTGTTCATTTTTTATAACTATTTCTTTTATAAAATCTCCGTCTTTGTCTGTGTCATAATCTTTAATGTTCTTGATTTCAAAAGTTACAGGTTTATCTAATTGTAAAAAGCCCTCAGGAATTTTTATTTCTGTTATTTCATAACTTCCAACTGGTAATTTTAAAGGTGTTGTAACTTCTGCCTTATTATCATTTTCAGAATTATATGAATAATCTGGAATCACAATATTGTCTGCATTTGTTGTAAATGAAGTATATGTTGTGTTTCCGACTTTTTGAGATATTGTTTCTCCTTTTTTGTATAAAATTTCTTTAGTTGCTCTATCGTATATATCTTCAGTCGCTTTAATTTCAAATGTTGTAGAATTTAAAGTTACTGGTTTATTTGTTTTTAAATCTTTCTTTATAAGTTTGATATAAGTTTCTAACTGTTCATTATTTACTACTATATGCTTTGTTCTCTTTGCTATTTCTACAACTTCAGACTCATCTTCTGTAATAGAAAATGTAAAATCAACTGATGTTTCATAATCTGCTGGAGTCTTTGTTTCTTTTACAATATACTTGCCAAAAGGTAATTTATTTTGAGTATACGCATCTCCATTTTCATCTGTTGTTATAATTTCATAAGTTGGAGCTATTTTTTGAGCTTCTGCAACTCTTTTTTCTTCTACTGTTACTAGATTTCCATCTTCATCAATTCCATTCCATACTTCTTCATAAGTGTAACCTTGATCATAAACTTTTTCTACATCTGCATTTAATTTTATTGTAAATTCTGCACCTGCTAATCCAGGAGTTACTCCAGAATTTTCTTTAATTCCAGATTTGAAAATATGAAGTCCCATTTCTTTTACTTTTTCTAGACTTGTTGTAGTATTAGAAATTATTTCTTCATGTTGATTTTTATAAGTTAAATTAATTTCATATTCTTTTGTATCTAACATATATCCTTTAGGTGCGACTTCTTCTTTCACTAGATATTTGCCCAACGGTAAGTTTGTTATATCTTCTGTTGTTCCTTTTTCATTCATAGTTCTTGTTGCAACTAAATCTCCTTTAGAATAGAATTTTTTTGTTTTAGCTTTATTGTATATATCTTCTTTAGCATATACTTTATATACTGCACCCTCAAAAACTGCATCTCCTTGTGTTACTGAGCCAGTTTTAATATCTTTTTTAATTATAGATATACTTCCAGTTGGCTCTTTGTCAGTTCTTTCTGCTGATGCAAACACAACTGCTGTATTTTGATCTTTATATTTAAGTTCGAATGAATATACCGTATCATCTAATAAGTAACCTTCTGGTGCTTTTGTTTCTTGATAATTATATTTTCCTAATTTTAGTCCTTCTACTTTTATTTCTCCATTATCATCTGTTGTGAATCTATTATCATAATTATCATTCCATATTCTATATTCTGCACCTTTTAAATTTGCTGATTTATCTTCATTTTTCTTAACTAATGTAAATGTTCCAGTTGGTTCAATATTTACAACTGCTTGAGTTGCTGTTTGATTTACTTTTACCTCTACATTGTAAGATTTATTATCTAAAAGATAACCATAAGGAGCAGATATTTCTTTTATTGTATAAGTTCCTTTTTTTAGTTTGTCTAAAGTTATTTTTCCATTTGTTACAGTTACTTCTCTGCTATAATTGTTCGGACCTGTAACTTTGAACACAGCTCCTGGAATTAAATCGCCTTCTTTGTTTAATTTTGAAAGTTCCAATTTACCAAAGCTTTCAATTTTCAAGCTTACACTTAATGTTATTGGATCATTATAAGACAACGAATATAATTGATTTTGAACTCCATCTTGGAACTCAAAAAATACCATTGTATCTTTATCTTCTGTTCCATCTTTAATCATTCCCCATGATTTAAATTGTGCATCAGTTATTGTGTAATTCTCCAAAGTAGTATTTTCATCTACTAATATAGTCATTGAATTACTTCCTTTTGAGTGTGTAATTCTAATTCCATTAGTAGTTTTATCTATACTAGGATAACTTGCTAAAACACCATTTGTATCAGTTATTGTTTTACTTTCTCCTGCTTGAACATTTATTGTTGTTCCATCAAAACTTGGTCTAGTTTCTATTTTAGCAATTTCTCTATTTATTTCAGATTTAAAAGCTTCATATTCTGCTTGAATACCACTATCTATAAATCTTGCATTGCTTTGACCAAGTATTTCCCATATATATTGTTGTACTAAGGCATATTTCTTTTTATCAGCATTTGATATTCCACCATCCACAACATAATCGCCTTTATCACGATACCATCCTAAGTATGCAATTTTACATGCTTTTCTTACATCTGCTTTAACTGGTGTATAATAACTTCCGTTATATACTACATCAGTTTTAAAATCAACTCCATGTTCTGCACAGAATACAGTTCTTTTTTCGCCTGTATTGTAATTAATTAATTTTCTTATTATAATTCCATACTCTGTATCTGCATTATCTGTAGTTTTAATATAAGAGGCATATTGCCCTCCAACCCATTCGCCTGTTCCAGATGCTGCAAATATAGGCTGTGCTACACTTAACATTGTAACTAATAATAAAATACTAGCTAAAATTCTTTTATATTTTAATTTTTTCATCATATAAAATCCTCCTTTTTTGCATAAAAAAAGAACAAGTTTTATACTTGCTCCTCAAAAATATTTATTTTTTATCTTTTATAGTAATTTAAAGTCCATTTACCACAATATGGACAACTCCATGTTTCATAGCCATAAGGACATAATTTGTAATATTCATCTGATGATATTTCTCCATTATGTACTTGATCACTATAACCATTTATTAAATTATCATAATATGCAACTGCTTCATCGTAACTATTAAACCATAAATTAGAATTGCCTGCACTAACTCCATGTTTTGTATCAGTACATTTAGGCTTTTCTTGTACTTTATCATCATTCTTATTTTCTTGAATATTCTCTTTAGGCTTTTCTCCTTTCTGTGTATTATTTTTAGGTGTGTCTACTTTGTTGGTAACTTGAGTTGGCTTTTCTGTTTGTTTTGGACTTTCAACTACTTTTTCCTGTGTGCTTTTAGTACTTTCTGTTTGTTTCTCATTTTTATTTTCTTGAGTTTCTGTCTTTGTATTTGCATTAGTGTCTTCTTGTATCAATTCTTCTTTGGTATCTTGATTTATACTTGTATTTTCTACAACATTTGCTTCCGTTTCTTGAATTTCATTAGTTGAATTTATTTCATTTACAACCTTATTTTCAAATTCAATACTACTTTTATCATATTTATCTATAACTTGATTAACTATTAAAGCTGTTATAATTAATGCTATAACTAGAGCTAAAATCACAATTATTATTTTCTTTTTCTTCATACTTATCATCTCCTTATGCTTTAATTATACTGCTTAAAAGACTAAGTTCAAGTTTATAAATAAATATAAATAAAATTAATTAAAAAAATTATTATTCTTTTAGTTTGTAATATAGTATGTTTTTGAAAGGGTTTGTAAGGGAAAACTTTGTAATGTGTTCACACATAAAGGTAGTATCTTTATTAAATATGTTCACACACATTATCTAGCATTTCTTTCTTGTTTTAGTCTTTCTCTCTTGTTATGTTCTTCCACACATTGAATAATAAAATCTTCTACTTTGCCAGATTCTTTTATTTTTTGTGGTATATATTTATCTATTCTTTCATTGTGTATTTTTATAAATTCTTTTTGATTAGGTTTTTCCTGACCTAAAATTTCTTCTATTTTTTCTTCTGTTAATTTTCCCTCTTGTTCAAGTTTTTTTAGTCTTATTGCTTGACTCAATGATGGTGTAACTTCATCAAACTCAAATATATTTTGTACTACATATTGATTTTCTTCACTTAAATAAGAAAGCTCTACTGCTGGTCTAAAAGCAATTCTTTTTAAATCTACTTGTTCTAAAAGCTCTGGAATAAGATGTGTTAGACGAATATATCTTCTAATATTAGTCATACTTTCGCCTACTTCTTTTCCTAACTTATTAGCACTTTCTAACTTCCAACCCATTGGGTCGGAAGTTTCGTCCTCCAGTAAATCTACTCTTTTCCCTTGGTGTCGCATTGCTTCAAGTTTCATTTTGTATGCAAATGCTTTCTCTGATGGCAATATTTCTTGTCTTTGATTAAGATTTGTATCAACCATTAAAATTGTAGCTTCATCATCAGTTAAATTTTTTATAATACATGGCATTTCTTTTTTATTTGCTTTTTGAAAAGCTCTTTTTCTTCTATGTCCTGCTACCATTTCATATTTTCCATTTTCTTTTGGTCTAACAATCGCTGGGGGTATAAATTTATTACTGTTAATGCTTCTTACTATATTATCCATAAGTTCATCATCATTTACAGAAAAAGGATGATTTGGAAAATTATCAATATCTTTTATTGAGATATATTCTATATAGTCTTTTTGTCTATTATCTCGTTCTTCTTGCGTTGTAAAAAGGTCATCTATACTTGGTAGTTTCATTTTTTGTTCTTGCTCTTTCATGTTCAACGACCTCCTTTGCAAATTCTTTATATGCTATTGCAACAGGACTATTCTTATCATAAGCAAATATACTTTTACCACTAGAAGTAGATTTTGCTGTATTTATTGCTTTTGGAATTTCCGTATTATATATTTTTATAAACTGTCCATAGTTTTCAACAATAGTATTTCTCACTTGTTTAGATAATTTAGTTCTTTTATCTACAAGTGTTAATAATACTCCTTCTATCTTTAAGTTAGGATTTATTTGTTTATGAATTCTATTTACAGTTTTTAATAAATGTCCCATTCCTTTTGCTGCTAAATATTCTCCTTGTACAGGAATTATTACTTTATCACTACAAGCCAATGCATTTATAGTAATCATTCCTAAACTAGGCATGCAGTCAATTAAAATATAGTCATAATTATCTTTTATGTCCCTTATTGAATTCTTAAGTGTGAACTCTCTACTCATTGCATTTACAAGTGAAAACTCTATTGCTGATAAATCTAAATTAGCTGGAATTAAATCTATTCCCTCTTTATGATGAAGAATAGCCTTTTCTGCATTCATTTCATTATCATATATTGTATCAGACATTAAAGTAGCAATAGTATTTTGCAATTTGTCTTGGTCATAGTATCCCATACAAGTAGTTAAATCTCCTTGAGGATCTGCGTCAATGAGTAGAACTTTATTGCCTTGCTTTCTTAAAGCAACACCTAAAGAAAAAGTGGTTGTAGTTTTTCCTACACCACCTTTCTGATTTGCTATTGCAATTATTTCACTCATTGTCATTCTCCTTTTCTTCATTTTTTATACTCTTTCTAAAGCTAACAAACTGCTCATATAACTCGTGATTTTGTATATCTTCTACATATTCCTCTGCGTTTTCTACAAAATCCTTAATATTTTCATTTATAGTAATGCAAATATCTTTATAGCTTGGTGCTTCATAAAGTTCTTCAAAAATCAATGTCAGAGTTTCTGCTATTTCTTCCTCTAAATCTACCATATAATACAAATTTCTACACATCTCTGGAATTTCTTGTTTAAAACAATGTTTTATTTCATCTGATGATAGCATTTGATATAGTAATGTATATAGACTATCTTCAGAAATTTGAGCAAAATGTAAAGAGTTTCTTAATCTATCTTGTGCCATTTTTATTTTTCTCATATCTTCTTCTGTTTTATTTTCTTTAAATAGAAGATTTCTTATTGTATCCATATCAGGATCCATATAATTTTCATATTTAATACAATCCTTAATTGTATTTATTAACATTGCCTTTATTGTCTCATGCAATGTCCTTTCATCTAATCCTTCTAAAGCTCCCTCATTTAAAAGTTCATCTTGAACTTCGTATTTTCTTTCAAAATCATAAATTGTTTTTTTCATCTACTTTTACCTCCTTAAAATTATTTTTGAGGCAATAAAAAAGAAGCTAACTTATTTCTAAATTAACTTCTATATGTTAGATATTATTTCAATAACTACATTTTCTATTTTTATTTTGTATTTATTACAGTTATTAACTTATAAAAACTCTTTAAAAGCCTTTAAATCTCTTTAAATTTTTACAGCTATTTTACAGCTACTAGAATAAATTTATTAAAATTCATTAATTTTTATTAGATTTTCCTATTCTTTTTATATTGTCTATAACTCGCTATTTGCAACATATTAAGAGTTTTTAGTATTTATTAAGATTTATTTTTAATTTGCTAATGTTCTATGCCAATGGTTTCATTGTTGGAAATAAAAGCACATCTCTTATTGAAGCTGAGTCTGTTAATAACATTATAAGTCTATCTAATCCTATACCTAAACCTCCTGTTGGTGGTAAACCAATTTCTAAGGCATTTACGAAATCTTCATCCATCATTCCCGCTTCTTCGTCCCCATTTGCTCTAGCTTCTGCCTGTTTTTTTAGTCTTTCATATTGGTCTATAGGATCATTTAATTCTGAATATGCATTTCCATATTCTCTTCCACCTATGAATACTTCAAATCTTTCTGTTAAAGAAGGATCATCTTTCTTTCTCTTTGTAAGTGGAGATACTTCTACTGGATAATCCATTATAAATGTTGGTTGTATTAGTGTTTCTTCTACGAATGTTTCAAAGAATTCATTTATAATATGTCCTCTTGTTGTTTTTCCTTCTTCTAGTTCAACATTCTTTTCTTTTGCTATTTTCATAGCTTCCTCATCAGTCTTTATTTCATTAAAGTCTATTCCTGTAACTTCTTTTATAGAATCTATCATTGTAATTCTTTTCCATGGAGTTGACAAATCTAAATCTGTTCCTTGATAGTTTATTTTTAAAGTACCATTTACCTTCATGCAAAGTCTAGTAATAATTTCTTCTGTAATATTCATCATATCATTATAATCTTCATATGCAGAATAAAGTTCTACATTTGTGAATTCTGGGTTATGTTTTATGTCCATTCCCTCATTTCTAAAGTTTTTACATATTTCATATACTTTTTCAAATCCACCAACAACTAATCTTTTTAAATTAAGCTCTGGTGCTATTCTTAAATACATATCAATATCTAATGTATTATGATGTGTTTCAAATGGTCTTGCTGCATCTCCTGTAATTAAATTGTTTAGTATTGGGGTCTCTACCTCTAAGTATCCCTTTTCGTCTAATATATTTCTTAATTCTTTTATTATTATACTTCTTTTTATAAAAGTATCTCTTACTTCTGTGTTTACTATCAAATCTAGATATCTTTGTCTATATCTTAAATCTGTATCTTTTAATCCATGGAATTTTTCTGGAAGTGGTTTTAAAGATTTTGTAAGTAATGTTACCTCTTTTGCATGTATAGAAATCTCTTCTGTTCTTGTTTTAAATACAAAACCAGTAATACCAATAATATCTCCAATATCATATTCTTTAAAATGTTTATAACTATCTTCTCCTAAATCATTTATACTAACATAACTTTGTACTTTTCCTTCTCCATCTTGGATATGACAAAAAGAAGCCTTCCCCATTATTCTTTTTGCAATAATTCTTCCAGCTACAGTTACATCTTTTCCTTCTAATTCTTCATAATTATCTTTTATCTCTTTACTTGTATGTGTTTTATTAAATTTAGTTATTTCAAAAGGATTTTTTCCTTCTTCTTTTAATTTTTCTAACTTTTCTCTTCTAACCGCCATAAGTTGGTTTATATCTAATTCTTGATTGTTATTTTCCTCCATCATCTGCTCTCCTCCATAATTTATACATATACATTATTATATCTTATATACCACTTTTTGTAAACCGTTTTGCTTAACATAATTTGATTTTTATAGATTTTCTAATGATTTATGCAGTTTTTCTAAGCTCTAATGCATGTTTTCTAGCAATTTCTGTTACTTCACCATTTGCTATTCTTGCAACTTCATTAATTATTTCTTCTTCGCTTAGTTTTCTTACTTTTGTAAATGTTCTACCATCTTGTGATTCTTTATTTATATAGAAATTTACATCTCCTTTAGCTGCTATACTTGGTTGATGTGTTATACATAATACCTGATGACTTTGTCCTATTATTTTTAGTTTTTCACCAACAGATTTTGCTGCATTTCCACTTATACCAGTATCAATTTCATCAAATATTAGCACTGGTGTACTATCTGTATTAGCTAGTACTGTTTTTATTGCTAACATTATTCTTGACATTTCACCACCTGATGCTATTTTAGCAAGAGGCTTTGAGTCTTCTCCAATATTAGTTAATATAAAGAACTCTATTTCATCTATACCATTTTTATTAAAATCTGTTTCGTTTATATTTGTTATGAATCTAGCATTTGGCATTTCTAAATCTGCTAATTCTTTATTAATTTTTATATTTAGCTCATTTGCCACATTTACTCTGATTTCATGCATTTTTGATGCTAATTCTTGCATTTCTTTTTCTAACTTTTGTAATTCTGCTTTTAATTCTTCGTTATATGTTTCTAAATTATTAATTCTTTCTATTTCGTTTTCTACATTTTCTTTATAATCTAATATTTCTTTTACGCTGTTTCCATATTTTCTTTTTAGAGAAAATATTAAGTCTAATCTTTCTTCAATTTCATTTCTTTCATTTTCATCAAAATACATATCTGAATTAAGAGATGATATATCTCTTGACAATTCTTGTACTTCATAGTATACACCTTTTAATTGGCACAATGTATCTTCATATTTTTTATCTAAATCACTTATTTTTTCTACTGCTTTTATTGCTTCATTTATTTTATCTATCGCTCCCTCTCCAAGGGACATATCTGCCTGATTTAGTGCTTTGCCTATTTTTTCTGAATTCATGAATATTTTTCTTTGTTCTTCTAATTCTTCTTCTTCGTTTTCTTTTAAGTTTGCACTGTCTATTTCATCAAATTGATATTGTAACAAGTCTAATTTTCTTTGCTTTTCCTTGTCATCTCCTAAGTTTGCTTTTAATTCTTTTTTTATTTCTATATGCTTTTTGTACAATGCTCTATATTTTTCTTTTATATCTGCTATTCTATCCCCTATGAAATTATCTAAGTACTTTATATGATATTTTGAGTTTAAAATTTTCTGATTATCGTTTTGCCCATGAATATCTATTATATTATTCATAAATTCTTTTAGTTCTGTTAGTGTTACTAATCTTCCATTTATTTTACATGAATTTCTTCCGTTTGTATGAATTTCTCTACTTACAATTATGTTGTTTTCTATTGCTATTGGATTTTCTGGTAAGTATAAATTCATTTCTATAAATGAATAGTTTTCACCCTTTCTAATCATTTCTTTTGAAAATCTGCCACCTGAAATGACATTAATTGCATCTATAATAAGAGTTTTTCCTGCACCTGTTTCTCCTGTAAGTACATTAAAGCCTTCTCCTAGCTCTATACTTAAATCATCTATAATTCCAATATTTTTAATATGTAAAGTTGTTATCATAAATAACCTCCTACAAAACTTTTGTTTGTGTATGGAGATATTATACATACATTTGTTTGGATTGTCAAGAGTTTTTTTATTTTTTTGATTAGGGACGGTCTTTAATCGTTACTATTCATAGCTTTTATTTATTTTTTAATTTTTATATATGTTCCCACGCATTTCAAGTGGGTGTAGACAACGTAGGAGCGTAGTGCAACGTGCAAGCGAACCGCGAAGTGAAATGTGAAAGAATATATATTAAAGTTTAAGTAGATTATTTAAGCTGCGAATTGTAACCTTTAATCATAAAAAAATAAGTATGCTCAATTGCATACCTATTTTTTTATAATAAATATTTGTAAATTTTCATTTAAGGACCGTCCCTAATTGAAAATTAAACTAATTTTAAGATAACAGTTTCTGCTGCGTCTCCTCTTCTTGGACCTTTTTTAATTATTTGTGTATATCCACCAACTCTACCTGTATATCTTGGTGCTATACTATTAAATAATTTATCTGTTAAGTCAATTGAAGTACCTTCTGTATCTTTAACTTTATTTATTTTTGTCATCATTTTTCTTCTAGCATTTAATCTTGATGGCATGTCTTTTTGTCTTTTTTCCATTTTTGTTTCTTTTACAACTTTTAAGAACTCTTTTCCATTTTTGCTCTTAACTAGTTCTGTTTCTTTATTTCCCTTGCTGTCAAGTTTTGCTTTAGTAACTTTTACTTCAACTTCTTCAAAGTTATCTTTTTCTTTTACTGCTAAGGAAATTAAGCTATCTACTATTGCTTTTACTTCTTTTGCTCTAGCTTCAGTTGTTTCTATTTGTTCATGCCAAATTAAATCTGTTGTTAAGTTTTTAAGCATTGCTAGTCTTATATCTGTTGTTCTACCTAATTTTCTATTTACCACTTTTTTCACCTTCCTTTTTATGAGTTATTCTTCTTCTTTTGCCAAATCCAAGCCTAAATCATGCAATTTTGCAATTACCTCATCTAATGATTTTTTACCTAAGTTTTTAACTTTCATCATATCATTTTCTGTTTTATTTGCTAAATCTTCAACAGTTGAAATTCCTGATCTTTTTAAACAGTTAAATGATCTTACAGATAGTTCTAATTCTTCTATAGGCATTTCAAGAATTTTCTCTTTTTTGTTCTCTTCTTTTTCTATCATTATTTGAGTAGTTTTTGCAGTTTCAGATAAGTCTACAAATAATTTTAAATGTTCTGTTAAAACTTTTGCAGCTAAGCTTAGTGCTTCATATGGTTCTAAGCTTCCATCTGTCCATAATTCTATTGTTAGTTTATCATAATCTACCATTTGACCAACTCTAGTATTTTCTACTGCATAATTTACTTTTTTAACTGGAGAATATATAGAGTCTATTGCTATTACTCCAATTGGTTGGTTTGGAACCTTATTCTTTTCAGCAGTATTGTATCCTCTTCCCATATCTGCTGTCATTTCTAAATGAAGTTTTCCTCCTTTAGAAACTGTTGCAATATGTAAATCTGGATTTAATACTTCTACTGTACCATCAGTAATGATATCTCCGGCTTTAACTTCTCCTTCACCACCCTCGAAATCAATTCTTAATGTTTTTTCTTCATTTTTGTCCATTTTAATTCTTACCATTTTTAGGTTAAGAATTAATTCTGGAACATCTTCAACTACATCTGGTATTGTAGTAAATTCGTGTTGAGCACCATCTATCTTAACACTTTTTATTGCACATCCTGGTAATGATGAAAGTAGTATTCTTCTTAAAGAATTTCCGATAGTTATACCATATCCACGCTCTAATGGTTCACATACAAATTTTGCGTAATTTTTCTCGTTGTCTATCTCCAAGCATTTAATATTTGGCTTTTCAAATTCTATCATTTTTACCTCCTAATAATTATGAGATGATTCTCATTTATATAAATATTTTAATCATTATTTAGAGTAAAGCTCTACTATTAAATGTTCTTCTACTGGTAGATCAATATCTTCTCTACCTGCAAGTCTTACTACTTTACCACTTAATTTTTCAGTATCTTTTTCAAGCCATGTTGGAACTGGTCTTGATGCATTTACTTCTAATGCATGTTTTATTGTTCCATTATCTTTCTTTATTTCTCTTACAGAAATTACATCTCCTGCTTTTATTATATATGATGGAATATTTACTTTCTTTCCATTAACATCGAATGCACCATGTGTTACTAGCATTCTAGCTTGTGTTCTTGAACTAGCAAATCCTAATCTATATACAACATTGTCTAATCTACTTTCTAATAATTGAAGTAAAACTTCACCTGTTTTACCACTTGTTTTAGAAGCCATATCAAAGTATTTTCTGAATTGTTTTTCTCCAACACCATAGAATGACTTTGTTTTTTGTTTTTCTCTTAATTGTGTACCATATTCAGAAAGTTTTGATTTTTTTTGTCCATTTTGTCCTGGAGCATAGTTTCTTCTGCTGATACTACATTTATCTGAATAGCATCTTTCGCCTTTTAAGAATAGTTTTTGTCCTTCTCTACGGCAGATGCGGCACTGTTCGTCCTTATATCTTGACATTTTCTTTCCTCCTTCTATTAGAATTAAACTCTTCTTCTTTTTGGTGGTCTACAACCATTATGTGGGATTGGTGTTACATCTTTGATTGATGTAATTTCTAATCCTGCTGTTTGTAAAGCTCTTATTGCAGATTCACGTCCTGCTCCTGGGCCTTTAACAAATACTTCTACTGTTTTTAATCCATGTTCCATAGCTGCTTTTGCTGCTGTTTCAGCAACTTCTCCAGCTGCGAATGGTGTACTTTTTCTTGAACCTTTAAATCCTAGTCCTCCAGCACTTGCCCAAGATAATACGTTACCTTGAACATCTGATATTGTAACTATTGTATTATTAAAACTAGAATGAATATGTGCTTTTCCACTTTCAATGTGTTTGCTTACTTTTCTTCTAGTTGTAGTTTTCTTTACAGACTTTGTAGCCATTTTTCTTCTCCTTCCTAAAATCTACTATTTCTCTTTACTTTTGCTAACCAATTTTCTTGGTCCTTTTCTTGTTCTAGCATTTGTTTTTGTTCTTTGTCCTCTTACTGGAAGACCTTTTTTGTGTCTTAATCCTCTGTAGCATCCCATTTCAACTAATTGTTTAATGTTTAGAGCTACTTCTCTTCTTAAGTCACCTTCTACAGTATAGTCAGCCATAGCTTTTCTTATTGCTTGCTCTTGGTCTGCTGTTAGGTCTTTTACTCTAGTATCTGGATTAACTCCAGCTTCTTTTAGAATTTTTTGAGAACTTTTTAAACCAATTCCATAAATGTATGTTAGTCCTACTTCTACTCTTTTTTCCTTAGGTAGATCTACTCCTGCTATACGAGCCATATTTGCACCTCTTTCTAAAATTTTATTAATATTTGTTTTCTATTTTTATTCTAAAGGTGAAATGCACTAAATAACTATAAAGTAATAACTTAGAAAGGTTTGTCATTATTACTTTATTTTTATTTAGTCTTTAGAAAAAAATTGAAATATATATAAACACAAATCTAAAATCAGCCGCTTGCTAGATTTGTGTTAATATCTAATTTAAATTATCCTTGTCTTTGTTTATGCTTTGGATTTTCGCATATAACTCTTATTACACCTTTTCTTTTGATTACTTTGCACTTGTCGCACATTTTCTTTACAGATGGTCTTACCTTCATCTTGATACACCTCCCTATTGCTATTTTATTTAGCTCTCCATGTGATTCTTCCTTTGGTTAAATCATATGGTGAAAGTTCTACTTTTACTTTATCGCCTGGTAGTATTTTTATATAGTTCATTCTTAACTTACCAGAAATATGTGCTAATACTTCATGTCCATTTTCTAATTTAACTTTAAAAAGTGTGTTAGGTAATGCTTCTGAAACAACACCTTCAACTTCAATTACATCCTCTTTAGACATATTTTATTTTTCTTCCCTTCGAATAATTAGTTTACATATTGAAAAAACATAAGACATTTTTTCACAATAGCTATTATATTATATAATATTTTTATACTAATGTCAATATTTCTGGTTCTTTTTCTGTAATTAAAATAGTATTTTCATAATGAGCAGATAAACTTTCGTCAACTGTCCAAATAGACCAGCCATCATCACCTTCACAAATTTCGGCTGAACCTGCTACAACCATTGGTTCTATCGCTAAAGTCATACCTGGTTCTAGTCTTATTCCTCTTCCTGCTTTTCCATAGTTAGGAATTCCTGGATCTTCATGCATTTCTCTACCGATTCCATGTCCTTGAAATTCCTTTATTACATCAAATCCATTTTCTTTAACATATGTACCTATTGCTGATGAAATATCTCCTAATCTATTTCCTTTTTTAGCATATTTTATTCCTTCAAAAAATGCTTGTTTTGTTACATCTATTAATCTTTTTGCCTCTTCTGACACTTCACCAACACAATATGTTCTTGCACAGTCGCCATTGAAGCCATCTTTATATGCAACTAAATCAACACTTATAATATCTCCTTCTCTTAATATACAATGTTTTGAAGGTATTCCATGAATAATATTATCATTTACTGATGCACATATTGATCCTGGAAAATCTGGAACTCCTTTTACACCACTTGGATATCCTTTTTCTGCTGGAATTGCTCCGTTTTCTCTCATAGTTTCTTCCGCTATTTTGTCTAATTCCCATGTAGATACCCCTGGTTTTATTGCTCTTTCTATTGCTTTTTGTGTTAAGTTTGCAATCCTGCAGGCTTCTCTCATTTTTTCGATTTCATTCTTAGACTTAATATATACCATTATTTTGTCCTTTCATCTATAATTTTTACAGCAGCTGCTGTTGTTCTTTCTTTAGTATCTTCTAAGTATATATTTATATCTATTCCTTCTAATAGACCTGCTTTTGTATAGTACTCTATTAAAGGTTCTGTATTTTTATAATATACATTTAATCTTTCTTTTATTGTTTCTGGTTCATCATCTTTTCTTTTTATAAGTTGTGAACCACATACATCGCAGATTCCTTCAACTTTTGGAGGCATAAATATTGTATTAAATGATGCTCCACATTCCTTATTTGAACATATTACTCTACTTGATGTTCTCTTTATAATATCTTCATCTGGAACTTTTAAGTTAATAACTGCTGTAATTTTTTTATCCTTTTCTTGCAAATATTTATCTAATGCTTCTGCTTGTGGTATTGTTCTTGGAAATCCATCTAATAACACATTTTCTAATTGATCTAACTTTCCTTCAACCATTGCAATTGTTATTTCATCAGGTACTAAGTTTCCTTTTGATATATATTCATTTGCTTTCTTTCCAAGCTCTGTTTCTCTTTTTATCTCATCTCTAAAAATATCTCCTGTTGCCAAGTGAACTAGGTTGTATTTCTTACATAACTCATTCCCTATTGTTCCTTTTCCGGTTCCTGGAGGTCCTAACATTATAATATACATTTTCTCTCTTCCTTTCTATAATTATCTTTGGCTATAATATTTTAGTATGTTTTTTCAATTTTGTCAAATAAAATTTTAATAAAAAGAACCTATCTATAGAGATAAGTTCTAATTTTATTTTATTCTAAAAAGCCTTTATAATGTCTCATTACAAGTTGAGATTGTAATTGTTGACTTAATTCTATTGCAACACCTACAACAATTAGTATTGATGTTCCTCCAAATGCACTGTTTATTCCAGCGATA
This sequence comes from uncultured Clostridium sp., assembly GCA_930980855.1. GTDB lineage: Bacteria > Bacillota > Clostridia > TANB77 > CAG-508 > CAG-793. The sequence continues at coordinate 177,954 of CAKNIZ010000001.1, forward strand.
CTTGTTAACATTGGAAGTATAGCAATTGCTGCTAAGAATAATCCACCAAAAAGTACTACTTTTGATAATACTGATGATAAATAATCTGCTGTTGGTTTTCCAGCTCTTATACCTGGAATGAATCCACCATTTTGCTTAATGTTATTTGCAACTTCTGCTGGTTGAAATGTTGCATATGTATAAAAGTAAGTAAATCCAACAATTAATAGTAGGTATATTATTGCACTAATAAGTACATATTGCCATCCAACATTACCTGCTGATGTAGCAATTGATATATTATATAGGACTCTTAAAAATCCTGTTTGAGATTCTATATCTGCTGCAAATAATTGAATTATCATTGCAGGGAATGTCATGAATGATGATGCGAATATTATAGGCATAACACTTGCCATTGCTGGCTTAATTGGAATATGCGTATTTTGTGCGCCCACCATTCTTCTTCCTACTACTTTTTTTGAATATTGTACAGGTATTCTTCTTTCTGCAAGTTGTACAAATACAACACCTGTAATTAATACTAATATTCCTATTACTACACCTATTGCAGTAAGTAAACCAACTGTACTAAATTGTCCCTCTGGCATAACTAATTCTGTCACTGCAATTACAGCTGATGGGAAACTTGAAACTATACCTGCAAAAATTAGCATAGAAATTCCATTTCCAATACCTTTTGATGTAATTTTATCTCCTAACCACATTAATAATGATGTTCCTGCAACTAGAGAAATTACTATTACTGCTCCAGTTAATACAGTATCATCAACAAATATTCCAGAAGTTCTATATGCAAGATAAATTCCTAATCCCTCTACTAAAGCTAATACTAAAGTAATTATCTTAGTAATTCTATCTATTTTTCTTCTACCTGATTCTCCACCTTCTTTAGTTAATCTTTCTAAAGCTGGTATAATCATGCTTAGCAATTGAACCACAATAGATGCTGTGATATATGGTGTTATTGACATAGCAAATATAGATAATCTTGAAAAAGCTCCACCAGAAATCATGTTTATCATTCCTGTTACGCTGTTTGAATAAACATCCATAGTAGATTCTAATGTTACCATATCTACACCTGGTATTGTTATATAACAACCTAATCTAAAAATTACTAATAAAAGTAATGTAAATAATATTTTTTTTCTGATTTCTGGAGTTTTTAAAGCATTTTTTATTGTTTTTAACAACTAAATCACCTCTGCCTTTCCGCCTAAAGCTTCGATTTTCTCTTTAGCAGATTTAGTGAATCTTACAGCTTTAACATTTAATTTCTTATCTAGCTTTCCAGTTGCTATTATTACTATTCCGTCGTTTTCTTTGCTTATTATTCTGTCTTTTATTAGGCTTTCTGCTGTAACATCAGAGACTGTTGACTTATTTAACATTGTTAATGTTACTTCTGTATAGTTTTTACCAAATTTATTTGTAAATCCTCTTTTTGGTAATCTTCTATATAATGGTGTTTGACCACCTTCAAATCCACGTCTAACTCCGCCGCCAGATCTTGCTTTTTGTCCTTTATGTCCTCTTCCTGATGTTTTTCCTAAACCAGAACCTATTCCACGACCAACTCTTAGTTTTGTTTTATTTTTTTGTGCTGGTTTTAATTCATCTAATTTCATATGGATTACACCTCCTTAATATATTATCTTCGAAATCTAGTAGTTTAATTATTATAATATATCTTCTACTTTCTTTCCTCTCTTTTTAGCTACTTGTTCAATAGTTTGCATATTTTTTAATCCTTCAATTGTTGCATATACAACATTTCTTGGATTGTTTGTTCCTAGAACTTTAGTTCTAACATCTCTATATCCAGCAAGTTCTAATACTGGTCTTACACTTCCTCCTGTAATAAGTCCTGTACCTTCTTCTGCTGGTTTAAGCATAACACTTGCACTACCAAATTTTCCTATTAATTCATGAGGTACTGTTGTTCCTACGATTGGAACTTCTACTAAGTTTTTCTTAGCATCTTCAATAGCTTTCTTTATTGCATCTGGAACTTCTGCTGCTTTACCGTTTCCAACTCCTACTTTTCCATGTCCATCTCCAACAACAACTACTGCACTAAATCTAAAAGTTCTACCACCTTTTAAAACTTTAGCTACTCTGCTAATAGAAACAACTTTTTCTTTTAATTCAGATTCGTTTTCTTGCACTTACTTTTCCTCCTTTTCTTAAAATTTTAATCCGCCTTCTCTTGCAGCCTCTGCTAATTCTTTTACGATTCCATGATATACGTATCCACTTCTATCAAATACTACATCTGTTATTTTCTTTTCCTTAGCTCTTGCAGCAATTAGAGTTCCTACTTCCTTAGCTGCTTCTTTATTTGCATGTTTTGTTTTTACTTCTTTATCTAAAGTAGAAGCGCTAACTAATGTATTTCCTTTAACATCATCTATAATTTGAGCATAGATTCCTGTATTGCTTCTATACATACAAAGTCTTGGACGTTCTGCTGTTCCACTTATTTTTGTACGTACTCTTGCATGTCTTCTATTTCTTTCAAATTTTCTATCTGTTTGTGAAACCATTTTCTTCTCCTTTCTTTTTCATACTATTTCTTACCAGTTTTTCCTTCTTTACGTCTAATATGTTCTTCTACATATTTAATACCTTTTCCTCTATATACTTCTGGTGGTCTCTTGCTTCTTACAACAGCAGCTGTTTGACCAACAACTTCTTTATTTATTCCTCTAACAATTATAGAGTTAGGATTTGGTACATCAAATGTAATTCCTTCTGGTGCTTCCATTTCTACTGGATGTGAATAACCTAAATTCATTACTAATTTTGTTCCTTGTTTTTGTGCTCTATATCCAACACCATTTATTTCTAATTCTCTTGTGAATTCCTTTGTTACACCTTCAATCATATTAGCAATTAAAGTTCTTGTTAATCCATGTAAGTTTCCATCTTCAACAGATGCAACTTCAACATTTATTACTTTTCCTTCAACTTTTACTGTAACTTTACTATTTAATTCTCTTTCTAATGTTCCTTTTGGTCCTTTTACAGTAATATGATTTTCATTTACAGTAACTTCAACTCCGTCAGGTATTGTTATAGGCTTTTTTCCTATTCTTGACATTTTGGATTTTCCTCCTTCTTTAATTCTTATATAAACGATTCCTTTTTATTACCATACATAGGCAATAACTTCTCCACCTAAGCCTTCTTTTCTTGCATTTTTATCTGTTTTTATTCCTTTAGATGTAGAAATTAATGCTATTCCTAATCCATTTAATACTTGTGGTAATTCGTCTTTTGACACATATATTCTTAAACCAGGTTTACTAATTCTCTTTAGTCCTGATATAACTCTTTTACCATTTTCATCATACTTTAATGTTACTCTAATAACACCTTGTTTTTCATCTTTGATTTCTTCAAAAGATGCTATATATCCTTCATCAAATAAGATTTGTGCTATTGATTTTTTCATATTTGATGCTGGAATATCAACTGTTGTATGCTTTGCACTATTTGCATTTCTAATTCTTGTTAGCATATCTGCTATTGGGTCTGTTGTATTCAAATTTCTTCCCTCCTTCTTAATTTTTTGTAAGTTTAGATTACCAGCTTGCCTTTTTAACTCCCGGAATTTCTCCCTTATGTGCTAATTCTCTAAAGCATATACGACAAATTCCATATTTTCTTATATAAGCATGTGGTCTTCCACAAATTTTACATCTGTTATATTCTCTTGTTTTATATTTTTGTGGTTTAGCTTGTTTTACTTTTAATGATTTCTTAGCCATTTGCTCTTAATTTCCTCCTTTTTTATTATTTTTTGAAAGGCATTCCAAGAAGAGTTAATAGCTCTTTTGCCTCTTCATCAGTCTTCGCTGTTGTAACAAAAATTATATCCATTCCTCTAATTTTATCAACTTTATCATATTCTATTTCAGGGAATATTAATTGTTCTTTTACACCCATAGAGTAATTTCCTCTACCATCAAAAGAATTTTCAGATACTCCTCTAAAATCTCTAACTCTTGGAAGTGCTACATTAAATAATTTGTATGCAAAGTCATACATTTTTCCTTTTCTTAATGTAACTTTTACACCTACATTAACTCCTGCTCTTAATTTGAAAGCTGCTATTGACTTTTTAGATTTTGTAATTATTGGTTTTTGACCAGTAATTGTTGTTATATCTTTTACAGCTCCTTCTAGTGATTTAGGATCTTCCTTTGTATCTCCTAAACCAATGTTTAATACTATTTTATCTAACTTTGGAACTTCCATTATTGATTTATATCCAAACTTTTTCATTAAAGCTGGAACTATTTCTTTTTCATATTGTTCTCTTAATATTTCCATAAGTCTTAAATAGACCTCCTTTCTTCAATTATTTACTATTCTTTAATTCTGCTCCGCAAGCTTTGCAAATACGCACTTTTCCATTTTCTGTTACTTTGTAACCTACTCTTACTGCTTTTCCGCATTTTGGGCAAACTACTGCAACTTTGCTAGAATTTATTGGATGTTCAGAAGCTATTATTCCTCCTTCTTCGCCTGCTTTTCTAGGTTTTGTTGCTCTTTTTCTTATATTAACATCTTTTACAACAATTTTATTTTTCTTAGGAATTACTTCTAATATTTCTCCAGTTTTTCCTTTATCGTTTCCAGATAATACTTTTACATTATCTCCTTTTCTCAATTTCATATATTTTTCACCTCTTTCTATTATAAAACTTCTGGTGCTAGAGATAATATTTTCATGTAATCATTATCTCTTAATTCTCTTGCAACAGGTCCAAATATACGTGTTCCTCTTGGTGTTTTATCGTCTTTTATTATAACTGCTGCGTTTTCATCAAATCTAACCATTGTTCCGTCAGCTCTTCTTATAGGCTTTTTAGTTCTAACTACAACTGCTTTTACAACATCGCCTTTTTTTACAACGCCACCTGGTGTTGCACTTTTGACAGAAGCAACTATAACATCTCCAACAGATGCATATTTTCTATATGATCCACCTAGAGCTCTTATACACATTATTTCTTTAGCTCCAGTGTTATCTGCTACTTTTAGTATAGTTTGTTGCTGTACCATAGCATGATTCCTCCTTTTTTACTATTATTTTATTACTGCCTTTTCAACTATTTCCACAACTCTCCATCTTTTGTCTTTTGATAGAGGTCTTGTTTCCATAACTTTTACTGTATCTCCAATTTGGCATTTATTTTCTTCATCATGGGCTTTTAGTTTGTATGTTGATTTTTTTATTTTTCCATATGTCTTATCCATTTTTCTTGTTTCAACTGCAACTACTATTGTTTTGTCCATCTTGTCTGATACTACTTTGCCAATCATTGTTTTACGAAGATTTCTTTCTACCATTATGGTATCTCCTTTCTTTATTTTTTACTTTCTTCTAACTTTCTTTCTGTTAGAATTGTATTTATTCTTGCAATGTCTTTCTTTACTTCCTTGATTTTCATAGGATTATCTAATCCATTTGTTGCTAAACTAAATCTTAATTTGAATAATTCGGTCTTTAGTTCGCTTAATTCTTTTTCTAAATCAGGTGAAGACATTTCTCTTATTTTACTAATCTTCATCTTTATCACCACCTATTTCAGTTTCTTTTTTTACAAATTTAGCTTTAACAGATAGTTTGTTTCCAGCAAGACGTAATGCTTCTCTTGCAACATCTTCTGAAACTCCTCCCATTTCGAACATAATTCTTCCTGGTTTTACAGGAGCTACCCAATATTCAACAGCACCTTTTCCTTTACCCATACGAGTACCTATTGGTTTACTTGTTATTGGTTTGTCTGGGAAGATTTTAATCCAAACTTTTCCGCCTCTTTTAATATATCTTGTCATAGCAACACGGGCTGCTTCTATTTGGTTTGAAGTAATTAAACCAAGTTCTAAAGCTTCTAATCCATATTCTCCGTCTGTAACTTTATTTCCTCTTGTTGCTTTTCCTCTTATTCTACCTTTTTGTTGTTTTCTATATTTAGTCTTTTTTGGCATTAATGGCATTATTTTTCTCCTCCTTCCACTTTATCTTTTTTTGATGGAAGAACTTCTCCTTTATATATCCAAACTTTAATTCCTATTTTTCCATATGTTGTATTTGCTTCTGCAAATCCATAGTCAATGTCTGCTCTTAAAGTTTGAAGAGGAACTGTTCCTTCTTTATAAAATTCAGTTCTAGCCATGTCTGCTCCACCTAATCTACCAGATACTGAAGTTTTAATTCCTAAAGCACCTGCTTTCATAGCTTTTTGCATACATTGTTTCATTGCTCTTCTGAATGAAATTCTTCTTTCTAGTTGGCCTGCGATATTTTCTGCAACTAGTTGAGCATTTGTATCAACATCTTTAACTTCTACTATGTTTAAGTTAACTTGTTTATTAATCATTTTTTCAATTTCTGCTTTTAAGCTTTCAGCTAAATTTCCACCTTTTCCTATTACTAGTCCAGGTTTTGCTGTATAAACATTTATTTTAACAAATTTTGGTGTTCTTTCTATTTCTACTTTTGAAATTCCACTTACATATAATTTTTTCTTAACATATTCACGGATTTTGTGGTCTTCTACTAGATAGTCGCCAAAATGTTTTGAATCTGCATACCATTTTGAGCTCCAATCATTGATAACGCCAACTCTGTATCCACGTGGATCTACCTTTTGTCCCATATGTTTAAGCCTCCTTCTTTCTTTCTATACACGTTCTTTTAATACTATTGTAGTATTACTTGTTCTTTTTCTAATTCTAACTGCTGAACCTTTTGCAGCTGGTCTTATTCTCTTTAATGTTGGACCTTGATTAGAATATATTTCAGCTATATATAATTTGCTATGAGCCATTTGATGGTTATTTTCAGCATTTGCAATAGCTGATTTTAATAATTTTTCTAATACTTCACTTCCTGCTTTTGGTGTGAATTTTAAAATTGCTAATGCTTCATCAACATTTTTTCCTCTTATTAAGTTTGCAACTATAGCAATTTTTCTACTAGAAATTCTTGCATATTTTACTGTAGCTTTTGCTACTAATTCATCAGCACTATTATTTTCTTTATTCTCTTTAACTTTTACAGTTTCTTTTACTGCTTCTACTTTCTTTTCAGCTGTTTTTGTTTCTGTTTTCTTTACATCTGATTTTTTTGCTGGTGCACTTTTCTTTTCAGCTGTCTTTGTAGTAGTTTTTGCTTTACTACTAGTTTCTTTCTTTGAAGCTGTATCTACTTTCTTTTCTTTTTCGTCTGCCACTGTAATTACCTCCTTCTTTTATTTATTATTTTGTTGTTGTTGTTTTATCTCCTGCATGACCTTTGAATGTTCTTGTAGGAGCAAATTCACCTAATTTATGTCCAATCATTTCTTCTGTAATATAAATTGGAACATGTTTTCTTCCATCATGAACAGCGATTGTATGACCAACCATTTGTGGATATATTGTAGAAGCTCTTGACCATGTCTTTAAAACTTCTTTATTTCCATTTTCATTCATAGCTTCGATTCTTTTTAAAAGTTTTTCTTCTACAAATGGTTTTTTCTTGCTTGATCTTGACATAATATTCTCCTTTCTTTTATGGGAAGGGGCTTTTAGCCCTTCCTATTTTTTATTTTCTTCTCTTTGTAATTAATCTATTTGATTTTTTATGTTTTGCTCTTGTCTTATATCCAAGTGCTGGTTTACCCCAAGGTGTCATTGGTCCAGAATGTCCTACTGGAGCTCTTCCTTCACCACCACCATGTGGGTGATCTACTGGGTTCATAACAGAACCTCTAACTGTTGGACGAATACCTAAATGTCTTGTTCTTCCTGCTTTTCCTAATTTGATGTTTTCGTGTTCTTCGTTTCCAATTTCTCCGATTGTAGCTTTACATCTAGCTAATACTAATCTCATTTCTCCTGATGGTAATCTTAGATGAGCATATTTTCCTTCTTTAGCCATTAATTGTGCTGATTGTCCAGCTGCTCTTACTAGTTTTCCACCTTGGTTTGGATTAATTTCTATATTGTGAATTAATGTACCTACTGGTATATTTTCTAATTTTAAGCAGTTTCCTGGTTTTATATCTGCTGTTTCAGCTGATATAACCTTATCTCCATCTTTTAATCCTTTTGGTGCTAATATGTAAGCAAGTGTTCCATCTGTATATTTTATTAAAGCAATATTAGCACTTCTGTTTGGATCATATTCGATTCCGATAACTTCTGCTTCCATATCTGTTTTATTTCTTTTAAAATCAATTATTCTGTATTTTTGTCTGTTTCCACCGCCTTGATGTCTAACTGTGATTTTTCCTTGAGCATTTCTTCCTGCATTCTTTTTCTTTACTGTAAGTAATGATTTTTCAGGAGTTTTCTTTGTTATTTCAGAAAAATCAGAAACAGTCATATTTCTAAGTGATGGAGTAATTGGTCTAAACTTTTTAGTTCCCATTTTTATTTGTCTCCTTATTATTATATTTGTAGATTTTTTCCTGCTCTACATGCAGATATTTTTTTATTATCCTAGTTTAATCTAGATATTAAATTTAAGTTACTTAATTAAACAAATCAAAATGCCGATTTTCATTTGTTTTTTAGGTTCCTAGAAATTAGAGCCGAGTATAGCAAGGCAACTGAATTCAAAAAGCTGAAACTGTATATATTATACGTTGAAGTTTTTTGAATGAAAGTTAACGAAGCTAGACGAAGGCTATAATTTTTAGGCTCCCATGAATTCATCAATAGAATCCTTATATTTCTTAGAAACTTTTGTAACTTTTCCGCCTTTTGCCATATATGATACATCTCCTGGATTTGTATCTATAGTAACAATAGCCTTTTTCCAGTCAGAAGTTTTTCCTACACTTCTTCCTACTCTTTTTTCTTTTCCTTTTACAGTCATTGTATTAACTTTTAATACTTTAACTTCAAATAATTTTTCTACTGCTCTTGCAATATCTACCTTTGTAGCGTTCTTATTTACTTTAAAGGTATACTTACCAAGATTTATTCCATCATTGCTCTTTTCTGTAACTACAGGAGCAATTATTATATCTTCTGGTCTCATTATGCGTACACCTCCTCTAATTTTTTAACAGTATCTTCTGTTACTACTAATTTACTATATTTTAATAAATCGTAAGCATTTATTGTATTTACTGTTAATGTTTTTACACCTTCTATATTTCTAGCTGATTTTTGTACATTTTCATTGTTTTCTGGTAATAATACTAATGCTTTTCCTTCAACTTTTAGGTTAGCAAATATTTTAACCATTTCAGCTGTTTTGATTTCTTTTAATTGTAGTTTATCTACAACTACTAATTCGTTTGAAGAAACTTTAGAACTTAATATAGATTTAATTGCTAGTCTCTTCTCTTTTTTGTTTACTTTATATGTGTAAGAACGAGATCTTGGTCCTAATGCTATACCACCTTTTATCCATTGTGGAGCTCTTATAGATCCTTGTCTTGCACGTCCTGTTCCTTTTTGTCTCCATGGCTTTCTTCCACCACCAGATACTTCTGCTCTTGTTTTTGTGTTTTGAGTTCCTTGTCTTTGATTTGCTAAGTAATTTACAACTACACTATGAACTACATTTTCATTTGGTTCTATTCCAAATACATTTTCATTTAGTTCAAGTTCTTTAACTTTCTTTCCATCTATACTTAATACGTCTACTTTAGGCATCTTCTTTCCTCCTTCCTTAAGCTTTTACACTTGATTTTATTTTTAATATTGATCCTTTAGCTCCAGGAACACTTCCTTTTACTAAAATTACGTTTTTATCTAAATCCACTTTTATAACTTCTAAGTTTTGGATTGTTACTGTTACAGTTCCCATATGTCCTGGTAATTTTTTACCTGGGAATACTCTACCTGGTGTTGATGTTGGTCCCATTGAACCAGGTCTTCTATGATACATAGAACCATGTCCCATAGGTCCTCTTGATTGTCCATGACGTTTGATAACACCTTGGAATCCTTTTCCTTTTGAAGTCCCTTGAATGTCTACTCTATCTCCAACTGAAAATACATCAGCTTTTAATTCATCTCCAACATTCATTCCTTCTATTGAATCTAATCTAAATTCTCTTAAATATTTTTTTGGAGCTAATTTATTTTTGCTTAAATGTCCTAATCTTGGTTTATTAAGCTTACTTTCTTTAACATCTCCAAATCCTAATTGAACTGCTTGATATCCATCTTGTTCTACAGTTTTTATTTGTGTAACTGTACATGGAGTAGCTTCAATTACTGTTACTGGAATAACTTTTCCTTCTTCATCAAATATTTGTGTCATTCCAACTTTTTTTCCTATTAATGCTTTCTTCATATTTTCCCTCCTATTGGCTGACTTTTATAGCCAGCATAGCTATTTTAATTTTATTATTATAATTTTATTTCTATATCAACACCTGCTGGTAATTCAATTTTCATTAAACTATCAACTGTTTTTTGTGTTGGATAAAGAATGTCGATAACTCTTTTATGAGTTCTTAATTCGAATTGTTCTCTTGAATCTTTGTGTTTGTGTGGAGAACGTATAACTGTTACAACTTCCTTTTCTGTTGGAAGTGGAATAGGTCCTGAAACTTTTGCTCCTGTCTTTTTAGCAGTATCTACTATTTTCTCAGCAGACTGTTCTAAAACTACATGATCATAAGCCTTTAGTCTTATTCTGATTTTTTCGCTTTTTGCAGCATTTGTTTTTGTAACTGTTTTTTCTGCATCCTTCTTTGCCATTGTTTTTCCCTCCTTAAAATTTTAAATTTAAGCCGGAAGTTATAAACGCGCCCTTGTGTTTCTTTTTTCTTCAACACAAAATCCCAAGTTTGCATGAAAAATCTTGGGATAAGTGCTTAATTTTATAAAACTTACCGCCTTGGTCTTAGCCATGACATACTCCATAGAAGTTCCCTCCATCGCCTACTACTCTAGGCGTGTAGCCACATTCTACTTCAACGCATCTCTTTACATGCTTTTTTATTATATAACATAAAGCTAGTAAAGTCAATAGTTTTGGTGATTTTATTTTGTATGAATCTTAAAAGCTATCTTTCCTTTTCATCTTTATTCACTATTTTCTTCTTCTGTTTATTTTTCCAACCATTTTCGAAAAGTGCTTCTATGTCATCTTCAGAAGCTTGTTTCATTTCTTCATCTGGAAGTTTTATATAATAAATTGATTGATTACCATCATCAATTTTTATGCAATTAGCAAACTCTACATTAAATTCATCAATAGTATTCCTAACTAAATCGTATTGCTTTACATACATACTTTCTTCATTAGTTAAGCATTTGCCCAAAGCCTCCAATAATAAATTTCTACTTTCTACATATCCTAAATCAGAAGGCAATACATGTTTTTGTAAGAAATTTATTTTTCTTGAGATTATTTCTGCCTGAGCAAAGCTTGAGCTTTCTTTTCCATTTAGCAAATATCTTTTTACTTTTTCTTCGTTTTTTAGCTCTCCTGATACAAAATCTATAAAATCATCTAAATATACACCTTTAAAAGTATAACCTAATTTATTGTCTATTTCTCTTAATTCTTTTCTTGATATTATGTCATAATCATCTCCAGGTGATGTATAAGCGAAATTTTGAGTTCTCATTCCTGTTTGTATTCTATATAAATCTAACGTTAAATCAGCAAATGTAATTAATCCATCACTGAATTTTATTTTTGTTCCGACATGATTAAATTTATAATCTTTGCTAACTTCTACAAGTTCTGACTCTATTCCTAATTCATTAAGTAAATCAATATAAATTTCACTTATAGATTTGCAAACCAAATGACTACTTTCATAATCTCTAATATTTACTTTCTGATTATACTTCTTGCCCAATAGTTCGTCTCTTAAATAAAAAACATTCATATCATAGGTCATTGTTTTTCCAAGTTTTAAATATAACCATCTCGCTTTTTCTAGTTCACTTAATCCTTCTGGTATTTCTTTTAATAAATCAATATATTTTATTTTACGCTCCATTTTTTACTCCTTTTTTATTTTAATTGTATATTTAAATTTTGCAGTTCCGTGCAAGCGTTCAAACAAGCTGGAAGGCTTCCAGCGAAGTGCGTTTGGAGCGCAGCTCCCGCAAGGAACAAGAAATTTAAATATACAATTCTATTATATAATAAAATTTAATATATCTTCTTCTATATTTAATAATCTATTATATTTTGCTACTCTATCTGTTCTGCATGGAGCTCCTGTTTTTATTTGCATCGCATTTACTCCAACGGCTAAATCTGCTATAAAAGTATCTTCCGTTTCTCCTGAGCGATGAGAAATTATTGTTTTATAATTATTTTTCTTCGCTAACCTGATTGTTTCTAAAGTTTCTGTTAGTGTTCCTATCTGATTTGGTTTTATCAAAATTGCATTTGCAACTTCTTCTTTAACTCCCTTTATTAGTCTTTCAGGATTAGTAACAAAAAGGTCATCTCCTACTAATTGTACTTTATTTCCTATTTTCTTCGTTAGTTCTTTCCATACTTTCCAATCTTCTTCTGCTAGTCCATCTTCAACAGAATAAATAGGATATTTGTTTACCAAATCAACTATATAATCTATCATTTCTGCTTTTGTTTTATATTCATCTGTTTTCCAGAAATAATATCCTTCTTTATTAATCTTCTTTGCTTCTAAATGCATTTCTGTACTAGCTACATCTAACGCTAATTCAAAATCCTTTTTTTCTTTAAATCCAGCTTTATTGATTGCTTCTAATAATAGTTCTATGGCTTCTTCATCATTTTCTAAATTAGGAGCAAATCCACCTTCATCTCCAACAGAAGTTACTAAATTTTTCTTCTTTAGTATTTCTTTCAGTACCTTATATACCTCTACTCCCATTTGCATTATTTCTCTATAATTCTTTCCACCAACTGGTACTATCATAAATTCTTGTATATTTAGATTGTTATTCGCATGTTTTCCACCATTTAATACATTCATCATTGGCATAGGCATTACTTTTCCATTAATTCCGCCTATATATTTATATAAAGGAATATTTAAACTATTAGCTGCTGCTCTAGCAACTGCTAATGATACTCCCAATATACTATTTGCGCCCAATTTAGATTTATTAACTGTTCCATCAAGTTTTATCATTTTTTCATCTATTTCTAATTGATTAAACACATTACAACCTATTAAAGCTTTAGAAATCTTTTTGTTTACATTTTCAATAGCTTTATACACACTTAGCCCATTATATGACTGCATGTCTCCATCTCTTAGCTCAACAGCCTCAAAACTTCCTGTTGAAGCTCCAGATGGCACCATTGCCATTCCTTCTATTCCACTCTCCAATCTAACAGTTACTTGAACTGTTGGATTTCCTCTTGAGTCTAGCACCTGAATTGCATTTAAATCATCAATAATTTCTTTTTTCATTATATAGCCTCCTATAAAATCTTTTTATGAAATTATTGACATTTTAGAGCTTATTATTCACTATATGTAATTATTTTTCTATTTGCAATGATATTCTTCCACTTTTAGTATTACCTAAAATTTTATCTATTCTAAATCTACCTTTTCCTCTTATTGTTATATAATCACCTTCATTTACTATCTTAGAAGCACGCATTTCTTCTTTAAAATTCACAAATACTCTTTCTTCTTCTAAGTATTTATTTGCATCATTTCTTGAACATCGTGCAAGTTCACCAACAATACAATCTAACCTCATTGATGGTATATTTATTTTAATATATTCTTTTTCATTAGGTACATATATTAGCTCACTGATTTCTTTAATAGATACTTTTGATTTTTGAAATCTAGTTAACCCTACAATATTTGAACTGATATAATTTGCAATTTCCTTTTTGACTATAATATCTGCTCCGTCGTCTCTTACTATTATATCACCTATCTTTTCTCTTTTTATTCCTAGTTTCATCAGTCCACCTAAATAATTTCTATGTTCATATTTTTCTTTAAGTTCATTTGGTAATTTTATACTTATTATATTTAAAAATTGTTCTATTAATTTTTCTTTTACATATTCTTTATCTATATTATCTGGATAAAATATAACTATTTTTCTTTCTGCTTCTTCATATCCTCCAACAAATACGTTACAGTCATTCTTTCTTTTATCTAGAATTTCTTTTACTATTCCTTGCTGTCTTAAATCTAGAAAATCTGTAGATTCAAATCTATTTCTGCTTTCTACAAATTTTATTTTATCTATTACTTTTGCTATCAATATTTTATCCTCATCATTTTGCATTTTTGTTAATTCTATTTGCTTATTCATAATTCTCCTTTATTTTTTATATAGTTAAAATTCTAAAGCATTTTATACGTTACAATTTACAGCCTATTATTAAATTCATATAATTGTATATTCAAAATTTTGCAGTTTCGCGCAGCTTGGAGGACTTTATGTCCGACAGCAAGAAACCAAAAATTTTTGAATATACAATTCTAAAGTATTTTATACCACTTGAATTGTAACTTATTAATTGCCCTATTGCATTTGCTATATTTTTGTGCTATATTATTTAAGTATTAACATTGGGGTATCGCCAAGTGGTAAGGCATCGGACTCTGACTCCGACATTCCTAAGTTCGAATCTTAGTACCCCAACCAATTAAGTATTATGCGAACTTTAACATTTTATATTTTAGTCTTTTTCTAAATTATACTAAAGTTACAAAGCGGAGGGATGTCCCTCCGCCTTTTTAGAGTTTATTTGTTGTTGCACCTTGTATGAATCGGTCCGTCCTTAGACAATTCAAATTCCCACTTTACACATTCTTTAATAGAAAATTTTTCTCCGCATACCGGACATTTCCAGTACCTCAAAACAGTCGAGATATCCAGAGCTCTTATTGATTTAACATCCTTTTTAAAAACATCGTAACTTTTTAATTCTGCATATGGAGTTTTTGGATATTTTTCTAAGCCTTCAATTACTAAAAGCTTTGCGTCAGGAGTTATTACATAACGTTCCCATACGACAACCTCACGAGAATCTAATAACCAATAATATCCCCCTCTTTTCTCGTTGTAAGCATATTTCTGATGCCAAAGAGCTAAATCTCGCAGTGAATAATTTTCCATGAACGTTTTGACGCTATTTTCCGTCAAGCTTGGAGGCGTTTCAATATTAGCCTCTTCGTACTGAACTATGATTTCAGGTCCCACTATATCAGAATAGTGTAAATAGTCCTCCAACATAGTTCCGTTGAGTATCGGCATTCCTAATGCCGAAAATTCCATAGGAGCAAAAACTTTCTTTCCGTGCTTGATTTTAATGCTTTCTTTGATTGGAATTTTTTCTAAGTTTATTAACCCCAATCTGTCTGTTCCGTCCTCAAGTACGTTTACCCGGTTCACCTGTGTTTTCAACATGCAAATTCCTCCTCTACTACAAAATTTTTAGTGCCATTGCACTAAATTAAAATATGGATTTTTGCATACATTACATTATACACCATTTTACATAAAAAAGCAAATTGATTGCGAACAATTACTTTTTTTGTTCGCAATCAATTCATTTATTCGGTTCTCAAGGCCCTAACTGGATCTCTTTTACTTGCCATCTTTGATGGAATTAATCCAGCAATTATTGTTAAGAACATACTTATTAATACTAATATTATTCCAGCTTGCCAAGGTAAGAACGCTTTTACATTTACTCCTGTAACAGACATGATTATACTATTAATTGGTATAGTAAGAAGTACTGTTACCCCTATTCCTATTAATCCAGATACTAAGCCTGTTATAAATGTTTCTGCATTGAATACTCTTGAAATATCCCTTTTTGAAGCACCAATTGCTCTTAGAATTCCTATTTCTTTTGTTCTTTCTAATACAGATATATATGTTATAATTCCTATCATTATAGATGAAACAATTAATGATATAGCAACAAATGCAATTAATACATAACTTATCGTATCTACAATTGTTGATACAGAACTCATCATAATTCCTATTGTATCTGTATAATTTATTTTATCATTTTCTATTTCTTGATTGTTATTATATTCTGTTATGCTATTAGATATTGCTTCTTTTGAGTCAAAATCTTTTGGATAAATATTTATTGCACTTGGAGAATTTAAGTCAATAACTCCTAACTTTTCTAAGTTATTTTCATAAGAGGCCTCACTATTTTCTGCGTATGCTTCCATTAATTTACTTAAATCTTCAGCATTCATTGATGCTAGTGCCATTTTTTGTTCTGTAGACAGACTATCTAAACTAAAGTCCTCTTCTTCTCCATCCTTTGGAAATTCTAATCCTGTAAATACATTTATTTCTGGATTATCTTTCTGCTCTTTTACTATATCTGTTTCATTTGCTTTATTGGCTACATATTCAACTAAAGATTTTGTATACCCTATACCGCCTTGAGTATTACTACTTACACTTTCTTCTTTTTGTTTTATTATTCCAACTACTTTTAATTCTTCTGCACTTTTTAATTTTTCCTTTAGATATTCTTCATTTTCACTTTTATCTACCCATGCACCATTTTCTTTATTGTATAATTCCGCATTTAGCAATATTTTAAAAGATAAATTCAATAAATCATCATAAGTATACGAACTTCCCTCATTTTCATCAACTTGTTCTCCGTTTTGTATTTTTGTCATTTTATCTTTTAATTCATCTTGATTTTTTAGTCCTAATGAATACAATGTGTAATCACTTATTTCATTATCTTTATCTACAATTACAACTACTTCATTATAATTTTCTGGCCATTTACCTTGTAATAGTTCATATTGCATATCTAACATATCCCTATTATCAAAAAGTTCACTAAATACATTTACATCACTCATCATCATAGTAGAGCCATACATTTGATTTCCCGCTTCTACCATGCTTTCCATTCCAATAGTATTCATTACTTGACTTGGATTAACTTTTACTACTCCATTTGATGTATCTGACTTATATATGTTTAAATCTAAATCATAACTATATTTAATAGCATTTGCATAAGGCTTTATTTTATCAGTTGTTTCTATATATTCTTTAAACTTAGCAAGGTTATTAGTTTTTACTTCACTTGACATAGTGGTTAGCATTGAATCCATTATGTCTCTTGAATATATTTTATTTTCTTCTTTTGTCTCCTCTTGATTTCCTTCAGCTGTATCCATAAGACCTGCCATCAAACCACCTAAATCAATTGTAGATTCCTGCAAAGTTACCGGATAAGAAGCAAGTGTATCTTCTTCTATACTTGATATATAATTTTGCACTCCTGCTGAAAGTGATAATATAAGAGCTATTCCTATAATACCAATACTTCCTGCAAATGCAGTAAGTATCGTTCTTCCTTTTTTGGTCATCAAGTTATTCAAGCTTAATGATAATGCAGTTAAGAAACTCATTGAAGGCTTCTTCTTTTTATTATCTTCTTTTTCTTCTTTTTCTTTTCCGTCATATGGATTACTATCATCTATAATATTTCCGTCAAGTATTTTGACTGTTCTTGTAGCATATTTTTCCGCTAAATCCGGATTATGTGTTACCATTATAATTAAATGTTCTTTTGATATTTCTTTTAAAATATCCATAACCTGGACACTAGTTTTTGTGTCCAATGCTCCAGTTGGTTCATCTGCAAGTATAATATCTGGGTTATTTACAATTGCTCTTGCAATAGCAACTCTTTGCATTTGTCCACCAGATAATTCGTTTGGCCTTTTATGTAGTTTATCTCCTAAACCAACTTTTTCTAATGCTTCTATTGCTCTTTTCTTTCTTTCTTTTTTTGAAACACCTGATATTGTAAGTGCAAGCTCAACATTTGACAATATACTTTGATGTGGTATTAAGTTATAACTTTGAAATACAAATCCTATACTATGATTTCTATAAGTGTCCCAATCTTTGTCTTTAAATTCCTTTGTTGATTTTCCATTAATTATTAGATCCCCACTTGTATAATGATCCAACCCCCCTATTATGTTTAATAGAGTGGTTTTACCACATCCACTCTGACCTAAAATAGCCACAAATTCATTTTCTCTAAATTTTATACTTATTCCTTTTAATGCCTGGACAGTTTCATTTGATGTAATATAATCTTTTTTAATATTTTTTAATTCTAACATACTAACCTCCATTACTATATTCCACTTAAGTCAAACTTTGGAACATACTCTTCTTCATGTTTTCCCAAGTCTTGCATATATCCGTTCTCTATACCTAATATATATAAGTAATTTTCTACTTTTTTATACTCTTTTATATTAATTTTTCTATTTATCTTTTCCATTTCTTTTGCCTTATATGCCGGAAAATATTGTGCCATTACACTTACATAAATACCTTCTGGCATATTTTCTTTTATCCATTTTAGTATTCTTTTAGTATTTTGGACATAATTAGGAAGTATTAAGTGTCTAATGATTACTCCTTTTTTTATTATTCCATTTTCATCAAACTTGGGATTTCCGACTTGCCTATACATTTCCTTTATTGCCTCTGTAGCAATTTTAAAATAATTTGGAGCAGATGAGTATTTTATTGCTATTTCATCAGAATAATATTTCAAATCTGGCAAATATACATCTATATAACCTTCTAGCATTTTTAGTGCTTCTACATTTTCATATCCATTTGAATTATATATTATTGGAATATTTAAACCTTTTCTTTTTGCTATTTCTATTGCTTGTATAATCTGAGGAATATACATTGTTGGAGTTACCAAATTAATATTATTTACTTTTCTATTTTGTTGTTCTATAAAAATTTCTGCAAGTCTTTGAACTGTAATTTCCTTTCCTTTACCGCTACTGCTTATTTCATGGTTTTGGCAAAATACACATCTTAAATTACAATTACTAAAAAATATAGTTCCAGATGATTTTGTATTTTTGCTAATCCCACTAATACAAGGTTCCTCAAAATCATGGCATGACACTAATGCTAACTTCACTTTATCTCCCGCATTGCAAAAACCTTTTTCCCCATTTAATCTATTTACTTCACATTTTCTTGGACAAATTTCACATTTTTCTAACATAATAAAAATATTATAGCACATTTTTATAATTTATGATATAATATTTTGTGTGAATTTTTTGCAACTATTTTAAGTATTTTTTATTGTATATTTGAATTCTTGTTCCTTGCGGTCGCTGCTAAAATTCTTCGAATTTTACAGCTCCAAACGCACTTCGCTTAAAATCCTTTTAAGCTCGTTTGAACGCTCACGCGGAACCGCGAATTTTCAAATATACAATAAAAAATACTTTATATAGTATGCAAATATAACAAATACATAGCATTATAAAGGAGGAAATTATGCTAAACGAACCTACATTAGATAACGGAATTTTTGAAGATATTTACAGGACCAGTTTTTCTCAAACTGGAATTCATGATGTACTTACTAATAAGTCTATATTGTCTATATTAGAAAATGTGGCAGGAGCTCATAGTGCTTATGTTCACTATACTTTCGAGGATTTAGCTAAGGAAAACTTAACTTGGGTACTTTTAAACTGGAAACTTAAAATTATAAAAAGAATTAAAGCTGACAAGAATATAAAGGTTCAAACTTGGGGAAATTTCTCAAGTAAAATTTTTGTAATTAGAGATTTTAAAATATTTGATGAAGATGGAACTTTATGTGCTATTGCAACTTCTAAGTGGTGTTTAGTTGATACAATAAGGGGTAAGATTGCAAAAATGCCTGATAACATAAGTGAAATTTATCATGGATTTTACTATGAGTCAGTTTTTGGAATTAATGATGTTCCTAAACTTTCTGAACCAAATTCTACCCCTATAAATGTAGATACTTATAAAATTCGTAGATTTGATTTAGATTTAAATAAACACGTTCACAATTTGAATTATTTGAATATTGCTTATGAATTGCTACCAGATGAGGTATATGATGGCGATGAATTAAATAATGTTGAAATCTTATATAAAAGAGAACTAAAATATGGAGATACTGTAAAGTCTTATCTTTACAAAGAAGATAATTCTTATATTATTGTAATGAAAAGTGAAGATGATTCTATATTGCATGCTATTATCAAATTGTTTTAGCTCTTAATTTGACTCCTTCCTCCTTTTGTGGTATAATGGAGTGTACTAACCACTTTATTGTGGAGTAAGAAAGGATTGATTTGATGGGAATGTTTATGAACACCCACGACGTTCAGGCTCACCTGACGTACAAGTTCAAGGACGGTAGTCAAAGTCTCATGATGTTTAGCGCATTGCGGACACCTCGCTTCAAAATGAGCGTTACACCATTTACACCTCTTTTGGACGAACAGTTTGAGGACGTGTATGATGAGTTGTCATCCTTCATCTTTGAAGACTCAGGAGTCAGGATTCCCCAATATTCCGACGAGAAAAAGGTATCCTTTTTCTTAAACACCTTTTACGGAAATCTTAAGATTTCGCTTTCACCCAGTGGCCTTCACATTGTTGGAGAACACTACAACGACAAGAATGAAGCACTTTTCTGGGAAGCCATCAAGATTTTCACCGAACTTGGTAGCGAATAATCCTTATCCCCCACCTGGCAATAGCTAGGCGGGGGATTTTATATTACACGGGAAAATCGAGTTTTTCCTATACGCTAAAAGTATTTCATTCTTTTTTAAATTTTTCTAATAATTGTTCTCTACATTTTTCTTCAAATGTATCATCTAATTTTTCTAGTTCTATATTTTCTTTATATTTCCTTTGCAAACAGTATGAAATAATATGGTCTGCAATCACAGGATTTTTTGAAAGTAATGGTCCATGTAAATATGTAGCTATTACATTTTCTTTCATAAATCCTTCTATACTATCTTCAAATTTATTACCATTTCCATAAACTACTTTTCCAAAAGGACTATTTACATTGTATGTTTGTCCACCGTGGTTTTCAAATCCTATTACTTTAGTTTGAATATTTCCTATATTTACATCTATAACTATATTTCCAATACATCTTTTCTTTCTATCTGGTTCAGCTTCTGTATAATAACCAAATACTTCTAATCCAGGAATGACATTTCCTTCTACACCTTTATAATATTTTCCAAATAACTGATATGCTCCACATATTAATAAAAAGAATGTTCCTGAATCTATAGCTTTTCTTATATTATCTTTATACTTTATTAAGTCATCAGATAATATTGTTTGTTCATTATCTGCTCCACCACCTGCAAATATTATATCATAGGCAGAAAAGTCTGGCTCTTCATCTTCTATACTATATTTATCTACAATTAGTGCAATTCCTCTTTTCTCCATTCTATATTTTAGTACTTGAATATTTCCATAATCACCATATAATTCTAACATATCTGGATAAAGATATAATAATTTTAATTCCTTCATTTATTACCTTCCTTTGCATTAAATTCTTGTAATTCACGTCTAGTAGGCTGAAGTGCTGTGTAATTAGCAATCACATATTTTTTTATATTTGTTTTGTACAATGCCTCTATTGCATCTTTTAAATCTGGATATGCTTCTATTTTATTCTCATCTATTCCACTTGTTTTTATTCTTATTGCAATATCATAGGCTCTTTTTCCTGAAGTTACAATTCTTTTTACATTATTAAGTTCAAAATTTATATCCCATATCCAAGAAACATCTAATCCATCTGCTGGATTATCATTAAGAACAAATAGAAGTTCTTTTTCCTCGTTATCTTCATTAAGCATTCTAAGTGTTACATTAGCCCCAGTTGGGTTTTTAGCTAAATTAATTAAAGTATCTACTCCTTTTATTTTTATATTTTCACTTCTACCATTGTTAAGTTCAAATGTTTTTAATGCTTGTTTAGGATTTATATTATATAATTTTGAAACAGCTATTACTGCTGCAAAATTGTATATTGTGTAGATATTATTAGCTTTTGTTTCATATGTGATATCATTTTCCTTAAAAGTTCTATTTTCTAAATCAATGTCTGTTATTTCAGCAAATATTTTTTCTTTTCCATATCCACACTTAGGACATTTAAATTTTCCAATATGAGAATACTGATAATATTCATATTCTAGTCTTGTTTTATCAAATGGGCAGAATTTTCCTTCTCCCGCTTCCTTTTGCTCATTACTTGCATATTTATACTTTTGAACACTAAAATAATATACATTTTCATTTTCTTTATTGGCTTTTCCAAGTCTTACTACATTTGGGTCATCACCATTTAATACTAAATTTCCTTTATATGTTTTTAAGAATTCATTTATTTTTAAAATTAATGTTTCTACTTCTCCATTTCTGTCTAGTTGGTCTCTAAAGAAATTTAATATTACTAATGTATTTAATGGTATTTTCTTAAATACTATTGGCACATAACTTTCATCTACTTCTAAAGTTATATAATCTGCCTTAACTTTTCCTGTTATTGTGCAATTTTTTATTAAAGTGGTAATAATACCTGTTTCCATATTATTGCCTTCTTTATTGCTTACAACTTTTTTTCCATTTTGCTCTAACACATATCTAATACAATTATTTGTTGTAGTTTTGCCATTTGTAGCAGTCACGGCAATTACTGGACAATTTATTTTTAAATATTCTAATATATTAGGACTTAACTTTTTTACTATTCTTCCTAACATATTTCCATTATCTTTTTTTAGTATTCTGCACAATACTTTTGCTACTTGATTTAAAACTTTCGCTATTATAATTACAATTGAATTATACATTGATTTATCCTTTCAAAATAGAAGTTATCGTATTAATATCTTCAAGATTTACTTCCTTTTCTTCTCCTGTTTTCATATTTTTCATCATGGCTTTTTTATTCTCTATTTCATTATCTCCAATTGTTAAAACAAATTTTGCTTGTTTTTTATCTGCATATTTGAATTGAGCTTTTATACTTCTTTCCATAATGTCTTTTTCTGCAAATATTCCAATATCTCTTAAATTTCTAACTAATTTCGTTGCATAACTATTTGCATTCTCTCCAATATATGCAATAAATATATCCATGTTTTTTTGTAACTTTAAATCCTTATTATTTTCTTTGAAAATTTCAATTAGTCTTTCCATTCCAGATGCAAAGCCTATTGCAGGGGTTTTTGCTCCACCTAATTCTTCTATTAAGCCATCATATCTTCCACCACCTAAAACGGTTAATCCATCTATTTTTGAAACAAATTCAAAAACTGTTTTAGTATAATAGTCTAGCCCTCTTACTATATTGGCATCTATTTTATATGGAATTTCTAGTTCATTTAGCATTCTTTTTACATTTTCAAAATGTGTTTTACATTCATCACACAAATAATCCAATATTACTGGTGCATTTTTATTTAATTCTTTGCACTTTTCTTCTTTACAATCCAATATTCTCATAGGATTTTTTTCAAATCTGGATTTACATGTATCACAATATTTATCTAAATTTGGTTTTATATATTCTTTTAAAGCTTTTACGTAGTTTTTTCTACACTCCATGCAACCTATACTATTTATATTTAACTCAATATCTTTTATATTTAATCTTTCAAATAATCTAAAGCACATTTCAATTGTTTCTACATCTGCCATATATGAGCCAGAGCCTAAAAGTTCAACTCCTAATTGATTAAATTCCCTTTGTCTTCCTTTTTGAACATTCTCATATCTATACATTGGCATTCTATACCAAAATTTCATTGGTGATGGCATACTTGAAAGTCCATTTTCTATATATGCTCTTACCACTCCCGCAGTTCCTTCTGGTCTTAAGGCAATTTTTCTTCCGCCCTTATCTTCAAAAGCATACATTTCTTTTTGAACAACATCTGTCTCTTCTCCTACACCTCTTTGAAATAGTTCTAAACTCTCTATTACAGGTACTCTTATTTCATTATATCCATAATTTTCAAATATATCTTTCGCTACTTTTTCAATATACTGCCAAATTTCTATTTCATTTGGCAATATATCTCTTGTACCTTTTAATTTTTGTATCATATTTTCTCTCCTTTCGATTATATAGTGTAATAAATCCAAAAGTGTAATATTTATTTATTACGCTTTACATCATATACACTGTCTATTTTTCCAAGCTCTCTTTGCGCCTTTATTAAATCGTTTACATCTTTTACTTCTAAAGTTAATTCAACTATCGCAATTTTTTCTTTACTTGCTTTTGCTGAAACAGCAATTAATTTTGCATCAGTATTACCTATAACTCTAATAACATCTGCAAGTAAACCTTCTCTATCATTTGCAAAAATTGTAATTTCTACATTGTATGAACTTGATTTTTGTTCATCCCAATAAACATCAATAATTCTTCCTTCATCTTGAAGTAAATCTTTTACATTTTTACAATCTTTTCTATGTATTGTAACGCCTCTACCTCTAGTGATATATCCTATTATTTCATCTCCTGGAACGGGATTACAACATTTAGATATTCTTACTAGGCAATTATCTATTCCTTTTACTATAATTCCTGTTTTTGAATGTTTTATTTTTGGTGCAGTTTGTAATTCTTCTATTTTCTTTTCAACATTTTCTTCATTATGGTATTTTCTATACTCTTCTAATGTTCTTGCAATTATTTTATTAGCAGTAATTGACCCAAATCCAACTGCTGCATACATATCATCCAAAGATTTAAATGCATATCTTTGAAGAGCTTGAGAATAGTACTTCTGAATAAAAAGCTCTTCTTCTGTCATTCCGATTCTTTTTATTTCTTTTTCAATTAATTCTTTTCCTCTTGAAATATTTTGTTGTTTTTCATTTTTCTTAAACCATTGCTGAATTTTTGTTTTTGCTGAAGTACTTTGTACAAATTTTAGCCAGTCCCTACTTGGACCTTTGCTATTATCATTTGTAATTATTTCTACAATATCTCCGCTTTTCAGTTTTGTGATAATTGGCATCATTTTACTGTTTATTTTACATCCAACCATTTTGTTTCCAACTTCTGCATGTATCATATATGCAAAGTCTATTGGAGTACTTCCTTTTGGTAATGTTTTTATTTCACCTTTTGGTGTAAACACATATACCTCATCTTCAAATAATTCTGTTTTAAGTGTTTTTAGGAATTCTTGAGGGTCTTGCATATCTTTTTGCCACTCCAAGCTTTCTCTAAGCCATGCAAGTTTATCTTCTGTAACTACAACATTTGCTTTTTTGCCTTTTAAAAAGCTGGATTCTTTATATGCCCAATGTGCTGCTATACCAAATTCCGCAACTCTATGCATATTATATGTTCTTATTTGTACTTCAAATGGAGTTCCATTTGGTCCAATTAATGTTGTATGTAATGATTGGTACATATTAGGTTTTGGTACTGAAATATAATCCTTAAATCTTCCCGGCATAGGTGTATATAATTCATGCACAACTCCTAATGCAGCATAGCAATCTTTAACTGAATTTACTAAAATTCTTAATGCAAAAAGGTCATATATTTGGTCAAGAGTTTTATTATCTCTTTGCATTTTTCTATAGATTGAATATAGGTGCTTTGCTCTTCCTGTTATTTCCCCTTCTATTCTTTCTTTTTTTAAATTTAGTTTTATTTCATCTTTTATTTCATCTATGAATTTTAATCTTTCTTCTCTTTTCTTATCTATTCCTTCTACTAATTCTCTAAACTCTTCTGGGTAAAGATATTTAAAAGCTAAATCTTCTAACTCCCATTTTAAAGAGTACACACCTAATCTGTTTGCAAGCGGTGCATAAAGTTCCATAGTTTCTTTTGCATTAGCAATTTGTCTATCTCTTGATAAAAACTTTAGTGTTCGCATATTATGAAGTCTATCTGCTAATTTTATTAGTATTACTCTTATATCTTTTCCCATTGCAAGAAACATTTTTCTATAATTTTCTACTTGCTCTTCTTCTGCACTTACATAATTAATTTTTCCAAGCTTCGTAACCCCATTTACCATATCTGCAATTTCTGGGCTAAATTCTTTCGATATATCTTGAATTGTAACGTCTGTATCTTCTGCCAAATCATGCATTAACGCTGCACAAATTGTTGCATCATCTAGACCTAGTGTAGATAATATATATGCCACTTGTAATGGATGAATTATATATGGTTCCCCTGACTTACGTTTTTGATCTCCATGATGAGAAACAGCATAATTAAACGCTTTTGTAACAAGCTTTGTATCTGTTTTTCTATTATGCTTCTTCATTTCTGTTATAATATCTTTTATCGTCATTTCTTTTATTTCTGACATATATATCCCCTCCTATTTTTTATATCTATATCATATACTGCTCCTTATATCTTTTAAAGTTATTTGTATATTTTCTATATTTCTAAATTGATTAATTCCAATATTTCCAACAATATCTACTCTATCTCCAATTTGATAAATTGATGTTAAATTTCCCATATTGAAGCCAATTGCATCTACTAAAATATTCCCATCTGCTAATAATAATTTTAGATGCTTTCCATCTGATAATGCTCTTATTGAATCTATTTTAAGATTTTTATATAGTACAACAGGTAATGTATTGCCTTCTCCAAATGGCTCTAACAACTCTATTTTTTTAATTTCATCTATATTCATGTCTTTTGAAGTAATTACAGTATCTATCAATAATTCTGGAGCCAACTCTTCGATATTCTTCTCTTTTGCATATTCTTCAATTTTTTCCTTAAATTTAGAAAAGTTTTCTTTTTTTAAACTAAGGCCTATTGCCATGCTATGGCCCCCAGAAGCTGTTAAATATTCCTTGCAATTATATACTGCTTCATGTAAATCAAATCCTGGTATACTTCTTCCTGAACCTTTTCCATCTTCTCCTTCAAAACAGACTAAAATACTTGGTTTATATGTTAAATCCGTAATTTTCGATGCTACGATTCCTATAACTCCATGATGCCAGTTTTCTTTTCCTATAACAACACATGGGTCCTTCTCATTTTTGATAGCTATCTCTAAGGCTTCATTATATATATTCTTCTCTATTTCTTGCCTTTGCCTATTATAGTCTTCTAAATTTTGTGCTAACTTCCTTGCTTCGATTGGATCATCTGTTAAAAAAAGATTCAAAGCGTCTTCCTGATGTCCCATTCTACCAGATGCATTTATTCTTGGAGATATTCCAAAAGAAATAGCTGTTGAATCTATTTTCCTTATTCCTGCCATTTCAATCAATGTTCTAAGTCCTATATTTCTAGTAACTTGGGTTAGTTTAAGCCCTAATTTAGCTATAACTCTATTTTCATCCATTAAAGTTACTATATCTGAAATAGTTCCAACACAAGCAATATCTATATATTTTAACCATTCATTTTCTGGTAAATTGAGTTTTATACTTATTGCTTGAATCAGTTTAAAAGCCACTCCACAACCTGCAAGTTGTGTAAATGGATATTTGCTGTCCTTTCTTTTTGCATCAATTACCGCTATAGTATCAGGTATTTCCTCTGGTACTTCATGATGGTCAGTAACAATCACATCTATTCCTAAACTCTTTGCAAGTTCAACCTCATTTTTCGCCGTAATTCCGCAATCTACTGTTATCATCAAATTATATCCTTCACTTGCTATTTCTCTAATAGCATCCTCATTTAGTCCATATCCTTCATCTAATCGATTCGGAATATATGTACCAACATTAATTCCTCTATCCTGCATAAATCTTTTAATAATTGTTGTGCTTGTTATACCATCAGCATCATAATCACCATATACAACTATTTTTTCTTCATCTTGCATTGCTTTTAAGATTCTCTCTATAGCCTTGTCCATATCAGGTAAAAGGAATGGGTCATGAAAATTCTTTCTAGTAGGATTTAAAAAAATAGTTATCTCTTCATCATTCAAATCATATTCTGCTAATTTCTGTGCTACTAAATTACTTACATTGTATTTATTTTTTATTTCTTCTATTCTTTTAAAATCATTTTCTTTAATTCTCCATTTCTTATTCATACTCATACTTTATTATACACTTCTCCTAATTTTACTTTGTACTATTTTATCTCATTTTAATAGTTTTTTCAATAGTTTTGTTTCAACCAAAGGGTACGCCCCTTTTTGTCGATGTTCAATCAAAAAGAGGCGTACCCTTTGGTCTCCTTTTAATATTCTTTTTCTAAACACTCGTTTAAGTATATCTTGCTTACTAATTGAAGCTCTTTTTTATTTTCTTCTGACAATTCAAATGAATATATTTTTTTTGGATCTGATAATATGATATATCTTATTGCTTTTATTGTTGTATCACTAATTTCCATTGCTCCTTTATCTTGTCTTCCACATGCTTCACATTTAAAGCCACTATTCTTAAAACTAAAGTATCTTAGCTTTTCTTTTGTTTTACAGTTTACGCATTTATCTATTACTGGTCTAAATCCTAATATACTTAACAAACGTATTTTAAATATTGATAGTATGAATTCCATGTCTTTTTCTGTTTCAGATAACATATATATTGTGTTTAATGTAAGTTGCAATATTCTATATGTGTTTTGGTTTTCGTCTGTTACATCATTTACTATTTTTGCAACTTTTGATGCATATGTTAGTTTATCTATATCTAGTCTTAAGTTATAAAATATTTCTATTGGTTCGCATGAGTTTATATGATATGAGCTTGCTCCTTTATATATTAAAAAATCGCCGAAACATAAAAATTGAGTACCTGCCATCAGTGTACTCTTTGGTTTTCTTGCTCCCTTTGCACTACATCCTATTTTTCCCAAATCAGGAGTAAGAAGGGTGCACATTTTATCATAGTCACCCATATTATTTTGAGCTAGAATAATTCCTTTTGTTTTTATAATTCCCATTTTATATCTTCTTTTTCTACATCCTTTATACTTTTTTCATTATTTCCTATTATTTCATTTGTTACTTCGATGTTATTGGTATTTCCAATATTTTTCATAGTTTTGTCTACTTCTAAAAGTTCTAACATTGTATTAATGTTTCCCGTTGTTTTAAAAGTATTCCAAGCAATTTGTTTTAACATAGCACTCTCCTATTCTTCTGCTTTAAATTTTTTCACTATGCTCATATCATTAATCCAATCTTCTTTAACTTTTACCCAAAGTTTCAAATTTACTTTTGTATCTAGCATTTTTTCTAAATCTTCACGAGCATATGTACCTATCTTTTTAAGCATGTTTCCATTCTTCCCTATTATTATGCCCTTATGTGATTCTCTTAAACAGAAAATTGTTGCTTCTACATCGTAAATTTTTTCCATCTCTTTTGTTTTTCTTGTTTTCATTTTTGTAACTTCTACTAAAATGCCATGAGGAACTTCATCTTGCAATAGTTTTAAGGCTTTTTCCCTAATTGTTTCTTCTGCAATTTGTCTTAGAGTTTGATTTGTATATTCCTCTACACTATAATATGCTGGACCTTCTTTTAAGTTACTTTCTATTTCATCAATAATTTCTTCTATATTTTTATCTTTTTTTACTGACACTGGTATTATTGCTACAAAGTCGTATAAATTTTTATACTTATCAATTAAATCTGCTATCTTTTTAGCATCTACTAAATCTATTTTGTTAATTATTAAAATAGTTTTCTTTTTACTTTCTTTTATTTTTTCCAATATTTTTTCATCTATACTTTTTTCTGTAGCTTCTATAACATAAAGTACAACATCTACATCTGGAATTGAACTTATCGCATTTTCATTCATCATATTTCCCAATTTTGATTTTGATTTATGAAGACCAGGTGTATCCATTATTACTATTTGTGAATTGGGTCTATTTATTATTCCTCTAATTATGGTTCTTGTTGTTTGTGGTTTATTTGCTATAGCTGATATCTTTTCTCCTACTAATCTATTTATAATACTTGATTTTCCAACATTTGTTTTACCAACTACTGTTACAAAACCAGATTTAAAACAATCCATCATTATATCCTTTCTAAATTATATTATATTGTATATTCAAGTTCTTGCAGTTTCTCGCAGCTTGGAGGACTTTACGTCCGACAGCAAGAAACAAAAGAACTTTGAATATACAATTTTCAGCTTATTATAAAATTACTATAAATGTATATTCAAGTTCTTGCAGTTTCGCGCAGCTTGGAGGACTTTATGTCCGACAGCAAGAAACAAAAGAACTTTGAATATACAATTTAAAATTATTTATAACTGCTATAAATTGTATCAACTCACATTATTACGCATTTGCCTCAATCTTCACATTCGCATTTATTGGACAAATTTGCATAAATGTATTTCCATCATTTACATCTATTTCATTCCCATCTAAATCTTTATATACTGTTTTTGAACTTCTTGAAACTTTTTCACATTTTATTGGTATAGCCTTTCCATTTGTAATATAGTATCCATCTTTAGTTCCAGTTGTATTCATAGTTTGTCTACCTTTATTTTCTCCATCATTCAATGTGCTATTTGCAATAAATTCTATTATTATATTTTTTGCTGTTACATCTTCTCCTGTTGTCCAATCTGTTTGTTTTTTGTTTCTTGAATATCTAGTATATCTTTTTGTTTCACTATTATATTCCCATTTAACTACATTTGATTGTGAATATGGAATTGTTACTGTGTCTGCTACAGTTCCATTTTCTAAATCCACTTCCTCTGTAACATAATTTAAAACACTTTCAGATGATGAAGTAGTTCTATATCCTTTATCATTTGCTATTTCTAAGATTTTTTCTGTTGAGGTTGCAACATTATGAGGAGATTTCTTTTCTTTTACTCTCCAAAATTCTTTTGTAGTTTCAGATATACCATTTATATTGTTTACACCTAAGGTTCTTATATCTGATTGAGCTTGAGGACTCCAACCATAGTGCACATATATAGCATCATTTTCTAAAGCATAATCCAGAAAATAATGTCTTGAACTTCTTACTGGCCCTATTCTTTCCAAATTAGCTCCTTTAAATAAAGCCATTAATCTAGATTCTCCACCTTCTACAATTATTTCATATACCATATATGCATCATTTAATCCTGCTTGTGGAAGTGCATCTATGTTATTGTCTATCATTACTGCTATAGGTCTTTGTTCCCCTTTATATATTTGAACAGTTGGCATTTCTGCAACAATTGTATTTTGATTTTGTTCTTCGTTTACAACTTCTGTTCCTAAAAATGTTGGATTATTTCCTTCTATTCCTTTAATGTACAATATTGCACAGCAAACCGCTATTGCAATAACACATAATATAATAACTATTGTTAAAATGACTTTTTTCTTCATACGTTTCTCCCATTTTATATTCTAAAAATTGTTAACCCATATATTAATATTACTATTAATGGTCCCATAAATGCTCCAAATACCACTTCACCTAAGTTTCTTGTATCATTTAATCTATTTCCTGCAATTAATATCGATAGTGCTAAACTTAAACAAAATACTACTGGGTCTTGAGTGTTTATCCAAATTGCAGTTAAAATTGCAAATGCAATAGCCGTTTGCCCACTTGGGATAAATACATCCTTATTTGGATTTTTTTGTTTTCTATAATTAGAAGCAGCTTTAACAGCAATTATTCCAATTACTGTTAGTATAATCCCTACGAATGCTAAATGTGTTGGTGAAGCAATCATTTGACTAAATAAGCTCTGTCCCATTTGTGTAAGTTCTGTTTCTCTAAAAAACAGAAAATATGCTACTACTATATCATTGCAAGCAGCAAGAACTACTGCTCCTGCTGCCACATCTTTTGCTATTTTAGCTTTAGGATGATATGTATCAACATACAAATCTACAACTGTTTCTATAGCAGTATTTATCATTTCAGCAAATATTACAAAAAATACAGCAAAAGTAAGGCATAGAAATTCGGCTGTAGTAAAATTATAAAATAGGCTTAGTATCATTACTATTACACCTATAATTAACTGCTTTTTAATATTACTTTGTGTTGTTGCAGCATATACTATACCATTTACTGCATTATTACATGCTTCTATAAAATTATGATTATAGAGTCTTTCATCCTTTTTTTTCATATACCTATTCTCCCCTTGTTATATGCAATTTATTTAGGATTTCGTCCTCCTTCTTTCTCATTTCTTTTTTTTCATTATCGCTTATATGGTCATATCCCATTAGATGATAAAATCCATGTACAGTCATATATGCCAGCTCTCTTTCAAAACTATGTCCATATTCGGCTGCTTGTTCTTCTACTTTAGGAATTGAGATTATTATATCACCTAAAACATCTTCTACAGGATAATCACTTTGCATTAATTTTTCTAATTCTTCTTTTTGGAACATAGGAAAAGATAATACATCTGTTGGCTTATCTATGTTTCTATATTGTTTATTAATTTTTTGTATTTCTTCTGGAACAGTTAAAGTTATACTTATGTATAACTTTAACTTTGTTAATCCTTCATTTTTGAAACATTCATTTAATACTTTATTTATTATTTCTTCATATTCCTTATTTTCAGATATTCCATTATACTGAATCTCAGCATGCTGCTCCATCAATTATTCCCTTCCTTACTCTATCTTTCATGACTTTATATTTTCCTGTTTTACATGAATTTTTTACAGCTCTCATGTCTCCTAAATTTACTAATCTATTTCTATAGTATTGTAATATTCTAAAATATTTGTCATTATATTTTTCAAGTTTTCGCATATCTTCTCTAATGTAAAGAATTTGTTTATTTATTTCATAATTTTTAAGTCCATTTTCTCTAGTTGCTTCTAATGCCTTACATTTTTCTGAGAATTTCATGTATTCATTCTTTTGTTCTGGCTTGTCCCAATATATTTTTACTGCTAAAAGCTTATTATTATATTGTTCAAACATTCTTAATAATAATTGATATGCATTTTCTCTTTTTCTTGGAACTTTAGTGTCTACTATTAAGTTTCTAGTATCTTTTAATAATTTTATATAACATTTTTCTGCTACAATTAAAGGTAAGCTGTGAACAAATATTTTTCTGCTTATTCCTAAAAGAATCATTCTTTTATCTAACATATCTACTTGATCAAGTTTTCCCACTTCATATGTTTCAAATAAGCTACATTGTTTTATAAGTTCTGGGTCTGTAACTTCTTTTAATGGTAAAATATTTGTTATGTAATCCTCTAATGTATCAAATATTTTATCATACATTTCTTCTTTTTGAATTGGTGTTAATCTTTCAGATAACTTCATTGAATAATGTTTTAAAAGTCTTTTAAAGATTTGTTCCATTTCATATAAATAAAGTTCATTATATGAATCTTGTAATTTTTGCTTTTTCATTTCTTTTACATTGTTGTAATCTAATTCTAACAAGTATTTTTGTTTTCTAAGTTTATATTCTAATTCATCATTTTCTTTTAAATGAATTACATTATAATATTTAGAAAGAGCATCTTTTTCAAAATCTGTTGCCGCATTTGATTTTACTCTTTTATATATTGTATCTATTACTAGTTGATCTATTGATTCTAAATATAAAGAGTAACTTTCTTCAAACTTTTTATTAAATATTTCTTTTTTTTCTTCTTCCTTGCAATTTATACTTTGTGTATAACTTTTTAGCACAGAATTCCTTTTCATGCTTATTAATAAATTATTTATTCCTGCTTTTGTAGGAGTTAATATTTTTGTAAATGTACTACTTAATTTTGAAAAAAATGTTCTTTTTGTATCATAAATTCTTAAACTTTTTTCTCTTGCTTCCATATATACCACCTTTCAAAATCCTATTTTCTCTTTGGTTCCTATTTGCTCTATGACTTCGTAAGTAACTTTTACATCGTAATATGTTTCAAATTCTGTAATATTTACGTCTTTTTTAGAAATTTCTCCTTCTATTAGTTTGTTTAATTTTTCTTCTGCTCTTTTTTGTCCTTCGATTTTAGCTTCCTCTTTTCCGTAAGAAATTTCTGTTTCAGTTACTTCATAATTGGTATATTTTATCACTTCAATTGGTAAATAAAAATTAGAAAATAGTTTTATTTTTTTATTTGTATACATTGTATCATAAATTTCGTATTTTGAAAGAGTTTTATAGAAATTTATTTTAAAATTATTAAATTTAATTGCATATTTATTTTCATTTTTTCCTGTTTGTTCCCTTTTTATTTCTTTTTTCCCTATTTTTTCACTTTGTGAGTATATAACTTTAGCTTTTACCTCTCCATTTGCATTTACATAATTTTTACCTGTATACTTTCCTTCCATCCACCCAGCAATTAAAACATCACCTTTTTTTACTGTATCTCCTTCTTTAACCATTAAAGTTCCATTCTGCGCGCTAATTTTTTCTATTACAGCATCTTTTGTTGCAACTATATTACAATAATCATTTTCATCTATAATTTCTGGCTTACTGTCGGCTTCTACTATTTTTACAATTGCATTAGTTCCATCTAGTTCAATACCTATCCATGCAATATCTTCCCTTTGATAACGTATTTTGTTAATTATTTCATCTGTATCAACTTTACTTTTAAGCACACCAACTTTTAGTCCATCTTCTTCTAAAGCACTTAATATTTCATTAGAATCCACTTTTGTATTTCCTGTAATTTCTATATTCCATACAAATTTTGAAAGAGTATAAATTCCAATTATAACTAGAAATAGTAAAATGAAAAATATTTTTCTTTTCTTATATTTTTTTATTATAAAAGGTAAGCCACTTTTGCTTTTTATCTTTATTCTGCAACCATGTTTTTTTGCTATTTTTACCGCTTGTTTAAAATCTCCTGCTCCTATGTTTGCAAATAATATTGTTGACTTCGTCCTCTTAATTCCCCATAAAAATATATTTTTACTAATACATGTATTAATAAATCTTTCTATGTAGTATCCTTCTAGTTCAATATTCAAATAGCCAAATAAAAAATTAATTAGTATTTTAAATAGCACTTTAATTTTCCTTTCTATTCGTATTTTTCAAAATCTACACTCTCTATATTTCCTGTAATTATTAAATCATCTTTTGTCATTTCATTCATAAGTAATTCAAATCCATTTATATTTATAAGTCCTGTGCTCATTTTTATTCTTATAAAAAAATCTTGGTATTCTAAAACTGATTTATAATTTTCAATAAGCATTCTATTAAATCCTAAAATTGTTACCTTTGGAATGTCTGAAGTTAATTCTTCTGGAATATCAAATAATTTATCGAACTTTCCCATATCTACCTCTCAAATTCATCTAAACTTTTAAACTCATATCCCTGTTTTTTTATTTCCTTAATCATTTCATCTAATATATTGCAATTGTCTTTTGAAGTTGCATGAAGTAGCATAATCTCTCCGCTATGAAGATTATCTAATATTTTTTTCTTTCCATATTCTTCTCTTCCCTGCTCTTCTTCTACCCAGTCATCATATGCAAATGACCACATAACTGTTGTATATCCTAATGTATTTGTATATGCGACTGACGCTTCACTGTATTCTCCTTTTGGGGGTCTTAAATACTTCATTTCGTAGTTAAATTGTTCATACAAATCTTTATGTAAACTCATAACTTCTTCTTTTATTACTTCATTAGAAGATTCAGGCATGCATATATGGTTAGTAGTGTGATTTCCTACTATATGTCCCTCATCTATCATTCTTTTTATTATATCTCCACTTGTTTTTACATATTGTCCTGTTATAAAGAATGTAGCTGGAACTTTATTTTCCTTTAATACATCTAGTATTTTTTCTGTATACCCTGCTTCGTAACCTAAATCAAATGTTAAATATATTTTCTTTGATTCTGCATTTCCCATTGCCATTCCATTAAATTCATTTATTATTCTTATATTCTCTGCTCCTAAGTCTGGCTGAGCATGATTTTTTCCTCTTTTTATTCCCCATTCAATCTTTTTCGTACTTAACGCTTCACTATTTGTAACTACAGTTTGAAAATTGTTACTAATTCCTGCTACGAAAATAACAAATAACACAAACATTAACAATGCAATTACAATTATAATTTTAAGTATTGCATCATTACACCAAGAGCAAAAATTCCTCATATATCTCTCCTCCTGTGTAATTATATGATAAGTTTTTATTTATATGATTTTTTGTTTTGGGACGGACAATAATCAAAAAAAAATAACAAAAGTAGATATTCTACTCTTGTTATTTTGTAATTATAACTTTTCAATATTAGCAATAAAATGTAATTTCTTGCTCTGGAAAATGTTTTTTCCATTCTGATATTATATAAAAATAATTATTAACTATTGTCTCTAATAATTCTGTCAATTCTTTACTTGGAATTTGACTTTTATTATTTGCTAAAATACAACCTCCACTTTTAGTTAACCATACTTTTGTAGAATTCGGTGTTGGTTTTCCTTTTGAAATATGGATGTGAATTGGTTCATTATTTTCGTTTGACCAAAAATAGATTTTATATCCGCAATATCTCTAGTATATTAGGCACTAAGAATCCCTCCTTGTCTTGCCCATCTATAAAAAGATGGCAAACCTCTTTCCACTATTGTTCTAAATGTTTCTATTTCTTCATCTGTATAGTTTCCGTCTTTGTATAATATTTTGCAACTTGGAAGTTCAAATCTCACACTATCAAATCCATTTTCAGTAGGTCTTTCAAAATGAACGTGTATTATTTCTTCTCCATCTTCATTTTTCATAATATGTGAAAAAACAACTTCTGTTTCATCAGCATATTTACAATAAGGATACATCATTTTTATCACTCTCCATTCTTTCTAACTTTATTATTAATTAGTCAAATTTATTTAAATTACTTGTCCGTTGTTTTATTAAAATCCATCTTTCTTATACGCTATTATTAGTATAGCATAATTTTCCTAAAATTACTACATTTTTATATCACTTTCAAATTTTTTACTGTTTTAGAAATTTTAAAGTGTCAATTAAAGTGTCAGTAAAGTGCCAATTAAAGTTCCATTTAAAGTATTATTCTTAATATTATTTTTCAATATATTCCTGAATTTTCTCTGTTTCTATAGTTGCGATTTCAGTTTCTAAGCTTTCTAATTTGAATAATAAATCTCTTTCCTCTTTATTAGTATTTGTTAATATTTGAAATAGCTCATTATGAATTTTTATTTTTTCTTTATATTCACTATCTTCTATAATTTTATTAAATTGCTCACTGTATTTATCTACAGTGTCATTTTTTTTGCATTTATTCTTTTTATTTTTCTGTTTGTTCATTGTTTTATCCATAGAAATTTTAAATGCCATTTGAAATTCAATTTCTTTTATATCATTTCCTATTTTTTCGTATTCTTTTATTTGTTCCTTCTTCTTTTCATTTTCCTGTATAGTTATTAGATAATTTAATATTTGTTCCTTTCTAGTTATTAATCTTTCGTATTTTTGGTTCTCTTTTAAAATTCTTTTGATTGCATTCTTAATTTTTACTAGTTTTTCTAGTTCTTCTTGGGTCATTTCCATATTATACGCCCCCTTTCATTTTAACCACCTGCCTTTAATTATAGTGTATAAAAAAATGTTAGAATTTTCATAATATTCATAAGGGGTGGTGATAATTATTGAAAAATATTCCTAACAAACGAAAGTATTGTAAAGAGCTTAAAAATAGACTTAATACTGTTGGAACAAATATTTACCTTAAGCGTAAAGAATTAAATTACTCGAGACAAAAATTATCTGACCAGCTAATGCTTAAAGGTATAGATATATCAACACAATCTATTTACGATATAGAAATCGGAAAAAGAACAGTATTAGATTTTGAACTATGTGCATTTGCTAAAGTACTTAATACCTCAGCTGATGAACTTCTGAAAGATTTTAAAGCTTCTTTAGATAGGCCATAAATTTAACAGTTTTTTCCATTTATTATTTTATCTATAAGTTTACCTTTGATTGACGATATTTCATCGTTTTTATTTTTATCATTAGCTTTCCAATATTTAGCATTATTATATTATATATATTTACTTATGTCAATTGTTTTTTACAAATATTTCCAAAATTAAAATTAAATTGATATGTTTTTAGTTTAGTAAGCTATAATTTGTAATAATTTAGTATTATTATTTCTGACATTCCTTATAAAAAAATAAAGACTAGTCTATTACAACTAGTCCGGTAGGAACGACCTTTAGCTCACACTATTGGCTAGTTCCTACCTATTTCTCTATAAACTTTACACTCTCGGAGGACTTTATGTCCGACAGCAAGAAACAAAAAATCTTTGAATATACAATTTACTTAAACAAATAGTAATTTTGAATAATAGCAATTAATTCCCATAATAACTATCTACTAGCATTTGCTTTATCTCATTAACAAGCGGAACTCTAGGGTTTGCAGATGTGCATTGGTCTTCGAAAGCTCTATCTGCTAAAATATCTACTTTTGCCATAAATTCTTTTTCATCTATTCCCGCTTCCTTGAATGACTTTGGTATTCCAACATCTTCTCTTAATTTATTAACTTCATTAATTAAAGATTCTACACCTTCATCATCTGTATATGCAGGGAAGTTCATTCTCCTTGATATTTCTGCGTATTTATGTTTTGCAACATAGTATTCATATTTAGGGAATGATACAAATTTAGTTGGTGCATCTACACCATTGTATTTTATAACATAAGGTAAAAGTATTGCATTTATTCTACCATGTGGAAGGTGGAATTCTGCTCCTATCTTATGTGCCATTGAGTGGCAAACTCCTAAAAATGCATTTGTAAATGCCATTCCTGCAATTGTACTGCTATTGTGCATTTTTTCCCTTGCATATCTATTTGCCCCATTGTTATATGAATCTCTCAAATTTTTAAATACTAATTCAGCTGCTTTTTCAGCTAAGCCATCTGTATAATCTGATGCCATATTAGATACATAAGCTTCTAGTGCATGTGTTAGAACGTCCATTCCTGTATCCGCTGTTACACTCTTTGGAAGGCTCATAACTAAATCAGTATCAACTATTGC
The DNA here is from genome assembly GCA_930980855.1 of uncultured Clostridium sp. Classification (GTDB taxonomy): domain Bacteria; phylum Bacillota; class Clostridia; order TANB77; family CAG-508; genus CAG-793. The sequence continues at coordinate 216,803 of CAKNIZ010000001.1, forward strand.
TACATTTGGAGTTAATTCATAATCTGCTAAAGGATATTTTTTATTTTTCTCTTTATCTGTAATTACTGCAAAAGATGTTACTTCTGAACCTGTTCCTGATGTTGTTGGTATTGCTACCATTTGAGCTTTTACACCAAGTTTAGGGAACTTATATGTTCTTTTTCTAATATCCATGAATTTTAGTTTCATACCTTCTATATCTGCTTCTGGATGCTCATAGAAAAGCCACATTCCTTTTGCTGCATCTATTGGGCTTCCTCCTCCTATTGCTATTATTACGTCTGGTCCAAAGTTATTCATCATTTCTACACCTTTTTTTATTGTATCAAATGATGGGTCTGATTCTACATCAGAGAAAATTTCTGAATGTACATATTTTTCTCTTTTTCTTAGGTAGTATAAAACTTTATCTACATATCCTAAGCTTACCATTGCCTTATCTGTTACAATAAATGCTCTTGAAATATCTGGCATTTTTTCTAAATATCCTAGTGAACCTGCTTCAAAATATATTTTATTTGGAACTTTAAACCATTGCATATTAACTCTCCTTTTTGCTAGTCTTTTTACATTTATTAAATTTACACTAGACACATTTGAGGTTGTAGAATTTCCTCCAAATGTTCCGCAACCAAGTGTAAGAGATGGCATATTTGTATTATATATATCTCCTATCGCTCCATGTGATGATGGTGAATTTACAATGATTCTTCCTACTTTTACTCTATTTGAAAATTCTTTTATAACCTCTTCATTTTCAGAATGTATAACTGCTGAATGTCCCATTCCTCCAAATTCAATAAGTTTTTCTGCTAGGTCAATTCCTTCTTTTGAATCTTTGACTATATAATATGCTAAAACTGGACTTAATTTTTCTTTAGAAAACGGATATTCTATTCCTACACCATTTTCTTTTAAAACTAATACTTTTGTATTTTCTGGAACTTCTATATCTGCCATTTTTGCTATGTTATATGGAGATTTCCCAACTACAAAGCTATTAAGTTTATCTTCATCAAACATTTTCTCTCTTAATCTTTTTGTTTCTTCTTCATTTAAGAAATAACATCCTGCTTTTCTCATTAAATTTTCAAATTCTTCATGTATTTCTTCATCTACAATTACTGATTGCTCAGAAGCACATATCATTCCATTATCAAAAGATTTTGACATTACTAAATCATTTACAGATGTTTTTATTTTTGCTGATTTTTCTATATAGCAAGGTACATTTCCCGGACCCACACCTAAAGCTGGCTTTCCACAAGAGTATGCTGCTTTAACCATACTTGTTCCACCTGTTGCTAATATTAAATTTACGTCTGGATGATTCATAAGCATATTAGTTGCTGTTATTGATGGTTTTTCAATCCATAAAATACAATCTTCAGGTGCTCCTGCTTTTATTGCTGCATCTCTAACTATTTCTGCTGCTTTAGCACTACACTTTTGAGCTCCTGGATGGAATCCAAATATAATAACATTTCTTGTTTTTGCAGAAATAAGAGACTTAAACATTACTGTTGATGTTGGATTTGTGACAGGTGTAACTCCTGCTATAATTCCAACAGGTTCTGCTATTTCTTCATATCCTTCTTCTTCATTTTCAGAAATTGTTCCAACAGTTTTATCATATTTTATACTATGGTAAATGTATTCTGTTGCAAACATATTCTTAGTTATTTTATCTTCATATATTCCTCTTCCAGTTTCTTCAACTGCAAGTTTTGCAAGTTCCATGTGATGCTCTTCTCCAGCCATTGACATTGCTTTTATAATTCTATCAACATCTACTTGAGATAATTTCATGTATTCTTTTGATGCTTTTTTCGCTCTTTGTACTAAGTCATCAATCATTATTTTTATCTCTTGCTTTTCTTCCTCAGTAATTTCCTTAGCCATGCTTTTCCTCCTTGTATCTTAAAATTTTCTTCTTTAAGTTTATGCACTAATTATATAAATAATTATATAAAAAGGCAATAGTAGATTATAATATTATCTTTCTTGGCTATCATCTTCTCTATTTCGTTCTTCTAATTTTGCTTCTGCTTCTTTAAGCCATGTAATATATAAATCTATTTTGTCACAACTACTCATTGCTGCTTCCATCAATTCTCTTTTTTTCCTTCTTAAAGCCTCTTGCACTTCTCTTGCCTTTTGTGGTTTTTGCAACACTTCTACAAGTTCTTCTTCTAATTCTTCAAACCTTACTCTTTTTTCGGCCTTTTCAGATTCTAGTTCTTCGTCATCCTTTTCTTCTTCAGCAGTATACGCCCTATTTCTTACTCTTTCATCTATTGCACTAATTTGATGGTCTAAGTAAGTCATCTCATCTAGCGTTTTTTGTTTTTCTTTTAATATTTCTTCTATTCTTCCCATATCATTTTATTCCTTCCATTAATCTCCACATACCTTTTTTCTCTGGAAAATCTACAAATGTCATCTCTTGTTTAGTAATTGGATGTTCTAAAGTTAATTTATATGCCCATAAGCAAATACCAGTTCCTGCACCTCTTCCGTGGTATTTATTATCTCCATATATTGCATGCATTCTACTAGATAACTGAACTCTTATTTGATGATGTCTTCCTGTGTGTAGATTCATTTTTAATAATGAAAGGTTTTGAGCTTTATCATATTTTAATACTTCATAGTCTAAAATTGCTTGTTTTGCATTTTTCTTGGTAGGTTTTACTACATAGCTTGTGTTTTTCTTTTCATCTTTCCACAAATAATCGACAAGTGTATCTTTTTCTTTCTCCATTTTTCCATTGCAAATTACCAAATATTCTTTTTTGAAAGTTTTATTTCTTACTTGTTCACTGAGTCTTGATGCAGCCTTTGATGTTTTTGCAAATACCATAACTCCACCAACAGGCCTATCTAATCTATGTACTAATCCTAAATATACATTTCCTGGTTTGTTGTATTTTTCTTTTAAATAACTTTTTATAATGCTAAGCATGTCCACATCTTCAGTTTTATCTGCTTGTGATGGAATATTCACCATTTTTTCTACTACTATTATGTGATTATCTTCATATATTACTTTCATGGGATTTTTATTCCTCCCATCTTCCATAAATACCACATGGTAATATTAGTTTTGAATTTGTCATTGGAAGTCCAATTTCTCCATTACTAAATTTTCCATTTACTCTTTTAGGAATATTTATTCTCAATAAATTTTCTAATACCTGACTAGAAATTCCAGTTGTATATGAATTAATTAAAAAGAATAATGGTTTATCTGATAATACATTCATGCAAAGTTCTATTAAAGGTGCAATATTTTCTTCAAATTTCCAAACCTCTCCATTTGCACCTCTTCCATAAGAAGGTGGATCCATTATTATTCCATCATATTTATTGCCTCTTCTTATTTCTCTATTTACAAATTTTACAACATCATCTATTAAAAATCTTACTGGTCTATCTTTTAAACCTGATGTAGCAACATTTTCTTTCGCCCATTCACACATTCCTTTTGAACTATCAACATGGCAAACAGAAGCTCCTGCTTTTAAACATGCAACAGTAGCTCCTCCTGTGTAAGCAAATAAATTTAATACTTTTATTTCTCTTTTACTTCCTTTTATTTTATTCATCATCCAGTCCCAGTTAACGGCCTGTTCTGGGAAAATGCCAGTATGTTTAAATCCCATTGGTTTTATATTAAATGTTAAGTCTTTATATGTAATTTTCCATGATTTTGGAACCTGATTTTTATATGTCCAACTTCCACCTCCTGTAGAACTTCTCACATATCTGGCATCTGCTTTTTTCCATTTTTCTGAAAATGTTTTTTCTTTCCAAATAATTTGTGGGTCTGGTCTAATTAAGGTTATATTTCCCCATCTTTCTAGTTTTTCTCCATTTGCCATATCTAATATTTCGTAATCTTGCCATTTATTTGCTACTTCCATTTTGCCTCCATCATAAGGTTCCTAATAGTTGTATAAATTGATAAAGTAAAGCAAAAAGTATTGCTTGTACAATAACTGAACATACTACTAAACCTGTTATAATTTTTTTACTCATAATTTTCCCCCTTGTAATTAGTTTCAATACTAATTATATTCTGGGAGCTTATTAAATATTACTTAAATCGTCTTTTATTTTTCGTGCTAATTCTTCATTTATACCTTTAACTTTTGTAATTTCATCTATATCTGCTTCTTTTATTTTTTGCACACTTCCAAATTTTTTTAATAAAAGTGCTTTTTTAGTAGTTCCTATTCCTTTTATATCGTCTAATGCAGATTTACTCATAGATTTGTCTCTTAAAAATTTATGATATCCTATTGCTGTATCATGAACAGTGTCTTGGAATTGAGTTATTAAATTAAACATATCTTCTGAAATTTCTATTTCATTTCTATTTTCATCTATTAGTGCTCTAGTTCTATGTTTATCATTTTTTACCATTCCAAATACTCTTATGTCAAGGCTTTTTTCACTTTCTATTTCCAAATTGTGAATAGCTTTTAAAATTGCTCTTATTTGTGTAATACCTCCATCTGCAAATATAACATCTGGAAGTTTTCCAAATCCATCATCTTCTTTATCTATTGAATGTCTTAGTCTTCTAGTTACTACTTCCTCCATACATCTTGGGTCATCTTGTTCAAATACTGTTTTTATTTTGAATCTCCTAGACAAATTCTTTTTAATAACTCCATCTATCATTACACACATTCCAGCAACCATATATGTTCCTGAGATATTTGAAATATCAAAACATTCTATTCTTCTAGGTAATCTATCTAATTTTAGTGCTTCTTTCATATCTACGATGATATGCTGATTACCTTTTTGTTTATTCTTTAATGTGATCTCGGCATTGTTTTCAGCCATTTCAACTAATCTTAATTTTTCACCTTTTTGTGGAACTTTTATTTCAACTTTTCTTTCTGCCATTTGTGTTAACCATATTTCTAAAAGTTCTCTATCTTCAATATCTTCTTTTATCATGATTTTATTAGGTAAAAAACTTCTTCCAACATAGTATTGTTTAATAAAATCAGATATTATTTCCTTGTCTTCTTCATCATTTAATCCTTTTAGGAAGAAATGGTCTCTTCCTACCATTTTACTATTTCTTACATAAAATATTTCTATGCAAATTTCATATTCATCTCTATATAATCCTATAACATCAATATCATTTTCAGATATATTTGAAACTTTTTGTTTTTGTGAAATTCTTTCTACTGCATTTATTTGGTCTCTTATTTCTGCTGCTTTTTCATATTCCATATTTTTAGCTGCTATTTCCATTTTTTCTTGTAATTCTTTTTTTACATTATCTGTTTTTCCTTCTAATATGGATATGATTTGGTCAATTTGCTTGTGATACTCTTCCTTTGTAATATATCCCATACATGGTGCAGAGCATCTTTTTATATGATAATTTAAACAAGCTCTATCTTTATATTTAAAACTTTTGCATTGCCTAATCTTAAATTTTGATTTTATGAATTCACACATTTCTTTTGCAGCTCCGGAGTTCGGATATGGTCCAAAATACTTCGCTCCATCATTTAATATTTTTCTAGTAATATATACATCTGGAAAATCTGCTTTTACATTTATTTTTATATATGGATATGTTTTATCATCTTTAAGAAGGACGTTAAATTTAGGCATATTCTTTTTTATTAGATTACATTCTAATACTAAAGCTTCTGCCTCATTGTCACAAACTATATATTCAAAATGGTCTATTAACGCTACCATGTTTTGTATTCTTTGAGTTTTCTTATTTTTTCTAAAATATTGAGTCACTCTTCGTTTTAATGATATAGCTTTACCAACATATATTATCTTGTCATTTTTATCATGCATTATATATACGCCAGGCTTATTTGGTAGCTTTTTTAGCTCTTCTTCTATATTAAACATTTCTCTTTCCTTCCAATAAAATTATACCATATGAGCGGAGTAAAAACAAGGTATGTTTGAGTTTCCAAAATATTGCTAATAATTTTTCTTTACTTTTTATAGCATATCCCATTTTATTTCCGAATATATTTATATCATGAGAAATTTTAAGTTTTATTGCATTTCCTTAAAGAGAAATATTTTACCAATTTTATTTTTATTATTTATAGTTTTCCTATTAATATTTTCTAACAGTAATTTAGTAGCTACTAAATCCGGACTTAGTTTATGGGCTAATTCTGTAGTCCCATCATTATTTCCTTTCTTAGTAGCAACTGAGCTTTTGAGCTATACCAACATAGTTAATTTTATAGGTAGAAAATTGGACAGATTTATGAAACCTATTTTTAATGTCCCAGGAATTAGTGCATATCCGTTTGTTCTTGGAATGATTAGTGGATATCCAGTTGGAGCTAAAACTGTCTGTCAGATTTATAAAGAAGGACTTTGTACAAAAAAAGAAGCAGAATTTATGCTAGCTTATACTAATAATTCTGGTCCATTATTTATTGTTGGAACTGTTGGTATATCTATGTTTGGAAGTACTACAATTGGTTTAATTTTACTACTTACTCATATTCTAGCTTCTATTTCAGTTGGAATTATTTTAGGTAAGTTTTTTAAAAAAGATAGTGTTTCTATTCAAAATAGAATTATAAAAAATAATAGAAAAACTATTACCTTCTCTTCTTTAGGCGAAGTTTTAGGTAATAGCATTATGAGTAGTATAAAAACAATTCTAATGATTGGCGGTTTCGTAGTTATATTTTCAGTAATTATTTCTATACTTAAAAATTCAGGATTACTAAATTTTATATCTCACATTTTTGGTGACTCTGAATTCGTATCTGGTATTATAACAGGAATCATTGAGCTTACAAATGGTCTAAATGTTGTTAGTAACATTCATGTAAAACAAATTTCAATAAATATATTAATATGCGCTTTTCTATTAGGTTTTGCTGGTCTTTCTATTATGCTTCAAATATTAAGTGTAGTGTCCAAAGAAAAACTTTCTATAAAGCCATATGTTATTGGAAAGATTATGCAAGCAATACTTGCGACTTTATATACTTTTGTAGTTTTGCAGTTACCAATATTTGGTTTTAATTTATAAAAGTTGTATATTTTAAACAGATTTCATATTTTTAATAGTATATTTATAATCTTTAGAATTTATAATTGATGTACCAGCTACAGCTATAGTAGTTCCAACTTCTTTTACTTGTTTTGCATTTTCTAAATTAATTCCACCATCAACTTCTATTTCTGTCTCTAATTCTAATTCATCTATTATTTTTTTTGCTTCCTCTATTTTTGAAATTGTACTTTCTATAAATTTCTGTCCACCTTTTCCAGGTTCAACAGACATTATAAGAAGCATATTTATTCTTGGCAAAAATGTTTTTATTTCTTCTATACTAGTATTTGGTTTTATAGCAAGGCCTACTTTACAATCATATTCTTTAATATAATTTATAAATTGATTAACTTCTTCCTTATTTTTGCAAGCTTCATAATGAAATGTTAGAATATGAGGATTAAATATAACATAACTATCTATATATTCTTTTATATTTGATACCATAAAGTGCACATCAATTGGAATATTTGTAATTTGATTTAGGTATTCGCAATATTTTCTCATTTTTTCAGATGTATCATTTTCTACAAATCTTCCATCCATTACGTCTATATGAAAATAATCTGTATGGGCTACTTCTAAATCGTATATTGTTTGAACTATCTTATTTTCTTCTACATTCAAAAGTGATGTTGATATTTCCATTAATCATATCTCCTTTTATACTTTTCTTTTAATTCTTCATATATTTTTTTATAATTGATATATCTTGTTTCTGATATTTTTCCATCTTCTACTGCTTTTTTTACCCCGCATTCTTTCGCATCTTCAAATACGTGGCTACATCCTACATATTTACAATCTGAAATATATTTTTTAAACTCTTTAAATTTTTTGTCTAAATTTGTATATTCTATCTCAGTAATATCAAAAGTTGAAAATCCTGGTGTATCTGCTATAAATGTATTTTTTTCTAATTCATATAATGTTACTGCTGTTGTTGTATTTTTACCTCTTTTATTTTTGCTACTTATTAGCCCCTCTTCAGTTATATCTTTTTCAAACAACGCATTTATGATAGTAGATTTTCCTACTCCTGAATTTCCTGAAAACACAGATTCTTTATTTTTCAAATATTTTTTTAGTTCATCAAGTCCAATTCTATTTTTTGCCTGCATTTGTACAGTTTTATATCCTACTTTTTTGTATAATTTTGCAAGATTTTCTCCGCTTTCTAAATCACACTTATTAAAAACAATTATACTTTCTACTCCTAGATTTTCTGCGAATGCAAGTTGTTTATCTAATAGTAAAATGTCTGGTTTTGGATCCTTCATTGAAAGAACAAAAACAATTTGCTCTATGTTAGCAATTCTAGGTCTTTTTATATAGTTTTTTCTTTTTTTAATATTTATTATTACATCATTTTCTATTTCTACTCTATCTCCAACCACTGGAGTTATTTCATCCTTTTTGAATTTTCCTCTAGCAGTACATATTTTAATATTATCATTTTCATCAACTATTTTATATTGGTTAGAAATATTCTGTATTATTATTCCATTCATTATTACTCCTATTATAAATAAAATGTATATTTGAAACTTCGCAGTTCCACGCAAGCGTCCAAACAAGCTGGAAGGATTCCAGCGAAGTACGTTTGGAGCTGGCAAATTCGTAGAATTTGAGCAGCGACCGCAAGGAACCAGAAGTTCAAATATACATTTTTTATTAAATTAATAAGCTATAAATTCTAACACAAATCCTAGTCACTAGTTGTATTTCTATCAAAAATTACTTGTCTATTATTGTCTGATTCGTCAAAGTTTATTCTTCTTGTTCTAGTATATGAAGAGCCAACCTTTACAGTAATTTCATGTGTTCCTGTTGATTTATATGTGTACACATAAGCATTATTTGTTACATCTACATTTTCTTGTGTTCTTTCTACACCATCTATTAATATAGTAACATTCACAGTATCTTCTTGATTTGTTCCTGCTGTATTTGTTGTGTTGCTATTTTGTGAACCACTTCCTACTATTGAATTTACATTTACTGATATTCTAATAGTCTTTTCTTCTTTTTCAATTTTATTTACTACTATTTCAATCGCTGAATTTTTAGCAACTTCTGTATTTTCTTCAATAGTTTGAGATATTACTTTTCCTTCTTCTTTATCTTCATGACTTTCATATTTTACTGTTGGATTTAATCCGGCATTTTTTAGTGTTGCTACTGCTGTTCCTTCATCCATTCCAACTACTGTTGGTACTCTAACTTTTTCTGCCCCAGCGCTTACATGTACTGTAACTGTATCTCCTGATTTTACTAATGTTCCTACAGCTGTATCTTGTTTAATTATAACTCCTTGTTCTACTTTGTCACTATTTTCTGTTTCTTCTACTAAAGTTATTCCTAAACTTTCTGCTGTAACTCTTGCATCTTCTATTTTCATACCTTCTAGTTTTGGTAATTCAGCAGTTTCAGGTCCTTTACTTACTTTTAATTTTATAGTAGTTCCTACTTCTATTTTTGTTTCACTATATTCTGGATCTTGTGAAATTATTTTACCTTCTTCAACATCACTACTTGCAACTTCTTCAGCTTCTATAGTTAAATCTAAATCATCTGCCATCGTTTGAGCCTCTTCAAGTGTTTTTCCCACAAAGTTTGGCATGTCTACTTTTTTAGTTATTCCACCATCTATAGCAATCTTTGTAATTAAGAATACTACTACAAACAGTAAAATTAATCCTAAAATTATAGTTGCTATTTTAGCTTTTGGATGTTCTATAAAGAAATTAGTTTTTGTCTTTGTTTTTACTTCTTCTTTCTTTCCTTCATTTATTTGATCATCCTTTATAGCTTGCATTACTCTTGTATATCCACCATCTTTGTTTTCTATTATAACAAAGTCTCCGTCTGGGTCTTTTAAAGCTTTGCTTAAATCATGTAGCATTTCTGTAGCATTTTGATATCTTGCTGTTGGTTCTTTTTGCATAGCTTTTACTACAATTTGATTTACTGCTGTTGGAATATCTGAATTTAATTCCACTGGTTCTTTTGGATCTTCTTGCATATGTTTTAATGCTACTGATACTGGTGTATCTGCATCAAAAGGTACTTTTCCAGTAAGCATTTCAAACATTACGACACCTAGTGAATACAAATCAGATTTTGCATCTGTAAATCCACCTTTGGCCTGCTCTGGTGAAAAATAATGCACTGACCCGATTGTTGTTCCAAAAGCTGTTATTGTAGAATTTGAAACTGCTTTTGCTATTCCAAAGTCTGTTACTTTTGCTATTCCATCTTCAGTTATAATTATATTGTGTGGTTTAATATCTCTATGTACTATTCCTCTTTTATGCGCCATTTCTAATGCTGAAGCAATTTGCATAGCAATATTTACTGCCCATTTCCAAGTAAGTACTCCTTCACTATTAATTATTTCTTTTAATGTTTTTCCCTGGACTAGTTCCATAACTATATAATAAAGATTATTTTCTTCTTCATGTCCTACATCATATATTGATACAATGTTTGGATGCGAAAGACTAGCTGCTGCTTGAGCTTCTGTATTAAATCTTTTTACAAATTCCGCATCTGTTGTAAATTCATCCTTTAGAACTTTAACAGCCACAAGTCTATTTAATACATGGTCTTTTGCTTTATATACAGTAGCCATTCCTCCAAGGCCTACTTCTTCTAAAATCTCATACCTATTTCCTATTATTTTCCCTATTAAATTCATAATCACATATTCTCCCTTACTTTATGATTACAGTTGTAATGTTATCTAATCCACCTAATTCATTTGCTTTATCCACTAATACTTTTGATGGATTATCTAAGTTTTCTTTTAATATCTTTAATATTTCATTTTCTGGAATCATATTGGTTAATCCGTCTGTGCACATAAGCATTATATCACCTTTTATGAATCCTTTAACCGTAACGTCTGGTTCTATATATTCTGTACAACCTAAAGCTTTTATTAGCATATTTTTTTTAGGATGATTTACACTTTCTTCTTTTGTAATTTTTCCTTCATCAACTAGTTGTTGAACATAACTATGGTCCTTTGTTAGCCTTCTCATAAAATCTTTTCTAATTCTATATACTCTACTATCTCCTATATGTGATATAAAAGCTTTATTTTCGTAAATTAAGCATATATCCAATGTTGTTCCCATATTTTTTAGTTCTTCGTTTTTCATAGCCTTTTCATATACTATCATGTTTGCATACATTGAACTATTTTTTACTAAATTAAGTAAGCTTTCTTTATCATTCTTTGCACTTTCAAAATTACTCTGAATATATCTACGTGCAGATTCAACTGCTAATTTACTTGCAATTTCTCCTCCGTTATATCCACCCATTCCGTCTGCTACAATGAATAATTTTATTGGCTCATATTCGCTAGAAATATAATAAAAGTCTTCATTTATTTGTCTAGTTTTGCCAACATCAGAAGTCGCAAAAGCCCTCATTAATTTTCCTCCTATTTCTTTCCCTTGTCTAAATTTTTTCTTCTAAGTTGTCCACATGCAGCTTCTATGTCAGAGCCTAATTCTCTTCTTATAGTTGCTGTAATTCCTTTGCTATTTAGATAATCTCTGAATTTTATTATGTTTTCATTTGAGCTTTTTATGTATTTTCCATTTTCTATTTTATTTATTGGAATCAAATTAACATGGCATAACATTCCTTGCAATAATTCTACCAATTCATCTGCATCTTTTTGATTATCATTATTATCTTTAGCTAATGCATACTCAAATGAAATTCTTTTATTTGTTTTTTCTATATAATATTTGCAAGCTTTTATCAACTCTTGTATATTATATGCATTGTTAATTGGCATCATACTACTTCTTGTCTTATTATTTGCGCTATGAAGTGAAATAGATAACGTGCATTGTACTTTCTCGTCTGCAAACCTATATATTTTAGGTACTACTCCACTTGTTGATATACTTATATGTCTTGCTCCAATATTTAATCCTTTTTGGTTATTTAAAATTTTTATTGCATTTATTACATTGTCATAATTATCAAAAGGTTCTCCTATTCCCATGAAAACTACATTTGATATTTTATTCCCTATATCTTGCTCTATCGCTAATATTTGTTCCACAATTTCTCCACTTGTTAAATTTCTTACAAATGGTATTCCCGTAGAAGCACAAAATTTGCACCCCATTTTACATCCTATTTGAGAAGAAACACATACTGTTTTTCCAAAATGATATTCCATAAGTACTGATTCAATAGCATTTCCGTCACTTAAACCAAATAAGTATTTTTTTGTACCATCTTTTGATTCTAGTTTTCTCACTATTTCAAAATTACAAATATCATAGTTTTGTTTTAGTTTTTCTCTCAAATTCAATGACAAATTTGTCATTTCATCAAAGCTTTTTACTTTATCTACAAACAGCCATTTAAAAATTTGTTCAGCTCTAAATGGTTTTTCTTCTAATTTTGTAAGCTCTTCTTTTAGTTCTTCTAAATTATAGTCTTTTATATTTTTCATATATTTCTCCTATTATTTTATACCACAAACTTAGTCGTTTTTCAAGATGCTTACTATAAAAAAGTACGATTAGTAAATTTAATAAGTTATTATTCACAGCCTCTTATTAAGTTAATAAAATTGCATATTCAAGATTTTGCAGTTTCGCGCAGTTTGGAGGACTTTACGTCCGACAGCAAGAAACAAAAAATCTTTGAATATACAATTCTAAAACATTTTATACCACTGTGAATTGTAACTTTAATAAAATTTATTAATCTTCTTTTCTTATTTCTATATGTACATCTTTTAATTGTTCTTCAGTTACTTTACTTGGTGCATTCATCATAACATCTCTTGCTTTTTTATTTTTTGGAAATGCTATAACTTCTCTAATATTAGTTGAATCAGCAATAAGCATAATCATTCTATCAAGTCCAGGTGCTGCTCCTGCATGAGGTGGTGTTCCATATTGAAAAGCTGTATATAAAGCACCAAATTTTTGTATAATATCTTTTTCTTCATAACCAGCTATTTCAAATGCTTTAAGCATTATTTCTGGGTCATGATTTCTAACAGCCCCTGATGCCATTTCATATCCATTACATACTAAGTCAAATTGATATGCTAATATATCTAATGGTTCTTTCGTATTTAATGCTTCCATTCCACCTTGTGGCATTGAGAAAGGATTATGATTAAAGTCTATTTTTCCTTCATCTTCATTATATTCATACATTGGAAAATCTACAATAAAGCAGAATTTATATACATCTTTTTCTAATAAATCTAATCTTTTTCCAAGCTCTATTCTAACTAATCCAGCTATTTTTTGTGCATTTTCTAGTTCGTCTGCAATAAAGAATATACTGTCTCCTGCTTTTGCTCCCAATTCTGTTTTTATCTCATCAGTTATAAATTTTGCAATTCCTCCTGTTAAGTTGTTTTCTTCATCTACTTTAACCCATGCTAAACCTTTTGCTCCAGCTTCATTTATAGCAAATTCTGTCATACTATCAAAGAACTTTCTTCCTTGATTACCACCTTTTGGAACTATAATTACTTTTATAGTTTTATTTTTGAATGCATTGAATTCTGTGTTTTTAAATAAATTTGTTGCATCTTGAATAATAAGTGGATTTCTTAAATCAGGCTTATCAATTCCATATTTATCCATTGCTTCTTTGTAAGGAAGTCTTACAAATGGTCCTTCATCAACTTTCCAATTTGTATGTTCTTTAAATACTGCTGGTACTACAGTTTCTATAACTTTGAAAACATCTTCTTGTGTTGCAAATGACATTTCAAAATCTAGTTGATAAAATTCACCTGGTGCTCTATCTGCTCTAGGATCTTCATCTCTAAAACATGGTGCTATTTGATAATATTTATCAAATCCTGAGACCATTAAAAGTTGTTTAAATTGTTGTGGTGCTTGTGGAAGAGCATAAAATTCTCCACTATGTAATCTACTTGGTACTAAATAGTCTCTTGCACCTTCTGGTGATGAATTAGCCAAAATTGGAGTTTGTACTTCAGTAAATCCTAATTCATCCATTTTATTTCTAAGAGATTTCATGACTTTTGAACGCAATAAAATATTGTTATGAATTCTTTCATTTCTTAAATCTAAATATCTGTATTGCAATCTTAAATCTTCTCTAACATTTTCTATATCAATTTTTTCAGAGTTGATTTCAAAAGGTAATATACTTTTACATTTCCCTAATACTTCTATTTTCTTTGCTTCTATTTCTATTTCTCCTGTTGGCATTTTAGGATTTTTATTAGAGCGCTCAACAACAGTACCTGTTACACTTATTACAGATTCCGGATTCACATTTTCCATTTGCTCTTTTAGTTCTTCTGTTGTTATTACAATTTGTGTAATACCTTTTTCATCTCTTAAGTCCACAAATTGCATAGAGCCAAGATTTCTTATTCTTTGTACCCATCCTGCAAGCATTACTTCTTCATTTACATTTTTTATATTTAATTCTCCGCAATTATGATTTCTATACATAGCTATCTTCCTTCTTCTTTATTTTGCTTTATTTATTATACTTATTTTTTACCAGTTTTTCAATAGTTTTAGCTTAATTAGGTATTTATCTTTCTAACAAAATGGTAACTGGACCACTATTTTGAAGACTTACTTCCATATGTGCACCAAATACTCCTTTTTCTACATGTATTTCTTTTCCACATTCTTTGCAAAAATATTCATAAATCTTATTTGCTTTATCTGGTTTTGCAGCATTTATAAAAGATGGTCTATTTCCTGATGAGCAATCTGCATATAAAGTAAACTGAGATATCAAAAGAAGTTCGCCTTTTACATCTTTTATATTTAAATTCATTTTTCCATTTTCATCTTCAAAAACTCTAAGATTTAATAACTTTTTTGCTAAATATTCCGCTTCTTTTTCCGTATCATTTAGTCCTATTCCAACTAAAACCATAAAACCTTTATCTATTTTTCCTACAACTTTATTATCAACTTCAACTTTTGAATTATTTACTCTTTGAACTACTAATCTCATATTATTCCCTCAATCTTTTCTCTTACATACTCATATATCATTATTGATGCTGCAACAGAAGCATTTAAACTTTCTGTTTTCCCCAACATTGGAATTTTTACTTTATAGCTTGATATGTCTTGTATTTCTTTTGAAACACCATTGGCTTCATTTCCGATTATAACTATTTTTTTATTATAGTCGATATCATATATATTTTTGTCAGTTTGTAAAGATGTGCTAACCAGTTCAAATCCATTTTGTTTTAATGATTTCAAAGTTTCTAGCAAATTTTCTACTTCTATTATTTGAATTCTAAATATTGCTCCCATTGTTGACCTTACAACCTTTGGACTATATGCATCTACTGTTCCCTTTGAAACTATTAATTGTTTTATATTAGCACTATCTAATGTTCTAATTATAGTTCCAATATTTCCTGGGTCTTGCACATCATCAAGTGCCATAATATAATCAGCATTTTTATCAATTTTTCTTTTTTCATTCTTATATACAACAGCTAAAATTCCTTGTGGAGTTTTTACATCTGTGAGTTCTTTAAATACATTTTCAGTAACAAGAATAAATTTATAATTATCTATTTTTTCTACATATTTTTGATTATGATTAGCAAATTCTTCTGTCATTACAATTATGTCTATTTTTACAGATTCTTGAATTGCTTCATCTATCATTTTAGGTCCTTCAATTATATATTTCTCATTTCTATATTTCTTTTCTTTTAGTCTTTTTACTTCTTTAATTATATTATTTTCTTTACTTGAAATTACCATATCTCATTTACCTCTTTTATTGCAAATTTATATCCAATATGCTATAATTATATTACTTCGCTTTAGAAGAAAACTTAAAAGGAGGCTATTTTATGGCCAAAAGGATTAACTTTCCGTATTTACAGAAAGAAGATCGTAAGAAGCCCTCTTTGTTTTCCTCTTTACGTGGAAAAATAATTGGTAAGTGGTATTCTGACGATTGGCTCATACTTGGCCCACCCCCTGCCCCTAAGCAAAAACGAAGGGGTTAATTCCAGCAGGTTCTGACTACTTTTAGCCAGAGCCTGCTTTTATTTTATTTTTTCTAGGAACTCTTTTATTTCTTTCATAGTATCTTTTTCTATTTTTAATGTTATGTAAGGCTTTTCACCAGGTGAAAATCTTACTTTTGAGCCATAATTTTCAATTATTTTTTCTAGCATTTCATCAGGTATGTTTTTAAAAAACGCTACTACTCCATTTTGTTTTTGTTGAAGTTTTATAATATTTGTTTTTCTACACAGATTTTTAATTCTTGCAATTTCTATTAAATTATTTACCTCTGTAGGCATCTCTCCATACCTATCTATTATTTCATCAATGATATTTTGAATATCTTCCTCAGTTCTTGAATTCGCTATATCTTGGTATATTTCTATTTTTTGACTAGCATTTTCTATATATTCCTCCGGTATATATGAAGAAACATTTAGGTCTATTGATATTTCTGGCTCCTCTTCTACTTTTTCGCCTTTCATTTCTTTTACAACTTCATCTAATAATCTATTATACATATCATAACCAACTTGCTCAATATGTCCATGTTGCATTTCTCCAAATATACTTCCTGCCCCTCTTATTTGTAAATCCCTTGTTGCAATTTTAAATCCAGAACCAAATTCCGTAAATTCTTTTATTGCTTTTAATCTTTGAGATGCATCTTCTGATAGCATTTTGTCTCTTCTATAAGTAATATATGCATAAGCTTGTCTATTACTTCTTCCAACTCTTCCTCTTATCTGATAAAGTTGTGCTAATCCAAATCTATCTGCATTTTCAACTATTATTGTATTTGCGTTGGGAATATCTATTCCTGATTCAAGAATTGTCGTACAAACTAATACATTGGTTTTCCCATCAACAAAATCCTGCATTATCTCTTCTATTTCTTTTCCAGACATTTTTCCGTGCGCATAAGCTATTCTGGCTTCTGGTACTAAATTCTGAAGTTCTAATGCTTTTACACTTATTGTATCAACTATATTATATATGTAAAATACCTGTCCTCCTCTTTCTAGCTCTTTAGTGATAGCTTCTTTTATTACTTCCTTATCATATTCTAATACATAAGTCTGAATTGGTTTTCTATTTTGAGGTGGTTCGTAAATGACTGACATATCTCTTATACCTACAATTGACATTTGAAGTGTTCTTGGAATTGGAGTTGCTGTCATTGTTAATACATCTACAGTATTTTTATAATGCTTAATTTTTTCTTTATCTTTTACACCAAATCTATGCTCTTCATCAATTATAAGTAAACCTAAATCTTTAAATTCCACATCTTTGCTTAATATTCTGTGTGTACCTAAAACGATATCTACTTCCCCAGTTTTTAATTTTTCTACAACATCTTTTTGCTCTTTTTTAGTTCTAAATCTATTTAACAGTTCTACTTTTATAGGATATTCTTCCATTCTTTCTTTAAATTCTTGATATTGCTGACTGGCTAAAATTGTTGTTGGAGCTAAATATGCAACTTGCTTACTATCCATGACGGCTTTAAATGCTGCTCTTATGGCAACTTCTGTTTTACCATATCCTACATCTCCACACAAAAGTCTATCCATTGGTCTTGAATTTTCCATATCTTTTTTTACTTCTTCGATACATCTTAATTGGTCATTTGTTTCTTTATATGGAAAACTATCTTCAAACTGTCTTTGGAAAACATTATCTTTAGAAAAAGCGAAACCCTTAGTATGTTCTCTTTTTGCATATAAATTTATTAATTCTTTTGCAACTGCTCTTAAATTACCTTTTACTTTTGCCTTAGTATTTTCCCAATCTTTTGTTCCTAATTTATTAAGCCTTAATGTACCTTCTGAGCCAACATATTTTCGTACATTATCTAATGCATCTGTTGGTACATATAGCACATCTCCGTCCTTATATTTAAGTTGAATGTAATCTTTTGTTACTCCATCTTCCTTAATTGTATTTACTCCTGTGAAAATACCTATACCATGATTTCTATGTACTATGTAATCTCCAACTTTAAGGTCTGCAAATACTATTTTTTCTCCACTTTTAAATGTATCTGAAACTTTCTTAGTTTTTTTAGTTTTTGCAAAAAATTCATCACTACTAATAACTAAAAGTTTTGTATCCTCATCTTGAAATCCATTTGTAAGTGCACCTTCTGAAATAACTACTTCTCCTGGTTTTAATATAATATCATCTATATTAGGTGTTATAACAACATCTTCTTCAAGTGCCTTTTTTATTTTTTCAGCATTATCACTATTTCCTGCTAAAATTACCACTTTCTTTTTGCTTTTTATTGCCTCTTTTATACCAATCTCAAGATTTTTTACGTCTCCTTTAAATAAGTTTACTTCTTTTGTGTGAAAGTCATTTTTTAAAGTGTCTCCCTCTTTTAACTCTATTGTTTTATCTAGGTTATATACATATTGATTAATATTTTCTAATGCTTCAGGAACATCTCTTTCTTTTTCAATTAATGATTTTATTAAGCTTTCATTTTCCTTTTGTATAGCATTTATTCTTTGATTAATTTTTTCTGGTTCATCTGTAAAAATTTCATAATCTTTTATATAGTCAATAAAAGTATTTTGCCTTGTGTAAAATTCATTAAAATACTTATCTATTTTTGAGGCATATTCACCTTCTCTTATTATTTCAATATCTTCTAAATCATATTTTTTCTTATTCTTTTCTATTCTTTCACATACTTTTTCTACTGAATCTTCTAATATGTTTTCAAAAGCGGGATATATAACGACGTTTTTTATCATTTCATTTGACCTTTGTGAAGATATTCTGAAAGTTCTAATAGAATCTACATCATCTCCCCAAAATTCTATTCTAATACCTTCATTTTCAGCAATTCCGATATCTACAATGTCTCCCCTTACACTGAACTCTCCTCTATTTTCTATAAGGTCAACTCTTTTATATCCATTTTGTACTAATTTATTTTTCAAACTATCATGATTTATTGTATCTCCAATTTTTAGTTTTAGTATATTTTGATACAACACGTCTTTTGATATCATTTTTTGCATAACAGCTTCTATTGTAGTAACTATTATTTTTGCCTTCTTGTTATAAATATTATTTAGTATTTCAATTCTGTCATATTCAATATCATTGCTTTCTGCATCATAATCATATGCTGCAATTTCTCTTTTTGGAAAGTATTTTACATCATTTAAAAAATAGCTTAAGTTTTTTACTATTTGTTTTGCTTGTATTTCATTATATGTGATTAAACATATTGGTTTTCTTTTTTCCTCATAAGTTGCTGCAATTAGTTGTGCTTTTGCCACGAAAGCAAGACCCGATATTTTTATCGGATAGGTCTTTTCATTAATATATTTTTTAAATTTTTCTGATGAAGCCAAATCTCTTAATATATAGTTCATTATATTTTACTCCTCTTACTTGGCTTTTTGATATTTTTCTAATGCTAATGAAATTTGGTCTGGACAAGATGTTCCTTTCATTCCACATTTTATACCTTTTAATTTTTCTTTTACTTGTTCTATTGGCATTCCTTTTATAAGTGAAGCAACCCCTTTTATATTTCCATCACATCCACCTATAACCTTTAAGTCTTTAACTATTCCATTTTCAATATCGAAAATCATTTCTTTGGAACAAACTCCGGTTGGTTTATATCTATATTCCACTTTTGAATACCTCCTATAATTCTATATTTATTCTTAATCTATTTTTCTATAACTATATTTTAGCAAAAATTCAAGAATAAATCAATAATTGCATAATAATAAAGCCAATGAAATTGGGATATTATCAGCTAAATAATTACAATTCATAGACTCTTATTAAATTCATATGATTGTATATTCAAGATTTTGCAGTTTCGCGCAGTTTGGAGGACTTTATGTCCGACAGCAAGAAACAAAAAAACTTGGAATATACAATTTTAAAGAAATATGATATCTGTAAATTGTAATAACAAAGATTTTATGATTTAAAATTTTGAATTAAATTTTATTGAATTAAAATTATATGATTAGATATTATGTTTCCATTTTATACCATGATATTCAAAATTGCAAGTTAAATCGTACGCCAAATTATTGCATATTTCGACATAAAAATAAAGCCAACGTGCAAATTATTTTTTAATTTACATGTGTCTTTATTGTCAGTTTTTAATTACAATTTTGTTCTAATTTCAATAACTTTTCTTTTACGTCTAACCCTCCAGCATACCCAACTAATTTTTTATTACTACCTATAACTCTATGACATGGAATTATAATGATTATTTTATTATTATGGTTCGCCATTCCAACAGCTCTTGATGCTTTAGGATTACCTACTCTTTTCGCTATATCTAAATAGCTTCTTGTTTCACCATATGGTATTTCTAAAAGTGCATTCCAAACTTTTTTCTGGAATTCCGTTCCTTCTATTTTTAATGGAATATCAAATTTTTTTCTTTTACTATTAAAATATTCATCCAATTCTTTATATGTTTTATTTATAAGTTCTGTTTCTTTCTCTTCTTTTCCTTCAAACTTTTCTGTTCCATTTACTATTTCTATTCTTGAAATTTTTTCTTCACTTTCTTCTATAATTATTTTTCCTATTACTGTATCGTATATTTTAAAATACATAAAGACCACCTTATTATTTTTTATATTATTAGAATAATAAATATTTTGTTTTTTGTCAATTAGATAAAAAAATCTAAATTTTCTTGCAACTTTTTCAAATATAGTATATATTATATACTATGTTCACATAGAAACAAAAAATAAAATATATAAATAATATATTAGCGCCTGGGCAGTTTTGCTGTTGACGAGGATAGAGGTTATCGAAATATTCGGCGGATACTCTATGGCATGCTATTGTCAGAAATATTGTAAAAAAATATTAGCAATAATATAACAAAGCAATATTATTAGCCTTTGTGGACAAAATACATTATAGGAGGTCCATAATATGTGTGGAATAGTAGGATACATTGGTACTAAGAAAGCTGTACCAGTGCTTATTAAAGGATTGCTTTCATTAGAATACAGAGGTTACGACTCTGCCGGTATTTGCGTTTTGAATAAAAATGTTTTAGATGTAGTTAAGGATAAAGGTCGAGTTAAAAATTTAGAAGATAATCCTAAACTTTCTAATCTAGTTGGTAATATAGGAATTGCTCATACCAGATGGGCAACTCATGGAATACCATCAAAAGAAAATTCGCATCCACATTTAGACAATACAAAGCAATTTGCTGTAGTTCATAATGGAATTATTGAAAATTATACAGAACTTCGTAATATGTTAGAAAAAAATGGTTATACTTTCCAATCTCAAACAGATACAGAAGTCATACCAAATTTAATTTCATATTATTATAAAACTGAAAAAGATGTATTAAAAGCTGTTTCTTTAGCTATAAAAGATTTAAAAGGAAGTTATGCAATAGAAGTTATATCACCTTTATTAACTGATACTATTATAGTTGCAAGAAAAGATAGTCCATTAGTTATTGGAATTGGAGATAATGAAAACTATATTGCATCAGATATACCAGCAGTTTTAAATTATACCACAAAATTTTATTTCTTAGATGATAAAGAAATAGCTACTATAAAAAAAGACAAAATAACTTTTTATGATAGTACTTTAAAAACTATAACTAAAGATATTAAAGATATTGAATGGGATGCTACAAGTAGTGAAAAAGGCGTATTTGAAGATTACATGCTTAAGGAGATTTATGAACAACCTCAAGTTGTTATGGAAACAATAGGTTCAAGATTAAAGCCTAATGAAAAATGTTATTTTGAAGATATTGATATAGATTTAAAAAATATTAATAAAATATACATTGTAGCTTGTGGTACTGCAATGCATGCAGGTTTAGCAACAAAATATACTTTTGAACATTTTTGCAAAATTCCAGTTGAAGTAGATATGGCTTCAGAATTTAGATATAGAAATCCTCTACTTAATGAACATACTTTATGTATATTTATAAGCCAATCTGGTGAAACTGCAGATACAATAGCTGCTCTAAAACTTGCCAAAGATGCTGGCTGCAAAACTCTTGCTGTTGTAAATGTTATAGGTAGTTCAATAACTAGAATTGCTGATTACACAATTTATACACATGCTGGTCCTGAAATCGCAGTTGCTTCAACAAAAGCCTACACTTGCCAAGTAGTTTTATTAAATATTTTAGCCATATACTTTGCAGAGTGTTTAGAATACTCTTCTAAAGAATTAGAAGATTTTAAAACTGAAATATTAGAACTTCCAGCAAAACTAAAGTTAATTTTAGATGATACTGATACAATACAAGAATTTGCAAAAAAAGTTTATACTCAACCTGATTTATATTTTATAGGAAGAAATACTGATTATGCGGTTTCAATGGAGGGGTCTTTAAAATTAAAAGAAATCTCTTACATTCATTCAGAAGCATATGCAGCTGGTGAATTAAAACATGGACCAATTGCATTAATTGAAAATGGTGTAACAGTAATAGGAATTGCTACAAATCCTAATTTGGTTGAGAAAACAATGAGTAATTTAGAAGAAGTAATTACTAGAGGGGCAAATGTAATGGTTGTAAGCAATCAAACTTTGCCTGATATAAAAATAAGTTGTAATATTCAAATACCAGAATGCTCACCAATGCTTTCTCCTATACTTTCTGTTGTTCCACTTCAGCTATTTGCTTATTACATTGCTAAAAATAAAAAATTAGATGTTGATAAGCCTAGAAACTTAGCAAAATCTGTTACAGTTGAATAAATAAAATTTTAACTTATAAACAAAACGATTTTGTAACTATAAGTTAGTGTTCAAACACTTTATTTACAACAGTTATGAGATACTTTAAAATTGTATATTCAAAGATTTTTTGTTTCTTGCTGTCGGACGTAAAGTCCTCCAAACTGCGCGAAACTGCAAAATCTTGAATATACAATATTTAAGTTCTATAATGAGTTGTGAATTGAAATACGTTTAGAGCGTATCGACACACAAAGAATTACAAAATCGTTTTTATTTTATGGTCTAACATTTGATTTATAATTTAATATATTACTTACTGTTTCAGGTCTTACAGGAGCCATTAATACTTTTCCTGTTCCTCTATAAACATTTACAAATCCTTCTCCTGCAACTGCTGAACCGATCAAACTTCTTGTTGATTTTTCAACAGTAAAATTCAAAGCGCCAGACCAAGCAATTGCCATATTTCCATCAATCTTTATCTGATCATTATCTAATTCTACTTCAATTAATTCTTCTCTAGGAACTGGACTTTCTAATACTACTAATCCTCTTCCATCTAGTCTTAGGTTAAATAATCCTTCTCCTCCTAAAACTGCTGAAGAAATGTTTGACCTCATTGCAACATTTGTATTTATATTACCGTCACATGCTAAAAACATACCATCTTCAAGTACCATACCATTATTCCATGAACCAACATCTTCAATTAATATGTAATTATATGTAGGTTCTAAAGCCAAAAGCCCTGTTCCAAAGTATTTAGGCTTTGCAGCTGATTCTTTAGTTACACTTCCTTTAATAGCTTTTCCTAGAAAGTCTCCTACCCCTTTTACATCTGTTTTGCTTTCTATATTTCCAACTAGCCATTGCATAGCACCTGCACTAGTCACAAATTCGCTATTATTTAATTCTATTAAAACTTGTCTTCTTCTTACATTCATTTTTGCTGCATAATATTCATTAATTGCAGTAAGCTTATTTACACTTACATCCCTTTGAAATTCTATTACTGAGATATTATCTCTTTTTTCAATTGTTCTTACATCATCATTTTCAAATAAATTTTTAATTGATACCATATATTTTCCTCCATTTCTGGAATTATACATTAGTTATTTTATTATTGTCAATGATTTAGCCTATTCCACAAAAGATCTTTAATAGTACTAGTAATACTGCCCCTGGTATTCCTAATATTCCAACAATTACAGCAGAAATTACATTAAGTCCTATATGAAAGCCAAAAGAAGTTCCTACTATATTTATAATCCAAATTAATACTCCTCCTAAAATTGAATGAAGTATTAATGCTGTAATTTTTTTCATTGGAAGCAATAAGACTTTTCCAAATATCAATAAAAATATTATACATGTAATAAAAGAAACTATAAAAGTAACATCCATCATCATCACCTAATCAAATGTATGATGGACAAATTAAAATTATGCCAATTTTTCTACTTCAATTCCTTTTTCCTTTGCAAGCTTTATTAAACTATCTAATTGAGCTTGCATAGATTTAATTTTATATACATAATAGTCTATAAGCTCATTTGTGTTTGCGAACTCAAAATTTTTATTTGCATTTGTAAGTTCTGCTTTTGTATGAAAAATATTTCTTAAAATATCTTTCTTCTCTTCCTCCTCTGTAATTTCAATCAAAACTTTATCCTTTAAAAATCTTTCCTCCATAAATCCTCCTTTTCCCTCTTTCTATTATATTCAGTAGAATTTCCAAATATGCAAAAAAATCCCAAAAAATATTGTAAAAATGTATATTTGATGATAAAATAGTTACATAATATAAAAAATAATTAAGTGAAGGTGTTATAATGATAGACATTAAATTTTTAAGAGAAAATCCTGATATAGTAAAGGAAAATATAAAGAAAAAATTTCAAGATTACAAATTACCACTTGTAGATGAAGTAATTGAATTTGATAAGAAATTTAGAGAATCAACTTTAAAAGGCGACGAACTTAGAAGTCAGCGTAATTCTTTAAGTAGCCAAATTGGTATGCTTATGAAAAATGGAAAAAAAGATGAAGCTGAAAACATAAAAAAACAAGTTCAAGAGATTAATAAAAAACTAGAAGAAAATGAAAAATTGGAAGCTGAATATTCTAATGAAATCAAAGAAAGAATGATGAAAATTCCTAACATCATTGATGACAGTGTTCCAATTGGAGAAGATGATTCTCATAATGTCGAGATAGAGAAATTTGGTAAGCCAATTGTTCCAGATTATGAAATTCCATATCATACAGATATTATGGAAAGATTAAGCGGAATAGATTTAGATGCTGCTCGTAGAGTTGCTGGAAATGGATTTTATTATTTAATGGGCAACATTGCTAGACTTCATTCAGCAGTAATCACATATGCTAGAGATTTTATGATAAATAAAGGATTCACATATTGCATTCCTCCATTTATGATACATGGAGATGTTGTAAATGGTGTTATGTCATTTGAAGAAATGGATGCAATGATGTACAAAATAGAAGGAGAAGACTTATATTTAATTGGAACTAGTGAGCATTCTATGATTGGAAAATTCAAAGGTCAAATATTAGATAAAAAAAATATTCCATATACAATGACCTCATATTCTCCATGCTTTAGAAAAGAAAAAGGCGCACATGGAATAGAAGAACGTGGAATTTATCGTATACATCAATTTGAAAAACAAGAAATGATAGTTGTTTGTGAACCCGAAGATAGTTGGAATTGGTATGACAAATTATGGTCATATACTGTGGAACTATTTAGAAGTATGGATATACCTGTAAGAACTTTAGAATGTTGTAGTGGTGACTTAGCTGATCTAAAAGCTAAATCTTGTGACGTAGAAGCTTGGAGTCCTAGACAAAAAAAATATTTTGAAGTAGGAAGCTGTTCAAATCTAACAGACGCTCAAGCTAGGCGTTTAGGAATTCGTATAAAAGGCGAAAAAGGCAACTATTTTGCTCATACTTTAAACAATACTGTAGTTGCACCACCAAGAATGTTAATTGCTTTATTAGAAAACCATTATAATCCTGATGGAAGTGTAGATATTCCTGAAGTTTTGTGGCCTTATATGGGTGGAATAAAAAAATTGGAGAAATAATTTTTAATTAGGGACGGTCCTTTTTTGAAAAAATTTTTGTTTAAAGACCGTCCCTAATTGAATGAAAGGACTTATTATGATAATAAAAAACGCTGAATTTGTAATTTCTGCTACATCCCCTAAACAATATCCAAATGATAATTTACCTCAAATAGTACTGGTAGGAAAGTCTAATGTTGGTAAATCATCTTTTATTAATACAATGCTTAATAGAAAAAAATTAGCTAGGACTAGCAGTGAACCGGGAAAAACTAGACAAATTAATTTTTATAGTGTTAATAACGATTTTTATTTTGTTGACCTTCCTGGTTATGGTTTTAGCAAAATGTCTAAAGCTCAGCAAGTAGAAGTTGGCAATTTTATTGAGGAATATTTATCTAAATCTAAAAACATTTCTTTAATTGTATTTCTAATAGACATTAGACATGCACCTACTGAAAATGATAGATTAATGTACAATTATATTATTAGTCAAAATATTCCGTGTATTATTATTACTAATAAAGCTGATAAAATTGCTATAACTAAAGTTGATAAAGCTTGTGAAGATTTACAAAATTCTTTAAATCCATTACATGATTTAGTATTTCTACCTTTCTCTTCTGAAAGAAAGATCTATACTGAAAAAGTTTGGGAAGAAATTGAAAAAAGATTGTAAAATTTTATAAAAATTAATATATTAATAATAATAAAATGATATATTTTAAATTCTTTGTTCCTTACTGTCGCTAATAAAATTCAAAGAATTTTATAGCTCCAAACTGCGCGGAACTTCAAAATTTAAATATACCATTTTTATATTTCTTTAATTAAATAAAATTATATAATATTTTCCATTGTATAATATCCAGGCTTTTGTCTTACTAGAAATTCTGCACCTTTTAGTGCACCTTCTGCAAATACTCCTCTTGAATATGCCCTATGAGTTATTTCAAATGTTTCATTTTCTCCAAAGAAACTAACTGTGTGCTCTCCTACTATATTTCCTCCTCTAATAGATGAAAATCCGATTTGATTTTTGTTTCTCTTTTCTCTTTTTGCAAATCTATTAAATTCATATTCTTTGCTATTACCTAATGCTTCATTTATACTACCTGCAAGAGCTAAAGCAGTTCCACTAGGAGCATCTATTTTTCTATTATGATGAGTTTCTATTATTTCAATATCAGTATCTGATAACATTTTTGCAACTTCTGCAACAATTTTTTTCATTAAATTTATATCATATGACATATTAGCTGATTGAAATATTGGTATTTCTTTGCTACATTCTTTTATATACTCATTTTCTTCTTTTGAAAGTCCCGTAGTAGCTATTACTATTGGAATTTTTTGCTCCATAGCATATTTTAAAATATTCATTGTAGCCTTAGGTACTGAAAAATCTATTATCGCATCTGGCTTTTCTCTAATATCTTCCAGTTTACTATATACTGGAAAAATATATTTTCCGTTATCAGCCATATCTACACCACATAGTACTTCAAACTTTTCATTATTATTTATTGCATTTACTACTTCTTGTCCCATTTTTCCATTGCAACCATTTACCAATATTTTTATCATAAAACTCTCCTTCTATATAATTTTGCCTAGGAATATCAAGCATAGAAATATGTACGCGTATCTATATAGTCTTTTTGCTTCCATTTGCTTTTTATAATATCCAATCGACTCTTGAATAGCACTATATTTATCCACAAATGTTATTAAATAACTTTCTTTATATTTAGGTAAAGAAAATGTAACTGGCCACATATGTTTCAATATTATATCTTTTTCTTTTTTATTTAGTTCAAAAGTCTCTTCTGCATTCTTTAATGCTATTTTTGGATGAACAAATGCATGATATCCTTCTAAATTTAATTTTTTCTTACTTTCTCTCCAGTCATATAAGAATAAGTCATGTAGCATTGCTGCTCTTGCCATTGATTTATAATCCCATTTTAGTAATTTGCATATTTTATAACTAATATATGATACATTTAGACAATGCTCAAATGTTGATATATCATAATGTTGTCTATAATTTTCCATTTCCTTTACTTTGTCATTATTGATTAGTTCATTTATAATATCTATAAATTCAGTATCTTGTAATGCTTTTGTTACTGTTTTTAATCTTTCATTCATAATTTTCACTCCGATTAAATTTTCCCCTTATTAATATTATATGACGCCTTTTCTATTAATGTCAATAATTACTGACCAATTAATAGAATCTTAAGATTTCAACATTTTTTGCTTTATATATAGATTTTATTTTTCATATTAAAAATTGCATATTTAAATTTTGCAGTTCCACGCAGCTTGGAGAACTTGTTTCGACAACAAGGAAAAAATAAATTTAAAATATGCAATTTTATATAAACTATATATTAAAGAATTATTGTATATCTATTTTTTTAACAATTGCTTTTAACGCTTTTTCTCTAGGTAAAATCACAACTCTTCCACATTTCAAGCATTTTAGCTTATAGTCCACTCCTACTCTCACTATCTCCCATTCTTTATTCCCGCATGGGTGAGCTTTTTTGGTTCTAACTAAGTCTCCTAAATTGTATTCCATATTCATCACCTATTTTTCTATACTATATTTTCTAGATATGCCAATATAACTTTTTAGTTCTTCTTTCTCTTCATCAGACAAACTATCATCTTTTATTTTGCCATCCACTAATCTTCTTGCTCTAATAATTCTTTGTCCTAGTGGAAAATCATGTTCATAACCCATTTCCTTTAATAAATCTCGAGTGTGACTTGATATAAAAGAGTCATAATATAATTGTCCTAAAGTTATAGCTTTTCCGTTAGTTCTTAATACTAAATCCTTTATACTTTCTGCTTTCGCGGTAAAATCTGGTGAAATAATCCTTAAAACCTGCAAAAGCTCTTTATTAGCAGATTTCTTTCTTTCAAAAAGTTTTTGTAATTTTACCATCTCTTCATCAGAAACTTTATATCCACTATTATTGCCTTTTAAAATTTTTGATATTTCATTTATCTTTCTTCCTATTGGATAGTCTAATTTCAAATTTGGATATTTAATACTCATCTGCCTACAGGTAAATTCGTCTGGCCACACATCACTTAAAACAGTCCATCTTTGATCATTTCTGCCTCCTTTTTTCTGTTTTACTCTAGAAATGTCTATACCTTCTTTTTTTAGTATTTCTGCTATTTGTAAAAATTCTTGTACTGCTGATAAAGGTTTAATATCTACTTTCAAACTATTAAAAAAAGCGTTATCCATTTTTATTTTCCTTTCTATACAAGTTTTTTAAGTCTTTCTTGTACTTCTTCATTTCCTAAAACTTGCATAATTTCATACATATCTGGAGTATTTCTTCTTCCTGTTAATGCAATCCTTATAACAGTACTTACATCACCTACATGTCCTGGCCAATTTTCAGGATTTTGTTTATATTCTTTTACTTCTCTAGCATATCCTAATTTTTCAGCAACATCTTTTATTTTATCAAACCAAGTTTGTTTATCATCATCATAATTATAGACTTTCAAATATTCTGTGATGACTTTCTTAGCATCTTCGCCAGAAATTTTGTCAAAATCATAAAATTCTGGTCTTTCAAACATATAAATAATGTTGTTTTTTACTTCTGACCATTTTGATAAATCTTTTCTAGGTTTCTTTGAATTTTCTCTTTCTATTCCAAATACTTTTAACGAATATTCTTCATCTTCCAATAATTTAGCAAGTTTATCATCATATTGTTTTGCCCAAGCATTCGCAAAATTGTAAACTTCTTTTGCAGAATATTTAGCAATAATATTTTTAGATACATCTAAAAGTTTTACCATATCAAATACGGCTCCACTAACTCCCATTTTAGATAATTCTAGCTTAAATTCAGACATTTTTTTATCTGGATTAGCTCTTCTCCATCCTTCGAAACCTGAATTAATAATATTCATTAAATATTCATTAACAGCATCACTTGGGATACCCTCTTTATGATAATAATCAACTGCTGCTTCTGGATCTTTTCTTTTACTAATTTTTCTTTTCTTTCCATCTTCCTCTTTCAAAATGCTTGGAACTTGAGCATATTTAGGTACTTTAAATCCAAAAGCATTAAATAACTCAATATGAAGAGGAGTTGAAGAAATCCATTCTTCTCCACGAACAACAGTAGTAGTTTTCATCAAATGGTCATCTACAACATGGGCAAAATGATATACTGGTAATCCATCAGCTTTTATTAAAACGGCATCTTGGTCGTTTTCAGGAAACTCAATTTGTCCTCTTACTCCATCTTTAACCTTAATTTTTCTGTCTTCTCTACCATTTGAACGAAGTCTAATAACAAAACTTTCACCATTTTTTATTCTTTCAATAGCTTCATCAACTGGCAAATTTCTGTACTTAGCCCATACTCCATAAAATCCTGTCCTTAATCCAGCCGCTTCCTGCCTTTTACGAATATCTTCAATCTCTTCCGGAGTTGCAAAACAAGGATATGCCTTACCTTGAGCGATTAAATACTTGGCGTAAGAATGATAAATTTCTCTTCTTGCACTTTGTTTGTATGGTCCATAATTACCTTTCTCCTCATTTTCAGAAATCATACCTTCATCTGGAATAAAGTCAAACTTCGCAAGAGCTTCAATAATTTGAGCTACACCATTTTCTATTTTTCTTTTTTGGTCAGTATCCTCAATTCTTAAATAAAAAACACCATTTGATTGCTTTGCTATAGCACCATTTATTATGCATTGATAAAGTCCTCCGATGTGAACAAAACCTGTTGGACTAGGTGCAAATCTAGTAACTTCCGCTCCTTGAGGTAAATCTCTTGGTCCATATTTTTCTTCATAATATTCAATTGGCTTTGCATTTGGATAAATAACTTCCGCTAAATCTTTATAATCCATTTTAACCTCCTTATTTTTAATTTGGGACGGACCTTTTTCAAAAAATTATTTTTTTACAATTTTATTTATATCGTATACCGTTGTTTTCATGAATTCGGCAACTTTTTGTTTTGAGCAATTAAATTGTTTTAATAATTTTTCAATTATTTCTCTATCAGTATAATATTTTTTATAATCACTTATTAGTTCTTGATAGTTTATTTTCTCATCAAATTCATATTCTATTAAATTCCTTTTCAAATGATATTCCCTGAATTTTTTCCAATCCGCCTCATCATATTGCGCACATATTAGTCTAATAATATCATCTTTTGAAATAATTACATTTTTATTTTTATAAAAATATTCATTATAGCTCGAAAATGAATATGCATTCATGTTTTTTACAATATTAGCTTTTACAGGATTTCTGTGAATATATGTAATACAAGATAATAAATGTTTTCTATCTATTATTGATTGTGAGTAAAATCTATTTTTAAATACATATCCTTCTCTATCATATTTTTTATTATAAAAAATTGCATAAGCTGTATTAACTTTTTTCATAAATTCGGATATTTCACTAATTTCTTCACATTTCAATAAAATATGAGCATGATTATTCATAATGCAATATGCTAAAATTTTAATATTTATATTTATCTTTTTTTCATGTAATAATTTTAAATATTCTGTCTTATCTTCATTGTTATCAAAAATATATTCACTATTTATTCCTTTTACTGTTATATGAAAAATTTTTCCATTATATTGATTTCTTGCTATACGGGGCATAATACTTCCTTTCTAATTAATTGCCCCCAAATTAATTTTTTATTTTATATTTATTTATAAATTTTTGATTAAGGACCGTCCCTAATTAAAAATTATACTTCCATAATAATTGGTAAAATCATCGGATTTCTTTTTGTTCTATCAAATATGAAGTCTCTTAAATCATCTTTTAATGTAGATTTTATTGTTGACCAGTCTCTTACATGTCTATTTTCTAAGTCGTGGATTTCTTCTCGAATGAATGCTTTTACATCTTCCATTAAGTTTTCTGATTCTCTTACATATACAAATCCTCTTGAGATTACGTCAGGACCGGATACTATTTCTCCGGTTTGGTTATCCATTGTCATTACTATAACAATTAAACCATCTTGAGATAAATGTTGTCTATCTCTTAATACTATATTTCCTACATCTCCAACGCCTAGTCCATCTACCATTACTCTTCCGGCAGGAACTGTTCCTGTGAATTTCGCTTCTTCTTCATTTAATTCTAGCACTCTTCCATTATTCGTAAGGAATATATTTTCTTTTGGTATTCCCATTTCTATTGCAGTATCTCTATGTGCCATTAATTGTCTATATTCTCCATGGACTGGTATGAAGTATTTTGGTCTAACTAATGCCATGATTAGTTTTTGTTCTTCTTGGCAAGCGTGTCCTGAAACGTGTACGTCTGCTAAAGCACTATATACTACTTCTGATCCTATTTTCATTAATTGGTCTATTACTTTTGATACTGATTTTTCATTTCCTGGTATTGGATTTGCTGATATTATTACTAAGTCATTACTTGTTATCGTTACTTTTTTATGTTCCCCATTTGCCATTCTTGTTAAGGCTGACATTGTCTCACCTTGGCTTCCAGTTGTCATTATAACTAATTGTTCATCAGTAAAGTTTTTTATCATATCAATATCAATAAATAAATCATCTGGTGCATCTATATAATTTAGTTCTCTTGCAGCTTCTATCATATTTATCATGCTTCTTCCTGAAACTGCTATTTTTCTGCCAAATTTAACTGCAGAGTTTACTATTTGTTGAACTCTATGAACATTTGATGCAAATGTTGCAACTACTATTCTTTTTTTACATCCTTCGAACAAGTTATCAAATACTGGTCCAATAGATTTTTCAGACATTGTGTATCCTTTTCTTTCTGAGTTCGTACTATCTGAAAGAAGTGCCAATACTCCATTGTTTCCAATTTCGGCAAGACGTCCTAAGTCCATTTCTTGTCCATCTATTGGTGTATAATCCACTTTAAAGTCTCCTGTGTGGATAACTGTTCCTACTGGTGTATGAATAGCAAACATTACAGCATCTGGTATACTATGAGAGCTTCTAATAAATTCTACTTTTATTTTTCCGAAGTTAACTGTATCTCCTTGGTTTACAACATTTAATTTTACGCTATTTCTTAAGTGGTGTTCTTCTAATTTATGCTCTATTAATTTAGCTGTAAGTCTTGTTGCAAATATTGGCATATTTACTTGTTTTAATACATAAGGAATAGCTCCAATATGGTCTTCGTGACCGTGCGTTATAACTAATCCTTTTATTTTTTCTTTATTCTTTATTAAATATGTTACATCTGGTATTACTAAGTCTACCCCTAACATATCGTCTTCTGGGAATTCTAGCCCACAGTCAACTAATACAATTTCATCTTCATATTCAAAAACAGTTATGTTTTTTCCAATTTCGTCTAAACCACCTAATGCTATTATTTTTAAATTACTCTTTTTAAATGAAAAATCTAATTTGTTTTTATTGTTTTTTCTATAATTGGTTTTATATCCTTTCTTTCTATCTCTACTTTTAGTATCTACATTAGTAGACATTTCCTTTGTGTTATTCATAAATTTCTATTTTCCCCCATTCTGCAAATTTTTTCTCACCAAAATTTGCGTATATTATTTGTATTTAATTATACGTTCAAAAAAGATAGTCTTTAGCGTCCAAACTACCTAAAATTATTCAATTAATCTCTTTTCTTTAAACATTATAAATAAATCTCTTCTTTATCGCTTATTGGATAACAACTGTTTATTATTATAAAGGAAAATAGTGAAATTGTCAAGATAGCTTTTCTTACATGATAGCATAAATTTTTTGTAGGATTTTCATTCATTGAATTTCAAAAATTTCTTG
>CAKNIZ010000002.1 GCA_930980855.1 uncultured Clostridium sp.
GTTCCTAATACATTAATTAGTTTATCTAAATACATTTCTCTTTTTATTAATTTCATATTTTTCATTTCACCTCATAATTAGTATATCATTATATTCCGAAAATGTAAATATTTTAAAAGTTTTCGGAATAGACTTTTCTTTATTATATACAATATTTTATAAAGTATTCATTTAATTACCTAAAATTCAATATTTTATTATTTCTTAATACTATTTTTTGGTGTGTATTATTAAAGTTTCATGCAATGTAAAGTAGGAGTAAAATAAAACCTTTCAAATATGGCCGTCTTTTGTAAGCCTTGATACTAGCTTGTTTCAAGTTTTATTCTTTGATTATTATACTATTAATTCTTTTTAAAATCAATGATTTTGGCTGTATTATTTTGGTGTGATTTTTTTACATTATTGCAACCTGTTTAATTATAAAAATTTTATAAGATTTTTACTTTTATATTTTCTAAGTATTTATTTTTTCTTATAGAATATTTCTAAAATTTGTAAAACCCTTATATTTCTCTTTGTTGCCTTATTTTGCGGTAATGAAACTATATTACTTAAAAATAAAAACTCCTTTAAATCGATTCTCGTGCGTCGTATTTTTTGGCATTTTTGCATACTTAATAAAGTACCAGATTTTTAGGCACTTACACTAAACTATATTAAATATTCATACAGGATTCAATATATAATCATTTATAACTTCATTACTATTATAATAAAAATAAGTATTTCAAGTTAATTTAATTGTTCGATATTAAAATTTTCAATTTATAAAATTAATTTATTATTTTAATTTTATTATAATTTATTTTCGTTTTTTATTTATAATTTATTTCTGAAATTATTTTAATATATAACTTTTTACACTTTTTTGGTATAAATAAGTTATCACTTAAATAATATAATTATAAAAAGCTCTTCCCCTACTCCCTACTGCATTATAAAACCTCAAAAAAACTTAGTTTAAACAAAGAGTCATGTATAAGTAATAATATTCAACTTAATATGTTTTTCCATTTGCTGCAATAGTTCTCTTTTTATTTACAATATTTTTCCAATCTGCCTTAAACTTGAAATTAAATCCTCATATTTAATTTCTTTAGCATAAAAATTATTTTTTTGATATCTTTCCCATTGCTTTTTCATAATATCACTGCTGTTAAGTTGTTCAATAATTTTTGACCAATTCTTAATAATATCCGTGCTATTTCTGTGTTCAGCAGTTGAATAAATAGCATCTTTTAAAATATTAAAATTAATATTTTTAGTTTGAGTATTTAATAACATGTATATATCATAAAAATCCCTAATTCTTGTTCCTAAAATGCCTCGTTTTATAATCGATTCAAATTTTTCTGCAATAACTGTTTCGAGATT
Organism: uncultured Clostridium sp.; assembly: GCA_930980855.1. Lineage (GTDB taxonomy): Bacteria > Bacillota > Clostridia > TANB77 > CAG-508 > CAG-793. Next base: position 1,378 of record CAKNIZ010000002.1, read on the forward strand.
ATACGACCAAATCTGAATCTTTCTATCTTCAAGCATTAAATCAAAACTGTACTTAATTTCTTTATATGTAATTTTATCTCCAGTAGTAACATCAATTTTCATAATAACAGGCATTGAATTCATATAGGTAGCTTTAAAAGTTATTCTATATCCGCCATAATCATCATCTTCCCTAATTAATTCTATTTTTTGAACTTCAAATTTAACTCCATCATCAATTTTTATATTGCAAATTTCATTAATTATATTTGAAATATTTTCTTCCGTTAATTTGAACCCTTTAATTGTTGTATCTATATCCATAGTTGTTCTACTATCGATTCCAAGCATAGCAGAGATTAGCATTCCACCTTTTAGAATAAAATTATCTTTGTATTTTGAAATAGATATTCTTTCAAGTAATCTCTCAAGCATATATGTTTGTAATACAGATTGTGCTGAAACTTTATTTTCTTTTGCAATATTATTAATAATCGCTTTTAGGCTCATTGCATTTCTTTTCATCCAAGTACCTCCATATATTTAGCTAATATTTTTTCTATTTTAAATTTTGTTGCATATTCTGATAATAAAATAAGGTTTTTATCTTTTCTTTTTATATATTCGTTTATTGCTGTATTAAAAATTTGTAAGTCAATTTTATTCCTATCTCTAATAATATCACAAATAGTTCTTTCAACATTATAAACTCTTATTACAAAATCATCCTCTAATTTTAATTCTGTTAAGCCAACATTATGGAGCTCTTTTTTTATATAATGAACATTTAATAAATCATTTTTTATTCTGTTATTGCTTGGGAAAGTCATATCTAGTTGTAAAGGTGTACGATCAGTCATTCCATAAAAATATAAAGCAGTATTGTGAGAGTATATGCCATTTTTATATTTTTCTCCCATTAACCAAAATTCATTTATATCTTTATCTAATTTTGCATACATTCCATGAGCAATTCTTTTTAATAATTTTTTTTCAATCAATGAATTTAATATATGTCTGTTCATTTTATAATCTTCTAGTTTATTAGCATATATAATTCCGTTATTTTTATCTATAATTTTTTCATAATCATCCATATTACACCTCCGACATTTCATATACATATTATAGTCTAAATGTATATGAAATGTCAAGGAGCTATTTAATGGATATGTATAAAAAGTCAAAAAAATTATACATGTTTTTTAAATATGTATAATTTTTGGTATGTATTATCAAAGTTTCATGCCAATAGAGATAGGAGTTATCACATATATTAAAGATTTAAATAATTGATTATTTTTACTATCTCGTCATAATCTGGTACTTTTTCTTTAACTTTACTATAATCATTTTTAAAAGTTTTAAGCATTTCTCTACCTGATTCGTCAACTCCATATCCTACAGTTGTTCTTATATCTAAATCTGTGCCATAGTCTAATAATAACTGTAATGTTTCTGCTGCCTTATCATTATCATAAAATCTTAAAGCAAGTAATCCGTTTTTATTCATGTCAGATTCTTGATAATTTGGATCAGCACCATTTTCGAGCAATAATTTTGTTGCACCATAATATCCACATTCTGTTGTATAAGTAAGTGGAGTATTAACTCCTTGTGGTTTTTCATAAATTTGCACATCTGGATTTGCCCCATTTTTTAATAGCAATTCTAATATACTCCATTCATCTTTTTCTTTGTTTCCATCTGGATTATATTTTATTGCGTAATATATAGCTTTTGTTGTTTCGTTAGGATTCCAACCATTATTTAAGTATTGCTCTACTTTATTATAATCATAATCTTTTATAGCAATTAGTTCTTCTCCTTCCTCTTTTATTTGTTCTTGTCTTTGTATTTCATCATAATTTACAAACTTATTTATAATTTTATAGTCTATAAATGCAAGAATAATTGTTAGAATTAGTAATATAACAAATGTTTTTGTAAATTTCTTTTTTACTAGTCTTATTAATCCAAATACTATTGTTAATATTAGTAATGTAATAATCAATACATTAAATCCTATAAATAAGCCTCCTAAAGTTCCTATTAAAGGAATTACTGTTAAAACTGCCATAAACAATCCCCCCACATAAATTATTATTTAAATTCAATTTTTTATAATAATTCACTTTCTTCTTTATATTTAAGACTATTTTTTAAATTCTATAGCCACTCTCCTACTTTCTTTATGTAAATTTTTTTAACTATTTGTACTAAAATAACATATAGCATGCTGAGAATAATAACAATTAAATAATATTTAGGTGGTAATATCTCAAAATTAAATGCTGATATATTGTGCAATAATATAGGAGCTAATATTGTTCCTACTATTGTGACAATTGTGAGAAAAACTAATTTTGAATTTGGTTTAGACTGTATAAACGGTATTTTCGCCGTACGTACAAAATATATTATTAAAGTTTCACTAATTAAACATTCTACGAACCATGCTGTCTGGAAATATGACTGCATATCAGCAGAATTATAACCTAATATAAACCAAAAAGCTAAAAATGCGAGTACATCTATTATTGAGCTTATAGGTCCCATAACATTCATAAATGTTCCTAATCCTTTTGTATCCCACTTTCTAGGCTTAGCAAGGAATTCATCATCTACATTATCATATGGAATTGCTATTTGAGAAAAATCATATAAAAAGTCTTGTATTAGCATTTGAATTGGTAATAATGGTAAAAATGGTAAGAAAATGCTTGCAATAAATATACTAAATACATCACCAAAGTCTGAACTTAGTGCCATTTTCATATATTTAATAATATTTCCATATACCTTTCTTCCTTCTATAACTCCATCATATATTACATTCAAACTTTTTTCCAAAAGTATTATATCACTTGCTTCTTTAGCAATATCTGTAGCAGAATCAACACAAATTCCTACATCGGCATTATGTAATGAAGGTGCATCATTTACACCATCTCCCATATACCCTACTACATGACCATTTTTCTTTAACATTGTAATTATTTTCTCTTTCTGCAATGGGTTCATTCTAGCAAAAACATTTACTTCTTCAACTTGTTTTAAAAGCTCTTCTTCAGACATTTTATCTATTTCACTGCCTAATAAAACCTTATCATTGGTTATTCCAACTAGATTACATATATTTTCTGTAGTATAAGCATTATCTCCTGTTAATATTTTGGTAGTAATTCCATAATTTTTTAGCTTTTTTATTGTTGCTTTAACCTCTTTTTTAGGTGGATCTAAAAATGCTACAAATCCTATAAACGCCATATTCTTTTCATCTGTAATAGCTTCATTCCCAAGTCTTGAGGCTAGAGCAATAACTTGCATTCCTTGTTTTTCTAATTCCATAGCATTTTTATTTATATTTTCTATAAGTTCACTACTAAGTGGCTTATGCTCTCCATTTATTTTCACGTTATTGCAATCTTTTAATACTTCTTCAAGTGCTCCTTTTGTTATCATTCTATAATGTTCATTATGTTTTACCACTACACTCATTTTCTTTCTTGTATAATCAAAAGGTATTTCATCTATTTTTTCATAATCTTCTATTTTAGATTTTATATCATGCTCATTACCAAAAGTTATAATAGCTCTATCTACTAAATTTTTCATTCCAGTACTATAATAGCTATTGATATATGCATATTCTAAAATTGATAAATCTTCTTTTCCTTCTACATTTATATACTTTTGCAATACTATTTTGTCCAATGTAAGTGTTCCTGTTTTATCGGTGCATAGTACATCTATTGCCCCTAAATTTTGAATGGATTGTATATTTTTTACTAGTGTTTTTTTCTTAGCAAGAGATTTGGTACCTTTTGTTAAGTTAACATTTACAATCATTGGTAGCATTGTTGGAGTAATTCCTACTGCAACAGATAATGCAAATAAAATCGCTTCTAACACATCTTTACGAATAAAAGCGTAAATTACAAATACTGCTATGGAAACTATAACCATGTATCTAATAAGCAATTTGGTTATAGTATTCATCCCTTTTTCAAAGTTGGTTAATTTTCTTTTTGAATTTATCTGTTTTCCCATTCCTCCTAGATATGTTGAAAAACCAGTTTCTATTACAATTGCTGTTGCATTTCCACTTATAACACTTGTTCCCATCAAGCCTATATTAGAAATGGAAAAAATTTCATTTGTATTATTACTCAATATGGTCTTTTCTACTGGAATGCTCTCGCCTGTAAATACTGATTGATTTAAAAATAAATCTTTATTTTCTATTATCATTACATCTGCAGGTATTATTGCCCCTGCATTTAGATATATAATGTCTCCTTTTACAACATTTTCTACTCTTATGGTCTTTTCTTTTCCATCTCTTAATACCATTGCAGTTGAAAACATTTTGTTTTTTAAAGATTGGTTAAATTTGTATGTAGAATAGTTTTGGGCAAATTTTATCATTGCACTTACAAATCCTATAGCTAAAATTATTATTGTTCCAATTCCATCATCTGATACTAACTCATTTATAATTGCTAGTATTACTAAAATAAGTATGAATTTATCTTTAAAAGAATTTAGAAAGAAATATAGCCATGAATGCTTCTTTTCTTGTACTACTATATTTTCTCCATTTGTTTCTAATCTGTTTTTTACTTCTTTTGAAGTAAGACCTTTTTCTTCATTTGAACTTAATTTTTTTATTATATCTTGTTTCGAAAGATTTGATATTTCTTTATATTTATTTAAAATTTTATCATCATTTTCATTTATTAATTTTTTATTTTTTAATCTATTTTTAATATAAAATAATCTAATCATCTTTCTTTTTCTCCTTGGTTTTTATCTTAGCACAAAAGTAGGAAGCTTTCAAGTAAGTTCCTGCTTTTATATTTATCTTATTTTGCATTATTATATTTTGAATTACTTAAAATACAAAAAATGTGTGGCAGACAATCCCGCCACACATCAAAGTATAATTTTTTTAGTGTTTTTCATTTTTTAAAACAAAAACAATCCTGACAAAAATCCCACTATATTTAATATTATATATATTGCGATATTAATATCTAATTTTCTTTTTACATACATATTTATTGTAACTAAATATACCAAAATCAAAAATCCGATAATTATTGTTGATAGGATAAATAAATATGAGCTATCTAAAACAGATATCATAGTCATTGCAAAACCTGTAACAGAGCCTAAAAAACTATTATACAAAAAGTCAACTACTAATAAAAAAATTGTTTTAGTTTTTTCATTTATCTGTAATTCTCCAATAATAATTAGTAGAGGAATACTAAGAATTTCCAAAAACATTATTAATGTTTGCATATAAGTTTTTAATTCTCCTTTCTGTAACTAATACTATTCATTAACATCATCTATTTTCAACGTGTGCCCATATCGATTGCAGTTCAATTCTTCTTTTAATCTAAAACAGTCTTCTAAATCTATATTGTATGTATTTGCTATCATTAAAACATAATATAAAACGTCTGATAATTCTTCTTCTACTGTTCCTTTAATATGATTGTCTATCATTCTCTGGTCTTTTCTTATAACTTCTGCTAATTCTCCTACTTCCTCTATCAATTTTAAGAAATACCTTTGTGTATTATTTATATCATCAGGCTTTGTCCTTTTATACTTTTCTTTTAAGTATTTTTGAAGTTTTCTTATTGGTAAACTCATAGAAATATTCCTCCCAACATGTATTTGTTATATGCTTGGACTTGCAGTATTTTCCTGTGTATTTGAATTAAGACTGAAATCATAATTTCCAAAATATTCGTATATCAAATTCCTTTGTCTTAGATATAATGCTGTTATTATACAAAGCACAATAACTAAAATAATGATTACTCCAATAAGTATAGCAACTAATTTCTTCATTTTCTTTCCTCCTTTAACATTTAATATTAAGTACGTTATATCATAATTGTTCATTTTATTCAACTGGTTCTGCTTTAAACTTTTTTCGAGTCCAGAAAATTCCAACAATTGCTCCAATCAGCATAACAGGTGCTATTCTAACAAATAGCCATTCGATTGAATGAAAAGCAACTCCTAAAACTGCTTTTTCAGGATTACTATAATCCCAATTTAAGTACGGACTATTTAATAAGAATAGAGATATGAAAGTTATTACTATGATTACGCATAATGAAATTAATAGCCAACGAATTATTTTTCTTCTCGCATTCTTCCTTTGTGATAGTTGTAAGTTTATTATTTCCAATTTCTCAGAAATTGCTTTCAAATCATCTACTTTGGCCTCAGCAATATTTTCTCCAAGTAAAGTACTTACTGGGGTTTCAAGGACCTCTGATATAGAGATTAACATTTCAGAATCAGGAACAGACAATCCTTGCTCCCATTTAGAAATTGTTTGTCTTACCACATTTAGCTTGATAGCAAGTTCTTCTTGTGAAAGTCCTTTTGATTTTCTTATTGTTCTTATGTTTTCTTTTAACATTTTAGAATCACTCCTTTCTTTTATATAAACTATTATATATAGAATAGCTCGTTGCTACAAGCAATGCGTATTAACATTACAAATTATTTAATTTTTTGTGCTTATCTTTTATGTTATAATTTTGTATGCATATTTACAAGCAAGAATTCTTTTAACTGCCATATTTATTATATCTTCAGATATTCTACCTTGCTTTACAGCCTTTAAAACTTCCTTCCTTTGAGTTTCAAAATCAGATGATATTATCATATCATTTCCGGCAAGTACAGCTTGTACTGCAGCTTCTCCATTTTCTACGTATGATTTTACAGCATCCATAGCCAAATCATCTGTCATTATAAGCCCAGTAAAACCTAAATCATCTCTTAGAATATTATGGACTTTTTTTGATAAAGATGCTGGCATATTTTCATCCATACAATTAACAATATTATGACTTACTAATATGGTTGGTGCTTCTGCCTCTATTCCACTTTTAAATGGTAAAAAATCATTATTTTTAAATTCTTCTAGTGATCTATTATCTATAGCAATTCCTGTATGTGTATCTGTGTTGTCACCATATCCGGGAAAATGTTTCATTGCAGATATCATATTATCTCTATTCATTGTCTTTATTAATTCAGATATATATGTTGCTGTTTCGCTTGCTCCTCTGCCAAAAGACCTTTTATACATGAATGATGATTCTTTGGTTGGAACATCAGCAACAGGAGTTAAATTCATATTTAGTCCAATGCTTTTCAATAATGAGGATTTCTCATTAGAATCTTTTAATATAGCGGACAATCCTCCTTCTTCCCATAAATCCTGAGGTGATTTGAATTTTGAATCTCTAAATGCTTTATATGCACTTACTCTAACAACTGTTCCACCTTCTTCGTCTACTCCAAATATCATCTTTATTTTACTTGCATTTTGGCAATCATTTATTTCTTTTAATATTGATTGTTTTGTTTCATTTTTAAAATCTCTGCCAAATAAGATATATCCTCCTGGTGAATATTTTTTTATCTCATCTATTACTCCTTTTTCTGGGTATCTCACTAAAAACATTTGGCCTATTTTTTCTTCTAAAGACATTATACTTAATAATTCTTCTGCTTCGTCATAATATTCTTTAAATAGTTCCACGATTTCTGTGTTGTTTTCTGATAATTCATTTTCTATATTTTCAGAATTGTTTTGTTCAATTTGCGTATTATTATAATCTGATTTAGAAGTTTCTACATTGTTTTTAAATAATATTTCTTTACCAAGATATATTCCAACAATTAAAATAATTAAGATTAATAATACTAATAAAATTATTTTGTTTTTACCTATTTTTGTTTTTTTCATAATATTGAACTCCTTTTGTTCATTTTCTAATAACTTAATTTAACAACTACAACATCATTAATCTTTTTTATATACCCTTCATTAGGAAAAATAGGCATCTGATTGTATTCTTCGGTAGATGTTATTTCTGGTCTTTCTGAATAATCACAAATATTCCATCCAAGTCCAAGATTATCCTGTAAGAAAACTTGCCATGTCCAAATATTTACATCTGTTACATCAAAATTAGTTAATTCTAATAATTCATCGTTCTGAATTGAAAAGTTTAATTTTCCAGTAATGATTACAGGTGTATCTTTTTCAATTCCATCAATTTCTCTAATTTCTTCAATTATACTGTTTCCTACTGAATACATTTGCTTATTATATAAATCAGTTGCAACATATGTAGCATTGTTAGATAGTATATATGTCCAAATAGTTACAGAACAAATTAGGAAAGATAATATGTTTAGTATATTATTAAATATACTTTCTTTTAATAATTCATTTTGTTTTAATAACAATATGATTGGTAAATATAATGCTGATGCCATCAGTAAATTAATGCTTCTTGATTGTGCGACAAGTTCTATAGAACATGTGAAAATAGGATAAGCTAAAATCATAAACACAATACTTATGATTTTGCTTGGTGATTTATATATTTTTCTTTCTATTATTATTACTATGATATTTACAATAATTAACGCTAATAATACTCCATTTAATATATTTCTAAACCATGATAGATTATTAAGAATATTATTTGTAAAATAAAAATTGTAAAATGTAATATAAGTATTTTTTATTGAGCTAAGCACATTAGTAAAAGTTTGCATACTTAATATGCTATTTCCATCACTATAATTACTTATACTTAATCCTAATATACTTGTTATGGCTATTAAGCATGCATAATATAAAATCATTCCAACAACAATAATAAATATATTTGCCAGAAACTCTTTGAAATTTATCTTCTTGTCTTCTATTATTTTAAGAATAAAAGTTATTGCAAACAAAGCTGTTATGAGACTCATATATGCTTGATAAAATCCTAATGTAGCAATTATGCAAGCAATAGATAATACAATATTTTTCTTAGATTTTTTCTTATTCAAAAAATATACTGAAAGTACGGCAAATAAAAGTGCCAAACTATATCCAAATGCTGTATATGGATACATAAATGTTAAAGACATAGTTGGTGTAACAACTAATAAAATGCTTATTGCTATTTTTATATATGTTTTTTTGACTTTTAAAGTTTCAATTAAATATATTGCTGAAAAGCCTATTACAATTAAAGATAATACTGTAGTCAAAATTGAAACAACAATACTTCCTCTAAATATATCTGAGAATGGAATTAAAAACCTACCAAGTGATATTTCCCATCCTTTTGCTAGCATTGAGCCATAATGCCAATATCCATCATAGGCTAGTAATTCTTTTGAAATAAGTTCAAAATGAACTAAGAATCCAACAATGATAGTTACTATAAAAATTCTTTTTCTATTTCTAGTAAACCATTCACTAATTGATTTAAAAAAATTGTCAATTGATACTTTTAACATCTTATTATCCCCTTTTAATTATTCCTTATAATTATTTTATATGCTAAAATTGATTGAATGTCAATAAGTATTATGATATAATTTATGTATACTTTATATTAGGAGGCTGAATGCTATGAAAGTACCTGCCAAGCTCGACAAGTGGATTATGCGCCATCCTAAAATCCGGGATGTCGTGTTTTGGAAAAGGATGCAACGGCAAAAAGTTCTGACGGAAATCTATAAAAGCCAAAAAACAGGCGGTAATGCATATCTTTGCTTAAGCCTGGAACCAACGCGAGAAGAAGTGGAGAAAATGTATCAGTACTTGTGTAAACAAATAGATGCTGACATCGCAATAATCAGGAATACCTATCCGGCAGTGAAAGAAATTCCACAAAATATGATACACAATTTTTCAAAAGTATGGGCAGTAAAAAGTATGGTGACTTATTATGACGAGATGTATCTTGTTTCTTTCCTTATCCTGCTCAGTAAGAATAATGATGGTACTTGGATTCTTTCTGCTGGAGATATAGAAGATTCTAATCCTGTTGTATACCACAAATATCCAGAAGATATAACAGTTGCCTTTTGCGGAGGCTTCGGAGATGTCGTGTACCTGAACGAGTCTAAATTTATGTATTCTTCCACAAGATTTTTGGCACTCTAATATTTCATATCAATAGCCAAAGTATTAGCGGGTCTTTTGACCCGCGATTTTATATTTTCTCTTTTCTTTTTCAAATTTTTAATATATAATAAAGAAAAACTTCAAACGAAAGAAGGAGCAAGTAATGATAAATATTGAAAACAATCCAGAATATTTGAATTCTTTTCTACAATATTCTTTAACTTATAAAAAGAAATCGCCTGAATCAGTCAATCAATATAATTGTGATTTAACAATGTTTTTGAGATATATGAAATACTTATTTAAATTAACTGATGAAGAGAATTTTAATAAAATAACAATTAATGACTTTACTTTAGAACAATTATCTAAAATAACTCAAGAAAATATACATTCTTTTATTACCTATCTTTCAATAAAACGTAATTGTGGACCTGCTACCTGTGCTAGAAAGATATCAACTATTAGAATTTTTTTTAAGTATTTGACTATAACAGCCAAATTGTTGAAGGATAATCCTGCTCAAAATCTAGAAACTCCTAAACTAAATAAAAGATTACCAAGATATTTAACTCTTGAAGATAGTGAGAAATTATTAAGCCTTACCTATTCAGATGACAGCAATGAAAATAAAGAAAGAGATTTTGCAATCATTACTTTATTTTTAAATTGTGGCTTACGTTTATCCGAACTTGTTGGAATTAATATTTCAGATATTAAATTTGATGACCAAAAGATGACTGTTATTGGTAAAGGAAATAAAGAGCGTTCTATTTATCTTAATAAAGCTTGTATAGATGCTATTAATGCATATCTTGATGTTAGACCTAAAGAAGGAGTTAAAAAAGATAAGAAAGATTCTGACAAAGCGCTTTTCTTAAGTAGCTATAAGCAAAGAATTAGCAAAAGAACTGTTGAAAATATTGTTTCAAAGGAACTTGCAAGAGCTGGACTAGATACAACAAAGTATTCTACTCACAAATTAAGACATACTGCTGCAACTTTAATGTACAAATATGGAGAAGTAGATATTAGAGCACTGCAAGAACTTTTAGGGCATCAAAGCATATCTACTACTGAAATATACACACATGTAGATAATGATCAAGTTCGTACTGCTGTAGAAAGTAATCCCCTATCTCAATTTCAAGTTAAATAATATATTAAGTGTAATATAAGTATTACACTTATTTTTATGTCAAATCATATTATATATTATAATGAAAGGAGGTATATGAAGTTTAAAGATTTAAAAATTGGTTTTGCGTTAACTGGTTCTTTTTGTACTTTTTCTAAGGTAATTCCTAAGATTAAAGAATTAGTTGATGAAGGAGCTGAAGTCTTACCTATTATGTCATTTAATGCTTACAATTTAGATACAAAATTCGGAAAAGCGGAAGACTTTATAGCCCAAATTGAAGAGATAACTGGAAATGAAATTATCCATACTATACAAGGAGCTGAACCTATTGGTCCTAAAAAATTAACAGACATTATGATAATAGCTCCTGCAACAGGAAATACAATTGCTAAACTTGCTAATGGTATAACAGATACTCCTGTTACTATGGCTGCTAAATCACATTTAAGGAATGAAAATCCTTTGATTATAGCCATTTCTACAAATGATGCTTTAAGTGGTAGCGCTAAAAATATTGGTACATTATTAAATAAAAAGAATTTCTATTTTGTCCCTTTTAGTCAAGATAATCCAATTACCAAACCTAGATCAATAGTTTTTGATGAAAACTATATTGTAAAAACAATTGAATATGCACTAAATGGAGAACAAATAGAACCTATTATTTTATGAATATAAAAAATAAATTGTAGTTTGATTTTATAAAAAAATTGTATATTAGAAGTTTAGCAGTCACGCGTAAGCGTTCAAACGAGCTAAAGGGACTTTAGCGAAGTGCGTTTGGAGCTGTAAAATTTAAAGAATTTTATCAGCGACGCAAGTGACAAGAAACTCTAATATACAATTTTTAAATATACATTCTACTTACAATTTATTTTTTTACATTCTTAATTTTCTTATCTATTTCTTTTTCAAGGTTCTCAAATTTTCCAACTCTTGAAATGATTGACACATCTTCAAAGATAGATATTAGTTCAACTATCATTAATATTGCTCCACACGCCATTGTAAGCACTGTTAATGATTCAAAAGGATTAAATAAAATTATTGAACCTAAAAGAGCATTGATTATTGACATTGCTAATAAAAATCCCCAATGACTATCATAAACATCTCTAATATTAAGAGCTATTTGAAGTTTGAATATGCTATCTATTACAATTCTAATTCCTAAAATAATTGGTAATAAATATCCTAATTTATCATAATTGCATAGTAGTATAAAACCTAAAACAATGTAGATTATAGCTTGCACTAATTCTGAGCTAAAGAATCGATAATCACTCTTTATAGAAAAATAAGATACTAAATGTACTAAACCATCAATTACTAAAAAAGAGCCAAAGATTATCATAAGTATATTAATTGTGCTAATTGGTTTTATAAACATAAATAAACCAAATACTAATAATATAATAGACATTACAATAGAGTTTCTACCTAACTTTCTAATATATTTTTCCATTTCAAATCCTCCTTTGTATTATTTGCTATTATATTACCACAACGAAAAATTTTTGTGAATACTTATTGATTATTTTTTTTATTATATTTCAAATAAGCAAAAATAAAGCTATTTAAATTACCATCCATAACACTTTGTACATCTCCAACTTCAAAGTTGGTTCTATGGTCTTTTACAAGCGTGTATGGACAAAATACATATGAACGTATTTGACTTCCCCAAGCAATATCCATCTGAATACCTTTTAAATCTTCTATTTTTTCTTTATTAGCTTGTTCTTTTAATGTTAGTAGTTTAGATTTTAACATTTTCATTGCAGTATCTCTATTTTGGAATTGGCTTCTTTCTGTTTGACAAGCCACAATAATTCCTGTTGGAATATGAGTAAGTCTTACTGCTGATGATGTTTTATTTACATGTTGTCCTCCTGCACCCGAAGCTCTATAAACATCCATTTTTATATCATCTGGATTTATGTATATATCTTCATCATCATTTATTTCTGGTAGAACTTCAACTGAAGCAAAAGATGTATGCCTTCTTCCACCACTATCAAATGGAGAAATTCTTACTAGTCTATGTACTCCATGTTCACTTTTTAAATATCCATAAGCATATGAACCTGAAACTAAAAATGTAACACTTTTTAGACCAGCCTCTTCCCCATCTAAATAATCTAATTCTTCTATTTTAAAATTATTATCATTAGCCCATCTCGTATACATTCTATACAACATTTCAGCCCAATCTTGTGCCTCTGTTCCTCCAGCTCCTGGATGAATTGTAACTATTGCATTATTTTCATCATATTTTTCAGATAACAATGTAGAAATTTCTAATTCTTCAACATCTTTTTCAACATTATTTAGATTCTCTGAAATTTCTTTTTCTAAATCACTATCTTCCTCTTCTGCAACCAATTCTAGCATTTCAGAAAGAGTTTTTATTTCATTTTCTATGTTCTTATATGAAGTTATTTTCTTTTTCAAATTGTTTATTTTAGATAGGACTTTTGCCATATTTTCTGAGTCATTCCAAAATTCTTGAGTCAATGTTTCTTTCTCTAAAATTTTAAGTTCCTCTTCTAACTTGTCAATTGAAAGTGTTTCTTTGATTTCTGCAAGTTTATTTTTGATGTTTTCAATTTGTTTAGAAGTTTCTTCTATATCAAACATTATATTCTCCTTTTTTCGAATTCCTTCGTTCTTAATTTTTGCTTGTCTATTATATATCAAAATCTAATATTTGTCTATTACTATACTCTTAATTTAAATGTTTTTGGCGCATATCTGTATGCTAAAATCAAAGAAATTAAGCAATATGCTATGCAGAAAACAATCATCGCTAATCCAAACGAGAATGTTGGTAATTGAATTTGTATCATATAATAACATACTAAATATGTTATTGCCTGTACTACTTTATATGTACTACTTTTTATTTCGGTATTTACATTGTATGGTTGTAATAAATAATACATTACTAAATAATGAACCGAAAAGAATATACTCATTGCAATTATTGACACTACTAGTACTATATAATTTAATGAATTATCTGTTCCTCCAGATAGATATAGCAATAAAGCTAAACCAAGTCCAATTATTGTTGCAGGCAATAAGTTGATTACTATTAACGTTTTTAGTCTTTCTTTAAATAGACCTAATATAACCTTTGGAGTTCTATAGATTCTATATGTTAGCATACTGTGGTCACAGTTCATAAACATTGCTTGCGTAACAGAAGAACTTCTATTTATGCAGTACATTATAAATACAAAGTATGGTAAATATTGCAATAACACTCCATTAATTACATCTTTAAATTCAGCATTAATTTGAAATACTACAATTATTCCAATTATGATAAATAGTATTATAATAGATTGTTTTTTTACCGCTTTTGTTAAAATCTTTTTATGCCTTTTTACAAATAAGTCGTGAAAATATGCAAATCCTGATTTATTACTTGTATAATCTTTGTCTAATTCTATTTGATTTAGACTTGTATTTTTCATTGCTTGTGTTCCTGTATTGTTTTCTGCCATGTATACATTTGATTCTGTTAAAATTTGCTTATACATTTTTCTATAATCTTTGAAATTATGTATTTTTATTAAACTATAAATTCCAAGGATTAAAGATAATGCAAAAATAGGGGCAAATATATTAGTATTGAATGTTATATTTATTGCTGGTAACCCATATCCTAAAACCAAGCATATTCCTACAATGCTCCAAACAAATTTAGTTGGTAAGTTTTCATTCTTCGCTTTTTTAGTTCGTTTAAAGTCATAAATACTGTAATTCATTATCATTAATTTAATAGCTGTAACAAAGAATGGTAATGCAATTTGAACCCATATAGGCATTCCAACAAGCATACCAAATAATATTGTAAAAGGTAAAAATCCAACAATAAGTTTTATTAATTGATAATAATAATTTGACAGACCATATTTTCTAGCATCCATATTCATCAGAACAATTGCGTAGTATTTGTCTTTGGTAGGATTAAGCATATATGTATTTAATACTCCTCCACATAAAGTCAAGAATATAAAAATATGTAAAAAAGTATCTGCTTGATTTGTATTGTAAAATTTTAACGCTAGAAAAATCATAAATGCAATATATATTAGTTTCCCTATAAAAACGCTAAATATTTCAAATAAAATACTGATTATATTAGCAAATATTTTCAATCCCCTGTTTTTATATAAACTGTCTGGAAGAATTTTTCTTATTAATGGTAACTGTTTTATAGAATAGATAATACTATTAGCTCTGTAAGTATTTTTAAGTTTAAAGGAATTTATAAAAGTGTCTATCATTTTTATTGTTCCTCCTTTAAAGCTTCTATTATTTTATTTTTTAGATATTCGTTATCTAGATTATTCTTATCAATTTCTTCAAGTATTCCTTTATTTAGTATAATAATTTCATCGCATAAATCTAACGCAAGTTCCATAATATGTGTTGAAAATATTATGATATGATTTTTCTTTATTTCTTTTAGCATTTGTTTCATCTCTTCTGCAACTACTACATCAAAAGAAGTTAATGGTTCGTCCAGTAATAGAACACTTGGATTTGCAATTATATTTACGAGCATTTGCATTTTGTTTTTCATACCATGTGAGTAGTCTTTTAATAGTTTGTCTCTATCTTCTTTTTCTATTTTCATAAAATCAAAATACTCATCTATTGTTTTAATTGCACTAATTCTTTCCTTGTTAATATCAATAAAAAACTTTAAAAATTCTCTTCCTGTTAAGAATTCTGGCACATTTGGTGTTGATAAAACATATCCTATATCTTCAGCTTCTATTTTTCTTTTATTGTTTTCATCTTCTATATAAAATTCTCCATCTTCGATTTCGATATCTTCATTTAAACAGTTGAAAAATGTAGTTTTTCCTACTCCATTTCTTCCTAATAGTCCGTATATCTTGCCTTTTTCAAACTCAAAATTAATGTCCTTCAACACTTCTTTTTTCCCAAAATTTTTCTTTAAATTTTTAACTACTAATTTCATAAATTGCTCCTTAATATAATTTTTTTATACTCATAGTATATCATATTTTTTTCAGAACATTAAAGATATTTTATAAGAAAAATAAACACCCTTAAAGTTCATTTTTCTTTTTTAAACCATTTAG
This sequence comes from uncultured Clostridium sp., assembly GCA_930980855.1. Taxonomy (GTDB): domain Bacteria; phylum Bacillota; class Clostridia; order TANB77; family CAG-508; genus CAG-793. The sequence goes on from CAKNIZ010000002.1 coordinate 17,591, forward strand.
AAAAATATTTACTAAATAAATTATCCTTCTTTCTTTTAATGTAGATATACCCTACAACACAAGCAATAACTGCTCCTAGTGCATTTACTATTAAATCTTCCATGGTATCTACTAATCCATCTTCGCCCGGCATTCTAAATTTTTGCATATTATATCCTAATAGTCTATCTGTGCCGAATTCAAAGAATTCCCAGAATACTCCCAGTGTCATTGCTAGACAAAATGCAAAGATTATTACAAATACAGGGCTTAAATTTACGTTTTTACTGCCTCTTTCATTTAAGAGATAAACAAATAGAAATCCGACTAGTCCTAATACAACGCCAGAAATTGTATGGAGCATAGTATCCCACCAAGGAATCTTTTCATAAAAATCTCCTATTTCTCCTAATATTTGAGATGCAAATATGAATGAAGTGATTAGGATTTGTAGTCTTTTGGGAAGATATACTCCAAACTTCTTTTCTAATATACTAGGATAATAAGTCAAAATAAATGTTATTATAATTAGAATGTCTTGACTATGGTCTCCAATTATCCATCCTCTTATAAAAATTAATATTAATAATACTCTTATTAAATTAGAAATGAATATATTTACTATTTTTTTGGTGCTATCTGCTTTTTCTTTCATAATATGTTAGCATAACCAAAAAATCGAAAAATAATTCTTTACAATTCCATATTTATAATATCACAAACATTTATACTTTCATTTCCATTTATCTGAATTTTCTTTTTTATATAATTTATATTTGTTATTTCACATCTAATTTCATTGTACTTTCCATTTTTGTAATACTTTATTCTAACTTTACTACCTATTTCAATTTTATTAAAACAATCATTTAATTCTGTTAATGTTTCTTCGGTTAGCTCTTTTTTATCTTCGTATTCTACTTCTTTTTCTTTTAATGCTTCTTTAAAACCTTTTAAAGCATCAAAAGGAAGAAATTGTTTTGCTCTGTTTATTCTACTAGCCTCCATTATGTCCTCCTATTAATTTATTTCTCATAATTGTTGTTGCACCTTCTTCTAAATCCATACCTCTTATAATTGCATTTTTACCCATTTCATTTTTTATGCTTGCTAATGTTAATTCAAGTCTTCTTTCTTTATCTATTTTTTCTTGGTCTCTGAACAAACTTAATTGTACATTTTTGGTTTCTATTGCATTTGCAAAGTTTATTCCTATTCTTCTAATAGCAGCATTTTTATTTGTAGTTTTGTCATATATCTCTAAAAATGCTTCTAACAACTCTGAATATACATTAGTACAATTTGTTAACTTTTTAGTCCCTCCTGTAGCTTTTACGATATCTTTTGAATATCCTATATATAGTTGTACTGTATCACTGACTAAATTACTTTCTATTAACCTTAAACTTCCTAGCTCCACCATTTCTTTTAAAATTAGCCTTGCCTTTGTAAAAGAATAATCTTCAAATAAAACTTGACTATTTGAAACAGAAGTTGTTTTTGGTTTATATGCTTTGATATCTGCAATTGTGCAGCTCTCCCTTCCCCATGAATGGTCTATTAAATATTCCGCATTTACTCCGAATTCTTTATATAATTTTCTTTGGTCACTATGTGCAATATCATACATATCAAAAATTCTCATTTTATTTAGTCTTCGTTCAATACCTTTTCCTATTTGCCAGAAATCTGTAAGTGGTTTATGATGCCATAACTCTCTTTTATATTTTTCTTCATCTAAAATACCTATATTACTAGGACTGTGTTTTGCTGTTATATCTAATGCTATTTTTGCTAAATACATATTTGTTCCAATACCTGCAGCTGCAGTTATTCCATATGTAGAATATATATCTTTAATTATTTTTCTAGCTAGCTCATTCGGTGTTAATTTATACATATTAAGGTACTTGCTAACGTCCATAAATGCTTCATCTATTGAATATATATGAATATCTTCTTTTGAAAAGTATTTAAGATAAATAGCATAAATGTTTGCAGAATATTCTATATATTTCTTCATTCTTGGCATTGCAATAATGTATTTTATTGATTCGGGAATTTCAAATATTCTACATCTATTTTTCACTCCTAACATTTTCATTTTAGGAGATACTGCTAGACAAATTGTTCCTTTACCTCGACCCTCATCTGCTACAACTAGATTTGTATTGAATGGGTCTAATCCTCTTTCTACACATTCAACAGATGCATAAAATGTTTTTAGGTCTATACACATATATATTTTTTGCACAATTCTCACTCCCAACTTTATAAGCACTAGAATTATTATAACATCTGCCGGAGTTTTTGTAAACATATGTTCGCATATCTTCTTTATGTAATTTTTCCCATGTGCAAATGCTTTTATTGTATAGGATTTCTATGCAATAGAAAAAGTGCAAGCTTTTTTTACTCTACTTTTTTGAGTATAGTTTAGCTTTGCACCTTTTTAACTATATTTTTGAACTTTCTTCTATTATTCTCGTAAATATTTCAATATGTGATTTTTCATCCAGTATTATTCTATTTAGCAATTTCTGTATACTAATATTTCTTGTGTTCGCAATGCCTCTTTTATATTCTTTTATAGCTTCTTTTTCTGTGAATATATTATATTCCATTGTTTCTCTCAAATTGCCTGTATCATATCTTACAAAATTACTGTTCCATGGGTTTAATTTTGCACTAACATAATGTGGAGGTAATCCTAATTCTTGTATTAAGTTTCCTATTTTATTAAAATGTTTCATTTCATCCACTGCAACTAATAACATTATTTTATTAACTTCTTGCCCTAGTTTTTTATCTATATGCTCAAATATATACTGTGTAATTGCTGATAATTCTCCCATTTCTCCTGCAAAAGAGTCGTATAGATATTTCGCATATATTGGATTTTTATTTATTCCTCGCAATTCTGGATAAGGTATTTTGTCTCTTTCTCTTAGCATCTGTTTTATGTCTTCATATATCATAAATCGTCACTCCTTAATAGATTATATAATATATATCTATTAAAGATTAACGATTTATGTTACAGTGTTTTATGCAATTTGAGCGTCTTTTCATTAAAATCAAAAGAGTATGGTAATAATTGAAAAATCTTCGTTTACAAATCTATATTAAGTTCGGATTTTCTATTCTTTTTTTCTTAGTTTTATAGTATAATTGTTACAATTTTTCTTTGCCCATAAAAACAGTTTAGAAAATTCTAAAATTGCATCTCAGTTTTTTAGTAATGTTACAATTGAAAAAATAATTGATGAAAAAGGAAAAACTAGGTTAGCACCAGTATTTTCTGCTAATCAAATCTCTAATTTAGATTCATTTTTTGAAAATAGATTTTTAAATTATAGAGATTTATATCATAATCCTTATTGTTCAAGTTATGACTATATATTTAAAAGTTTTGCGAATAGATTAATAAATAGTGATGAACAATCACCTCTAAAGGATTTTCTAATTCATAATATCGGCAAAAAACCTGAGGAAATAGATTTAGATGAGTATGTTTTATTTGATGATGTGGAATATTTGAAAGATATAATTGATATATCTAAGAATACCAAAGATCCAATATTGAAAAAATTAGCACTTATGTCTCTCCCTCCTCAAGAATCAGCACTTGGATTTTATTATGGATTAATGGTTTCTGAAGAACAAGTTGATGAAAATGGTAATAGAATGTATACTAATAAATCTGATGAAGAGTTTATAGAAGATTTGTGTAGTTTGCCAGATTCTAAAAAAGAATATAAAGAGAATTGCATAACCTTAAACCATCCTGCTTCTAAAGAAGTTGAGGAAATAATATCTAAATTAAAAGATTTATTAAAAATAGAAACTGAAGATTTAGAAAGTTTAGGAATTATATCTTGGAAAAATAGAGACATTTCTTATAAGGCTATTCCAGGAAGAGAAGTTTACATTAAAGACAAAACTGGAAAGATATTTGAATATAGTAAACATCCTGAAAGAAGAAAACCAATATTTGATGAAACTACTTATGGATTTTGTTTACTTACACCTTTACTTGAAGCAAATGGATATTCCGAAAAGCAAATAAATTTAGCTAAATCAATTGTTCAGTCATATAATAGAACAATTGATGAATCCCAGAAAGAATTAGCTATATAAATAATAAGATGCCAACAACTAATGTAGGCATCTTATTTATTTTTGGAATCATTCAGGACTGGCAAAAGTCAGTCCCGAAGTTTAGAAAGAATCACTCTGTTTTTCTTTGTTCAACCCATCTACCAACAACTTTCTGTTGTTCGTCATCCCACTCGTAAAGAAACAATCTGCTAGCATCATAGCAATATTTTCAGTTCCTTAAATTTAAAAGTAAATTTCCGCAAAAATTCATAGCTTATTAACTGAACTTTATTAGAAATAAAGTCTTTGTTATCATTATTAATGTCTTTGAATAAATCAGTAGATAAATATTTCTTATTATCATCTGCAAATACTGTAACTACATTATCTTCTATCTCGTCTGCAAGCAATATACTTCCAATCAAGTTTGCTCCTGATGAAATTCCTACTCCTAATCCTAATTGCTTTGACAATCTTCTGGACATATTAATTGCATCATCGTCATTTATCTGCATTATTTTATCTATTTTACTTTTACTTACTAATTTTGGAATGAAATCATCTCCAATTCCTTCTATCTTATGTTGACCGGTTACTTTTCCTCCAGACAATATAGGCATTTTATCTGGTTCAATTGCAGTTATAATTATATCATTATATTTTTCTTTCAGCCTATCTCCTACTCCCATTAAGGTGCCACCAGTTCCAACACCAGATACAAAACCTCCTATTTTATCTGAAATTTGATTTATTATTTCTTTACCAGTTGTTTCATAATGTGCTAAATAATTGTCATTATTTTCAAATTGATTAGCTAAAAAACCATTTATTTCTTTTGCTAACTTCTTTGACTCATTTACACATTTTATAAAGCCCCCATCTTCTCTCGAAATCAAAATTACTTTAGCACCATATCCTTGCATTAAATTAATTCTTTCTTTACTTACCCAATCTGGCATAAATATATAAACTGGATGATTATAATAAGCTCCTAATGCTGACAGTGCAATCCCTGTATTTCCACTAGTTGCTTCTACTATTGGCATTTTTTCTTTTAAAAGTCCTCTTTTCTTTGCATTATTAATTATATAAAAAACTACTCTATCTTTAATACTTCCTGTAATATTAAAATATTCTAGTTTCGCAAATACATTTTTCACTTTACCATTATATTTATAATTAATTTTTATCATTGGCGTATTACCTATTATTTCTTGGTTTTCATACATTTTTTTACCTCCTTGATTTTATAAATCTTTTATATACAACAAAAAAACTATGTGTAATATAGAATGCCCACATAGTTTTATAATTTATTCATAAAATATAATCCCTTTGTAGGCATGAACTTTAATACCCATGTCTACTACAGACAGAGTATTATTTCCCACCACAACAACAATTAGAGATTATATTTATTATTATCATTTTTATCTTTCCTTCCTTTATTTACTTTTTATATTATATGTTTTAAAATTTAAATTGTCAACACAATTTTTAAATGCTAGTTTATACAGTATATCTATTTTTTACCGTTCTTCTCTATTTCACTACTAATTTGTTTCAAAGATTTTAAATATTCCTCTTCAACAGGGCTTATAGTTTTAACTTGATATTTTTTATATTCCAATTTTGCCTTTTCTATCGCTTGATTATGACTAACACTACCTGCACCAATTAACACTTTTCCACCCGCAGAAGAAAGTATCATGTCTAATTGTTTAATATAATCTTCCATATACATTGGGTTATGCCTTATTGCTTGTATTTCTGCAAAATCGAAATATCCTGATACTAAGTTATTTAAAACTTTTAGTTCCTCTTCGTTTAAATAGTTTTTAGCAATTACAACATCTTGTAATACTGGAATATCTCCTTTAAATGTTGTTAATCCCATAAAAGGCTTTTCGGCATCAGCTCTTTCATATATTACTTCTGAAGCAGTATGTCCATGAGTAGCATAATGCAATTTATTCTGTACAATTTTAAAAAATTCAATTGATTTACTATCCTTTGGATCATAGTCTATTGCAGTTGCATATAAATCAAGAACTTGCCTATATAAAACCTTTTCCGATGACCTTATATCTTTTATTCTAGCAAGTAATTCTTTCCAATAGTTACCACCACCATATCCTTTAAGCCTTTCGTCATCCATAGTGAAGCCCTTAATCATATACTCTTTTAATTTTTCAGTTGCCCATCTTCTAAAATTAGTAGCAATTTTAGATTTTATTCTATATCCTAAAGAAATTATCATATCTAAATTATAAAAAGGAATTTCTCTCGTAACATTTCTATTTCCTTCTTTTCGAACCTGTCGGAAATTCTGACAAGTTGATTCCTTATCTAATTCTTCTTCTGCATAAATATTATTTATATGTTCTATGATATTTGTTCTTGAAGTGCCAAATAATTCTGCCATTTGTTGTTGTGATAGCCATACTGTTTCATTGTTGATTTTAACATCTATTTTTGTCAATCCGTCATCTGTTTGATATATTATAATATCTCCATTTGTATCATTCATTTGTAAGACCTCCCTCCTGTATTTACGAACATTTGTATTGTATCATATAAGTCCTAATTATTCAATCTTTTTTGTAAATTCTTCTAAATTGATGACTATATTTTTAAATATTAAAATAAATTTTGTTTTTTCTCAAAAAAGAAGTGCCACCAATTATAGGTTACACTTCTTTAATTTTAAGCTTTATAAATTTTTTATTTAGGTTTGGGGGACAACCTAATTTTGTCACCCAATTTTCAATTTTTGTAAAATGCTTTAAACACAGGTGCTATGCGTTCTTTCCACAGCAATTTTTATATTTCTTTCCCGAACCACATGGACATGGGTCATTTCTTCCTACCTTTGGAGATTCATTAACTATTGTTTTATTAATACCTCCTTCTTTTGGAGAAAGTTTACCATCAACAAGTTCTATTGCTGCTTTTTCTTGTAATTTTGCATCAGTAATTTGAGCTGCTTCTTTTCTCGAAGCTCCTTCATCTCTCTTAGTTGCATGCATTAATAGTTTTACTACATCAAACTTGATATCATCAACCATTTGATCAAACATATCAAATCCTTCCATTCTGTATACTACAACTGGATCTTTTTGTCCATATGCACGAAGTCCTATACCATTTTTCAATTCGTCCATATTATCTATATGTTCCATCCATTTTTGGTCAACGATTTTTAGCATTACAACTCTTTCAAGTTCTCTAAATGTTTCGCCAAATTTCTCTGATTTTTCTTCATATATACCATGAGCTTTTTCTTTTACTTCTTTTATTACTTCTTCAGCAGATATTTTTTCTTTATCTAAAGATTCTAATTTTTCTATTCCAAATTCTGTTCCTATTTCTTGCATTGCACCTTCAGCATCTTGGCTAGTTTCATTAATATACATAGGTACAATTGTACTTGCAACAGAATCTATCATTGTTTGTACATTGTCTTTTAAATTGTCGCCATCAAGTACTTCTCTTCTTTGTTTATATATGATTTCTCTTTGTTTATTCATAACGTCATCATATTGAAGAACATTCTTTCTGATGCTAAAGTTTCTACTTTCAACTTTCTTTTGAGCATTTTCAACTGCTTTTGATATTATTTTGGCTTCAATTGGTAAATCTTCTGATGCACCCAAAGTATTATATACTTTTGTTATCATATTTCCACCGAAGATTTTCATTAAATCATCATCTAAGGCTATATAGAATCTTGATTCACCTGGGTCACCTTGACGTCCAGAACGTCCACGAAGCTGATTATCTATACGTCTTGATTCATGTCTTTCTGTACCAATTATCTTTAATCCACCGGCATCAATAACTTTTTGCTTTTCATCTTCAATGCCTTTATCATATTTTTTAACTAAGTCTCTATATAATTTTCTTCTTTCAAGAATTTCTTTATCATCAGTTTCATTGAAAGCTGCTGCTTCTTCAATTTCTTCTGATGAGTATTTTTTTCTCATTTCTTGTTTTGCTAGATATTCGCTATTTCCTCCAAGCATAATATCTGTACCACGTCCTGCCATGTTTGTAGCAATTGTTACAGCTTTATATTTACCAGCTTGAGCAATTATTTCTGCTTCTTTTTCATGGTATTTAGCATTTAATACTTGATGTGGTATTTTTTCTTTGTCTAGCATTCTGCTTAATTTTTCTGATTTTTCAATTGAAACAGTACCAATCAAAACTGGTTGACCTTTTTCAAAGCTTGATTTTACATCTCTTATAACAGCTCTAAATTTAGCATCTTCATTTTTGTATATAATATCTGAATGATCTTTTCTAATCATTGGCTTATTTGTTGGTATTTCTATAACATCTAATTTATATATTTGTTCAAATTCTTCTTGTTCTGTCATAGCTGTACCAGTCATACCAGATAATTTATCATACATTCTGAAGTAGTTTTGGAATGTGATATTTGCTAATGTCTTAGATTCATCAGCTACTTTTACATGTTCTTTAGCTTCAATTGCTTGATGTAATCCGTTATTGTATCTTCTTCCATACATAATACGTCCAGTAAATTCATCAACAATAAGTACCTGACCATCTTTTACGATGTAATCAACATCTTTCTTCATGATTCCATGAGCTCTTAATGCTTGGTTTACTGCATGTACTAATTCAGAGTTTGCTATATCATTATAATTTTCTAATCCAAATTCTTTTTCAGCTTTAGATATACCTTTTTGTGTAAGTGAAGCAGATTTTGCTTTTAAGTCTACTATATAATCATATTTTTCGTTATCTATTGCTTGTTCTTCATTTTTTACATCTTCTTCAACTATTGTTTTTGCTTCTAGTTTTGAAACAAATCTATCTGCTTTTTTGTATATATCTGATGCTTGGTTTGCTCTACCAGAAATAATAAGTGGTGTTCTTGCTTCATCAATTAAAATACTATCAATTTCGTCTACGATTGCATAGTTTAATTTTCTTTGTACTAATTGATTTGCATATACAACCATGTTATCTCTTAAGTAATCGAATCCAAACTCATTATTTGTTCCATATGTAATATCACAATTATATGCTTCTTGTTTTTCGTTTGGTTTCATTCCACTTATAACTAATCCAACAGTTAGTCCTAAGAAGTTATATAATTTTCCCATCCATTCACTATCTCTTTTTGCTAAGTAATCATTTACTGTAATGATGTGAACTCCATTTCCTTCTAAGGCATTTAGATATGCAGGAAGTGTTGCAACTAATGTTTTTCCTTCACCAGTTTTCATTTCCGCAATTCTACCTTGATGTAAAATTATACCACCAATTAACTGAACGTCGAAATGTCTCATTCCTAAGACTCTTTTAGATGCTTCTCTTACTACTGCAAATGCTTCTGGTAATATATCATCTAATGTTTTGCCTTCTTTTAGCAAGTCTTTAAAATAAGGTGTTTTTGCTTTTAATTCTTCATCTGAAAGTTTTTCCATTTCATTTTCTAAACTATTTATTTTAGTTACTAATGGCATTACTCTTTTGACTTCTTTTTCACTATAAGATTTGAATAATTTCATAATTTTCCTCTTTTCTCGTATGTAATCATTTTTATACTAGTATAATATATCACTTTCTTTGCTTTTTGGCAATATTTAATAGGAAAAAATTAAACATTCTTGGAGAATAAAAGTTATAATTCACAGCCTCTTATTAAATTCATATAATTGTATATTCAAGATTTTGCAGTTTCGCGCAGTTTGGAGGACTTTATGTCCGACAGCAAGAAACAAAAAATCTTTGAATATACAATTTTAAAGCATTTCATACTCGCTGTGAATTGTAACGAATAAAAGACAAGCAATTCTTCATACACTTTATAAAGATATTTTTTAAGGAGTTTATTATGTTTATATTAAATTTTAAAGTAAATGGTAAAAAAATTTGGAAGATTATTGTGGCTTTTCTAATAATACTGATAATTGCCTTATTAGCTTTTGTGATTTTTAGAATCTATAATTCAGCTAAAACTAATTCTATTTCAAATAATCCAGACGTAATAGAGATTTCTTCTGAGGAATATACTAATTTTTTAAAGAAGTCCCATGAAGATCTTGAGAGCTATAATGGAAAGACGATTAAAATAGTTGGATATGTATACAGACTACCAGATTTTTCTACTAATGAGTTTGTAATTGCCAGAACTATGGTCATTAACAATCCTCGTTCTTCTGTAGTCGTGGGATTACTTTCTGAATATAAAGATGCTACAAAATTTGAAACTGGCTCTTGGATAGAAGCAACTGGAACAATAAAAATAGGAAACTATAATGGGTCAATTCCCGTTTTAGAAATTTCGGATATTAAAGCCACAACAGCTCCTAAAGATGAATTTGTATATTTGCCAGCAGATTAGATAGATAGTTGAAATTTAAAAATTAATTATTATATCACTAGATTGTATATTTAAAACTTTTTGGTTCCTTACTGTCGCATTCGCTCCAAACTGCGCGGAACTGCAAAAGTTTAAATATACAATTGATAAAAATAATTATGCCTTTAAATTTCAACTATCTATCAAATATAGCTTTCATAACACCTTTATCTAACATACCTGCAAATATATTTTTTAATATAATTAACAATATTGGACCTATAATCAATCCAGTAACATTCCATAATTTATATCCTGTATACATTGCGATTAAAGTAAATGCTGGATGTATTCCTATATGTTTTCCTATTAATTTTGGTTCTAAGAATTGTCTTACTATACTCATAATTGCCCAAAGTCCTATTATAGCAACGCCTAAAATAATATCCCCATTTAGAGCACTTAATATTGACCAAGGAACCATTACAGTTCCTGAACCAAGTATTGGAAGAGCATCTACAAAAGCTATTCCTAAAGCTGCAAGCAATGGAAATGGTATATTAAGCCCTATCATGCTATATATTGTGAGTCCAATTAATGATATTACAAATGAAATGAATATTAAAGTAGCTTCCGCCCTTAAATATTCTCCTAAGGCTTTTATTATTCCTTTTAAATGTTTTGTCAGCTTTTTCATCCATGTTTCTGGCAGATGATGCTCTAACTGGTCTATCATATATATTTTATCTGTGCATAAAAAATATAGTGACATGATTGAGAAAAAAACTGCCAAAATTATATTTGGAACTTCCATAATCCAATTTGTTATACCTGTTAGTACTCCTGTAATCCAATCAGTTATGCTAGTAACCACATTGTTTTCAACATTTTGAATGCTAGTCCTTAGTTCTTCTGGAATTCTATCCATTATATTTATATTTTGTGTAGCATTGTTTATAAATTCTTTTGCCTTATTATAATACATTTCAGAACTGTCTAATAAATTATTAGCCTCCGAAAAGAGTGTTACTACTCCCCAAACTAAGATCCCTACAATTATTAGAATTGCAATTATCATTACAAAAATAGCGCTAAAGCGCCTTGTCCATTTAAATTTCTTCATAAAAAATCTAATAATTGGTTCTAATAATAAAGCCAAAACAAAGGATACTAAAAATGGCATGTAAAACACTGATAATTTGAAACAAATGAGTATTAATCCAATCGTCAAAGCTAAGATAAAAATTCGCTTTACAACTTTACTCCAATAATTCACATCAGAAACCATTTTTTCATTCTCCTCTGTTTTAGCTAATCTTATTATATGCGAATTATCGAATTTTATTCATTAATTGTTTCATTATTAACATATATAAATTGTTTGAAAAATCGAATAATATAGATTCTAAAGTTCCGCGTAAGCGTCCAAACGAGCTGGAAGGATTTCCAGCGATATGCGTTTGGAGCTTGCGACTGCAAGGTGCTGATAAATCATACAATTACATATACTTAGCTTATATAATATTCATCTTCCGGATATGGAGTAGAAAAATAGCTCATTGTAGGATATGACATTCTTGGCATCGGTGGTGGTGGCATTGTGGGTCTCATGTCTGGTCTTTCTGGTGGTCTAGGCGGTCTATTTTCTCCTCCCGGTCTATTACCCCATCTCCAATTATCAAGAAGTCTATTAATAATTAAAATTTTAATTAAATCTCTTAATGTTGGATTTCCAGGTCTTCTAGCTGCTGTTCTAGTCAAAATTGTAGTTGTCACTTGTGCTGTTTGATTTGCCACTTTATTTTTATTGTCTGAAGCTACAGGATTTGTAGAAACTTGTTTTGGACTCGTATTCATGTCTTCTTCTACTGCATCATAAATTTTATTAGTCATGGCTTCTAAGACCTCTTCTGTTATCTCTTTTCCGTTATTTTCACTGATAGTTTTTTCTATCATAGGTTTTAGTATTACATATATATCTGGATACATTTTTCTTATCCTTGCTACATCATTATTTACATTAATTGTATTTGCTGGTACGACTTCTGGCTTCATCATAACTTGCATTTGATTTGTATTATTGTCCGCAAAATTTTCAAATGGCTGTGTATATGTAGGAACATAGTAATTGTATGGATATATTTGTTTTGGGCTATTTACATATTGTGTTTGATTATTATTTCCTAGAACACTTTTCATATAGTCTTCATAATTTTGATAATACATAAAAATACCTCCTAGCATATAATATGCTAGAAAGTATTTTGGGTTACAAGTTATTTACTAATTCTTTAAATTTGTTTCCACGTTCTTCGAAGTTTTTAAACATATCAAAACTTGCACTTGCTGGTGAAAATAATACTATTTCTCCTTCACTTGAAACTTCCTTTGCTTTTTCAACTGTTTGCTCTAAAGTTTCACATTTATATATAGGAATATTTACTCCTACTTTTTCTGACTCTTCCATAACAGCTTTTTCTATTTTCTCTGATGTTTGACCTACTAAAATCAATTTGCTTACATGCTGAATTATAGGTTTTGCAATAGGTGTATAATCTAAATGTTTATCATAACCTCCTGCAATTAGTACTATTTTTTCGTCAAATGAATTAAGCCCTGCTATTGTTCTTGTTGGACTACTTCCTATTGAATCATTGTACCATTTTACATCATCAATTGTTCTAATATATTCTAATCTATGCTCTACTCCTGGAAAATTCTCGATTGTTTTTCTTGTTATATCTTCTTTAGAGAGATTTAGGGTTGCACAAATTGCTGCACAAGCATTTTCGCAATTATGTATTCCTCTTAATTTCATATTTTTTTGTTTTACTAAGTGCTTTCTTGTTCCATCTTCACATACTTTTATTATATTGTCTTCTCTATCAAAGATAACACCATTGTCTAGTTTTTGTTTACTGCTAAAATATCTTACCTTTCCTTTCGCATATTTATAAAAGTCTTTTGTTATATCATTATCTGCATTTATAACTAGAATGCCATTTTCGTTTTGATGCAAGAATATATTCATTTTGCTTTCTATATATTCTTGATAATCTTTATGAACATTTAAATGGTTTGGAGATATATTTGTTACTACCGCTATATCAGGGCTTAGCTCCATATTCATAAGTTGGAAACTGCTTAATTCTAGTACCACAATGTCTTCAGGTTGCATCTCAGAAATTTTGGTAAATAGCGGTGTTCCTATATTTCCTCCTAAAAAGCATTTATAATTGTTTGCAACTAATATTTTATATATTAATGTTGTAGTTGTGGTTTTTCCATCACTGCCAGTTACTCCAATTACTGTACTAGGAGTTAATTCTAACACTTTTTCAATTTCTGATGTTAATATAGCACCATTTTCTATTTCTTTTAATATTTCTGGTGTATCTGGTCTACAACTTGGAGAACGAAATATATAGTCAAATCCTACTAGATGGTCTAAACTCTTTTCACCCAAATAATAAACCATTTTATAATCATCTAACTTTTCTATAACGCTAGCATCTACTTTATCTCTAGGTCTATTATCAAAAGCTGTTACATTAGCATTATGGGCATAAAAATAGTCTAATAATGGTATATTACTCACGCCTAATCCTATAAGTGCTATTCTTTTATTCTTTAGTTCATTATTAAATTCTTCTAGTTCTTTATTTATGTATTTCATTTATGAATCCTCCTATATTGTTTATAACCTTTTTAGCTGATTCTTCTGCATTCTTACAATCGCTGACATCTACTTTTATACTTTTTTCATATAGTTTATTAAATCCAGCCATCTCATGCAATTTATCTCTTTTTAAAATCATTTCCCTTATATCTTCTATTGCATATTTTTGGTTATATTGGTTATACCTTCTTTTAATTCTTTCTTCTAAGCTTGCAGTTATATATACATGAACTGTCATGTCTGGATATATAGTTACCAAATCTCTTGCTGATAATATAATATTAAATTTAGTTCGATATGTGTCTATAATCTTCTTCGCAAATTTATATAAATTTTTACTATTTGCTTTAGTACTTAGGGCTATTTCAGAAACGCCCATTGAATTTTCTATTTTTTCAATTTTATTACTAGAGGTCTTTTTGCCTCCTATATAGATTTGAGTGATTTTATCTTCTATTTTAAATTCTACTTTTAGCTTTTTCATTAGCTCCATTGGGTCTATATTTGAATGTTCTTTAATATTATTTAAATCTATATTATTCTCTCTGATTGCTTCTACTATGCCTCTGTATATTTCTCCGGCATCTATAAATATACTATTTGGTATCATTTTAATTAGTTCTTTGCAAATTGATGTTTTGCCAGATGCAACCATTCCTTCTATTCCTATTACAATATTTTTCTCCATTTGATTCTCCTTAGTTTTTTCATTATACCATTTATGAAATTAGAAGTAAAGAATTTCGTGATTTTTTAGATTGTGTTACAATTCGCAACTTGTCATTAATTTAATAAAATTGTATATTTGAAACTTTGAAGTTCCGCGTAAGCGTTCAAACGAGCTAAAGGGACTTTAGCGAAGTGCGTTTGGAGTGTAGCGACTGCAAGGAACAAAAAGTTCAAATATACAATTATAAAAAATAATAATAGCTATGAATCGTAACACATTTTTAAAAATCCCGAAATTTAAAGAAAATGTACTCTTGCACATTTTCTTATTCTAAATATTTTTTTAAGAATTGTCCTGTATAACTTCTTTCATTTTGGCATATTTTTTCAGGTGTTCCAACAGCTATAATTTCTCCACCTTTGTCTCCACCTTCTGGTCCTAAATCAATTATATAGTCACATGTTTTTATTAAATCTAAATTATGCTCTATTACTAATACCGAATTTCCAGCGTCTACTAGCCTTTGAAGTATATCAACTAGTCTATGAACATCGTCAATATGAAGTCCTGTTGTTGGTTCATCCAATATATATAAAGTTTTACCAGTAGAACGTTTTGAAAGTTCAGTTGCTAGTTTTATTCTTTGAGCTTCTCCTCCTGAAAGTGTTGTAGAAGGTTGTCCTAATTTAATATATCCAAGTCCTACATCATTAAGAGTTTGTATTTTTTGTTTTATTCTAGGTATATTTTCAAAAAATTCTAATGCTTCCTCTACTGTCATATCTAATACATCTGATATGCTTTTTCCTTTATATTTAACTTCCAATGTTTCTTTATTATATCTCTTTCCTTTGCAGACTTCACAAGGTACATAAACATCTGATAAAAAGTTCATTTCTATTTTTATTATTCCATCACCATTACAAGCTTCACATCTTCCTCCAGGTACATTAAAGCTAAACCTTCCTTTATCATACCCTCTCATTTTTGCTTCATTTGTAGTTGCAAAAATGTCTCTTATTATATCAAATACTCCTGTATATGTTGCTGGATTTGAACGAGGTGTTCTTCCTATTGGAGATTGGTCTATATTAATGATTTTATCAATATTATGCAATCCTTTTATGCTTTTACACTCTCCAACTTTTTCGTTTGATTTATTAAGTTCTTTATTTATATTTTTATAAAGTACTTCATTTACAAGTGTACTTTTCCCTGAACCAGATACTCCAGTTATACATACAAATTGACCAAGAGGAAATTTTACACTAATGTTTTTTAGGTTATGCTCTTTAGCGCCAACTATTTCAATAGATTTTCCATTAGATTTTCTTCTTTTTTTAGGTACTGTTATTTGCTTTCTTCCAGACAAATATTGTCCTGTAATTGAATCTGGAACTTTGGCTATTTCTTCTGCTGTTCCTTGAGCCATAACTTTCCCACCATGCACTCCTGCATATGGTCCTATATCTATTACCTCATCTGCAGCATACATAGTATCTGTATCATGTTCTACTACTATTACAGAATTGCCTAAATCTCTTAATTTTTTTAAAGTTGCTATTAGTTTATCATTATCTCTTTGATGCAGTCCTATACTTGGTTCATCAAGTATATACATAACTCCTGTTAAACCAGAACCAATTTGTGTTGCTAGTCTTATTCTTTGTGATTCACCGCCAGATAATGTCGCAGCACTTCTTGAAAGAGTTAAGTAGTCTAATCCTACATCTATTAAAAATTGTAGCCTTGTATTTAACTCTTTCAAAATTTGATCTGCTATCATAGCATCTTTTTCACTTAAAGTTAAATTATTTATATATTCTTTGATATGCACTATTGACATATCTGTTAATTCGTTTATGTTTTTATCGCCTACTCTTACTGCCAAACTTTCTTTTTTTAGCCTTGCTCCATGACATTCTGGACATTCCATATTACTCATATACATTTCGTAAAATTGTAACATTCCTTGTGATTTAGTTTCTCTATGTCTTCTTTCAAGAGTAGGTATTACACCTTCAAATGGTACTTTGTTTCTTCTAACGCCAAATGCAGTTTCATACTCAAATTCTATTTCTTCATCGCCAGTACCATATAGAATTTTATCAAGGAAAGATTTTGGCAAGTCCTTTATAGGCTTAGATATATCTACTTTATAGTGTTTTCCAATTGCTTCAAAATACATTTTAGCAATTGTATCACCTTTTTTCATGGTACTAGCACCAAAAGCCTTAACTCCATTATATAATGTTAAATTCTTGTCAGGTATTATTAAATCTTCATCCATTTTCATAAGATATCCAATACCTGTACATGTTGGACATGCACCCATTGGGTTATTAAATGAAAACATTCTTGGAGATAGTTCTTCAAAACTAATACCACAATCAGGACATGCATAGTTTCCGCTATATAATAGTTCTTTTCCTCCTACTACATCTACCACTACTAGATTGTTGGCATTTTTCATTGCTGTTTCTATTGATTCTGTAAGCCTTGCTCTAATGTCTTGTTTTATTACTAATCTATCTATTACGATATCAATATTATGTTTTTTCTTTCTATCTATATCAATATCATCATTTAAATCAATAATTGTTCCATCTACTCTCGCTCTTACAAATCCTTCTTTTTGGAAGTCTTCTAATAGTTTTTTATATTCACCCTTTCTCCCTCTAATAACAGGTGCTAGAATTTGTATTCTTGTACTTTCTGGCAATTCTAAAACACTATCAACAATTTGGTCAATAGTTTGTTTCTCTATTTTTTTACCACAGTTAGGACAATATGGCACACCTATTCTTGCATATAGAAGACGAATGTAGTCATATATTTCTGTAACTGTTCCTACTGTTGAACGTGGGTTTTTAGAAGTGGTTTTTTGGTCAATAGATATTGCTGGTGACAATCCTTCTATCGATTCTACATTTGGTTTATCCATTATTCCTAAAAACTGCCTAGCATATGATGATAGACTTTCTACATACCTTCTTTGACCTTCTGCATAAAGTGTATCAAATGCTAGAGATGATTTACCTGAACCAGATAATCCTGTAATAACTACTAATTTATCTTTTGGTATTTCTATATCAATATTCTTTAGATTATGCTCTTTGGCTCCTTTTATTATTATTTTATCACTCATTTTTTACACCTACTTATTTTTTTGCTTTCATTATTATAAAACATTTGTTTTGTAATGTCAATATATTCTTTACTTTTATTTTCAATTTTGTTATAATTAAATTACAATTTGCAAAGTAATACTATTTGCAATTGTATATTCTAAAATTTTTCTGCTCCTTGCGGTCGCTACGCTCCAAACGCACTTCGCTGGAAATCCTTCCAGCTCGTTTGAATAAATATACAATTTTCCTAAAATAGTAGTAATTGCAAATGTAATCATAACTTAATTGGAGGAAAATAATATGAATGAACAATTCCAAGAGAGATTAGCTGATATTCAAGATTTAGAAAGAATGCTTGATGATGTAACTAATCAAAAGAAAGATGAAATAGTCAAAGGCAAGCAAGAAGTAACAGACATCATAAAGCATGAAGGTTTGACATTCAATATACGTCAAAATGATCAAGATGTTGCCGTTACTAAAGACGTATATGAAGTATTAGTTCAAAAAGATGGTGAATTATATCATGAATTCTATGATGACCAAGGAAATATGCTTATGCCTGCTATATCTGATAAAGCTTTTAATGAAGGTAAAATTTTATCTGAATTAGAAAGCGGTTCTTTTGATGAAAATTCTTTAATTTCTAATATATATAAAGACCAAGATTCTAAATCATTGGAAGAATTAGAAAAAGAGCAAACTAAGGAAGTTGCTGAAACTTTAGGTATGGATGAAAAAGATATAAAAGAATTGGATTTAGTACAGGTTGATACAAATAAGCCTGTTAAACCTAATGATATACAAGAAAAATTAAAATCTTATATGGCTCTTGGAATGATTATTGATACAAATGAACTTGCTACTTCTGATGATACAATAAAAGAGTTCTTAAATATAGATGCTAACCAGTTATTAGCAATTAGAATTAATAATGAGTGGAAGATTTTTAAAATCGATGACAAAGGTAATTTAGCTTTAGAAAATAATTTACAACTATCTTCAGCTACTCAATCTTTCAATACTATTGGCGAAGATGGTAAAAGAGAAAATAGAATGCCTGAAGTAGAATTTTATAGAAAAGATAATCCTAATATGTCTTTGGCAATTGATAGTGATAATAGAGACAATAAAACTCAAGCTTTCTTAATTGCTGGAAATAGTAGGACTGCTACTGAAATAGAAAGCACATCTGCTAAATCTCCATATGCAGATGCCAAAAACAATGAGTTAGTTCAAAAAGCTCAGGAAAATCCAGATAAAACTCATTTACATGAAGAAGAACCTGATGTAGACCCTCATGAGCCTTCATTAGAACCTAAGCCTTATTAATTTTATATGTAGAAAGTTAAATTATATGTATAAGGATAAATTAAAAAAGAGATTGTATATTTAAAATTTTGAGGCTTCGCGTGAGCGTTCAAACGAGCTGGAAGGATTTCCAGCGAAGTGCGTTTGGAGCTTCGCTCCCGCAAGAAGCAGAAAAATTTTCAAATATACAATTCTTTTGAATTTTATTATAAAAAATTTAACTTTCTACATAGTTTTCAAGTTCTTTTATTTTATCTCTTATTTCAGCTGCTTTCTCAAATTCTAAGTTTTGAGCATATTTTAACATCTCGTCTGTCAATCTATTTATTGCATCTTTTATATCTTCGTCTTTCTTAATTACTTCATCTTTTGTAGTATCTATTTGATATGTTGCCTTAATTGTTTCTCTTACAGCCTTTTTTATTGTTGTTGGAGTTATATTGTTATCTTTATTATATTTCTCTTGTATTGCTCTTCTTCTATTTGTTTCTGATATTGCTTTTTCCATTGAAGGAGTTAATTCATCTGCATACATTATAACTTTACCGTCTGTATTTCTAGCAGCACGTCCAATTGTTTGTATTAACGACCTTTCTGAACGTAAAAATCCCTCTTTGTCCGCATCTAATATTGCTACTAACGATACTTCTGGTATATCTAGTCCTTCTCTTAAAAGGTTAATACCAACTAGAACGTCAAATTTACCCATACGTAAATCTCTAATTATTTCCATTCTTTCTAGTGCTTTGATATCTGAATGCATATATCTTACTTTTATATCTAATCCCTCTAAATATGAAGTTAAATCTTCTGCCATCTTTTTAGTAAGAGTAGTAACCAATACCCTTTCGTTTTTCTCTGTTCTTTCTCTAATTTGTTCAATTAAATCGTCTACTTGGTTTTCTACAGGTTTTACGTCTATTTTAGGGTCCAACAATCCAGTAGGTCTTATAATTTGTTCTACAACTCTTTCTTTTGAATGTTCTTTTTCATAGTCTCCTGGTGTTGCACTTACAAATACTACTTGGTTTATTCTTTCTTCAAATTCTTCAAATTTAAGTGGTCTATTATCAAAAGCTGATGGAAGTCTAAATCCATAATTAACTAGGGTTTCTTTTCTTGCTCTATCTCCATTATACATTGCTCTTACTTGTGGGATAGTTGCATGTGATTCATCTATAAGTAGCAAAAAGTCTTTTGGGAAATAATCAAAAAGAGTAAATGGTGGACTTCCCGCTTCTCTTCCGCTTATATGTCTTGAATAATTTTCTATTCCTTGGCAGAATCCTGTTTCTTTCATCATTTCTATATCAAAATTTGTTCTTTCTTCTATTCTTTGAGCCTCTAATAATTTTCCATTGTCTTTAAAATATTTTATTCTTTCCTGAAGCTCTTCTTGAATAGTTCTAATTGCTCTTTCCATTTTATCTGCAGTTGTTACATAGTGTGAATTTGGGAATATCATAACATGATTTCTTGTTCCTTCAACTTTACCTGTAAGTGGATTGATTACATCTATTTTTTCAACTTCGTCGCCCCAAAAACTAACTCTTACAGCAGTCTCTCCCTCATCAGATGGATATATTTCTACTACATCTCCCTTAGCTCTAAAAGTTCCTCTTTTAAAATCTAGTTCATTTCTTGTATATTGCATATTGATTAGCTTTTTTAAAACTGTATTTCTTTCAACTTGCATACCTGGTCTTAATGAAATTATCATATGCTCGTAATCTATAGGGTCTCCTAATCCATATATACAAGACACTGATGCCACTACAATTACATCTCTTGTCTCGAAAAGTGATGCTGTTGCAGAGTGTCTTAATTTGTCTATTTCATCATTTATTGATGCATCTTTTTCTATATATGTATCTGATGATGGTACATATGCTTCTGGTTGATAATAATCGTAATAGCTTACAAAATACTCCACGTTGTTCTCTGGGAAGAATTCTTTGAACTCTGAATACAATTGCCCTGCAAGTGTTTTATTATGTGCTAAAACCAGTGTTGGTTTCTGCACTTTTTGTATTATGTTTGCCATAGTAAAAGTTTTTCCAGAACCTGTAACACCAAGTAAGGTTTGAAATTTCTTTCCTTCTTCTATTCCATTTGATAAATATTCTATAGCCTGTGGTTGGTCACCTGTTGGCTTATATTCTGATACTAATTTAAACATATTCCCTCCTTGTGACCGCTTAAATATCCTCTATGTTTTATAGTTTACCATTTTTGCGCCAAAAATACAAGATATATGTATTATACCTTGTATTTTATTATTGATATTAATATGTGTATCTTGCAATTTCAACATCATTAAATTCACTTGAGTGTGATTTTAAATATATTGCGTGACTTTCAAATCCGGTATCTTCAACTATAACATCATAATAATCTTTTGGAAAATTTGTATTTACAACAACTTTTAAATATTCCTTTGGTACGTTACTCGATGTACCTAGCTCTGTTTTAGATATATCTATTCTAGTTCCGTCTGTTGCTAATACATATCCCGTATTCTCATCAAATCCCACATCATAAATTATAGGATCCCCCTCAATATTATATATCACAATTATAATTTCATCCGATATTCTATTTGTTGCATCTAATTTAGTATTTTCTATAAATGTTTTTAGTCTTTCTTCATTATAAACTTTTTCTTCAACACCATCGAATACAAAAAAGTTTCTTTTAATGGCTTCTTCTACTGTAAGCTCTTTAGGTATTTCTTGTAGATTATTCTTGTAATGCTCTATTGCTATTTCTTCATTAGAGATGTTTGAATTAACTTTATTTAATACATTTTCTTCTTCATGTTTTTTCTCATATGATGTTCTAATAGCCAAACAAATACTCAAGACTATAACAATTATAAATATTATTATACCAATTATACTTAGTTTTTTGCTTTTTTTAACTCCTCCCAATACTAGAAAGACAATTCCAATAACAATCAATAAAAATATTAAATATACTAGAATCATATTTACCTCCCCTAAAATTTCCATTTATTATTACAACTAAATTATATCACAATAGGAATAATTTAACAACAATTTGATTATTCAATTGACACATAAAATACACTATTTTTTTATAAAATAATTAGAAATTCTAAAGTTCTTGTTCATTATCTCTTCTATTTATAAAATCTCTTTTATTACACTGTTTATAGGCTTTTAATTGAACATCTCCCATTGCTTTTATTGAATCTATTTTTAAATCATCATAGTAATCTGAAACATATGCAAATGCATATAAATCCCCCATATTCCTATCTTCCAGATTTAATGTCTCGAGCCTTACATCTCGTATATCTCTAACTTCTCTATCTGTATCAATAAGAACCCATGAATATTTTCCTCTAAGGTCTTTTAAATATGAAGCAACAAAAAAGTGACCTTCTGTTCCCTGACTTATTCCCTTATCTACTTTTTCGCCCCATTTTTTACTTAAAGTTATAATTTGCATAGTGGGTATGCCAATACTTCTAGCTAATGCCGTAAATAATGTGGAACTATCACAGCATCCTGTTCTTTCTTTAGATTTTAAAATTTCTGTTGCATTTCTTTTAAATTTTCTTAAATCTCTACCATTATGTATTCTTGCAGTATTTCTATTCATCCAAACTAGTATGTTTCTCACACTTCTTCCATCAGTATCTCCTTTAAGTTTCCATGATATTCTTTTTATTAAATTTGATATTTCAGTTCTACTTCCACCTTGCAAATATTTATTTATATCTTCGAAATTTGGTTCTACTAATAATCCTTCTCTATTCATATTAACCTTCCTGTTCTGTTACTTTTTCATACATCATATTTACAATTTCATCTTTTTCTAGTTCTTGTCCTAGTAATGTTTCTGGAATACATTGTAATAGGTCTTTTTCATGCCACCACTCACGCATTTCTGCTTCTCCAAACTCATGTGCATTAGGCTTTTGCTTATGGCGCTCCAAAGTTTCCTCAAATGGGATGTCAAAGTAATATGCAAATATATTATTTTCAAACTCTTTTAGTAATCTTTCAAATAGATTATTATACCATTTAGAGTTTAAAATTCCTTCTAAAATTACAACATCACAATTATTCTTTCCATACATAGCAAGTTGAAATAGTAATTCTTCTACCTTCGGTTTTTCTCCATCTTTTACATATAGCATCTCTCTTCTTACAACATCTTGAGAGATGAGCATTTTTCCATGTCCTAATTTCTTTTGCAATCCTTTTGCTACAGTTGTTTTTCCGCTTCCTGAATTACCTCTTATTATAACTAATTTAGACATTTTGCCTCCTTGAGTGTCACTATTAATTTATATTCCAAACTCTTCTGCATATTTAACAGTCCCTTCTATTTTTTCATCCGTGTAATTTAATTCTATGGCCATAAAATTTTCGTCAGCCACTTCAAACGGAGCTTTTATACCATATCCTAATGCTGGAACATATCCAAATTTCGGATAATACTTTTCACTACCTAAAAAGAGCTTCAACTAAATCCTGCTCATTTCCGTCACTATGTTCAGCTGTTTCAAACGCTTTTTTAACTACATTATATACTTCTACATAATCATTCTTATTTTCTTGTCTTATTTCTAACATATTTGTTTTACCTTTCTATATTATTCATCAATTAAATCATATCTTTTAAATATTGTGATTATCATACTATAAACTAATTTTTTTCCTAACAGTTCTCTGAATTTTGTAGTTTTTGACTTTCCTTCATTTCTTAGTACCTCTAGTTCTTTTCCTAATTTATCATACTCGTTTAAAATATCTTGCAGTGCTTTTTCAAATCTTTCTAATCTATCCATCTTTCTCTCCATTCATTCTATTTTTTTAATATTATCATAAATTATTGTAATAATAAATATCTTTTGCAAAATAAAAAATGAAAGAAACTAATTTAAGTTCCTTTCATTCTTTTTATTAAACATCTGCTTCTGGGTTTAGTTCCATTTTTGCATAGCTTGCTGTTACGGCTGGGTCTGGAATATAATATCTTTTATTTTTATTAATTTTTGCAATTTCTTCCATCTCTTCGTTTGTTAAAGAGAAATCAAATATATTTCCATTATCCTTTATATGTTCTGGATTTTTACTTCCTGGAATAACTATATTTTCTGATTGTACATGCCATCTTAATATTATTTGAGCATTTGTTTTTCCGTATTTTTTTGCTAAATCAGTAAATACTTTTTCTTCGATTAAAGATTTATCTCCATGTCCTAATGGATACCATGCTTGAATATGCATATCATAATCTTTTAATTGTTCTTTTAATTCATTTTGTGGATAATATGGATGTGCTTCAACCTGTATTACAGTAGGTTTTATTTCACAGATTTCTAGAATTTCTTCAAGAGGCTTTCCTTCAAAATTAGATAATCCAATAGCTCTTACTTTTCCTTCTTTAACTGCTTTTTCCATTGCTTTATAACCTGCTATATAATCTCCAGCTGGTTGGTGGATAAGTAACAAATCTACATAATCTACATCTAATCTTTCAAGCATTTCGTCTACTGCTGTTTCTTTTGTGTATACTGTTGGCCATAGTTTTGATTCTAGGAAAATTTCTTCTCTTGGAATTCCACTCTTTTTTATTCCTCTTCCTACTGCTCTTTCATTCATATACGCATTTGCTGTATCAATAAGTCTATATCCACTCATTAGTGCATTGTATACAGCATCTTCAGCTTCTTGTGGCTTCATTAAGAAAGTTCCTAATCCTAATACTGGCATTTCTATACCATTGTTTAATTTTACTGTTTCCATAATATATCTCTCCTTTTCAATTATATTTAACATTTTATTTCTTTTATATTATACTACTAAATTATCTATTAATGAAGTTTAAAAAAGTTTTAGCGTATAAACCAATTGTTAATGCTACAAAAGAACTTTAAGATTACTTAAAGTTCTTCTTTTTATTATATATTTTCATTATTTTCTCTTTTATTTCTAGGTTATTAATATATATACTAGCTACTGGAATTAGTACCAATATGTATGGAATTATATATCTCGACTTTGCTTCCCAAAGTACATGAAATGCGAATCCACCTATGAAAATCGTAATTAAAAATAACACATCTAATGAAAGATTTTTTCTATTTTGTATCATAACAATTAAACTACATAAACAGGTTATTATTAATAGCATCTTTTGATAAAATGTTAATGATCCTGTTATGCTTTCTATCGGTATGTCTGTACCATCTTGATTACTTCTTACTGCTGAATAAGTATTTTCTGTCCACATAGAAGCTATTTTCATCACATAAAAATTAAATGTATATCCTGGGTTACTTACAAAATATGATAATTTTTCTTTTATTCTATTTCCATATTCATTTTTAGCCATGTCTGGATCTTTCAAAGCAGGTTCTGCTATGTCTTCATTATACCATCCATTTCCTCTTCTACTTTCTTCCATTCCCATAAAAAAATAACTTATGCTTGGATATCTTTCATCTTTGTCCAAATTATATTTACCTAAATAATAATTTTGTACTAATGTAGCTGGCACCATTGAAAAGGCTAAGTATACTATTATTACTTCTACATTTATTAGTTTTTCTTTCAATTCTTTTTTCATAAATCCATTTATTAAATTTAATAATAAATAAATTACAGTTGCTATAATAAATATTAAACTATTCATTCTCATCATATATGCTATCATGGTAAAAATCGATGCACCAACAGCAAATCTAATTTTCTTAGTTTCTGTATATCTCATCATGAAATAAACTGCAAATAAGCATAATGCTATGCTTGGTATATCTCCATATATAAATGTTGAAAGCATTGGTAGAGATATGAATGTTAATATTAATGTTAAAAGTAAGACTTTGTTTGTTTTATATTTTTTAGCTAATTGATTTCCTATTTTATATAAAGCTATTACTATTAGCAAATTTCCTATAACATTTAGTACTCTTAGTGTTTCCAACACGTCAAACTGTATTAATCTAAAAAATAGACTGTATATAAATGCTAATGAAATTTGTTGTGGATAAGCCTGTATGTATTCTGATAGTGGAATACCTATATATGTTAAATTAGGTAAAAATTCTTCTGGATTCCCTCTATACATCGTCTGTGCCAAATTTGATACATGTATTGAATCTGCCACTACTGGTGGATTGACAAAAATTGTCCAAACTACATTAAAGGCAATATATATCACTAATGCTGTTATAAACAGGCTTTTTCTAATAATCTTGAGCTTTTTTGATTGTTCATCTTTATATAACTTATCATTTATAAATTTAGTAGCCGCAACCATTAATATTCCGGCAGCTATAAGTCCTATTATGTAAGAAGCGGAATTAAAACTAATAATTGTTTCTTCTGCTGGATCTAAATATGTTGTAAATATTAAATTTAAAATTATAATTATTGCTAAAAATATTACTCCAAAAATATATATAATTTTTTTCAACTTGTTTTCCCCCCTAGTATTTTTATATGTGCATTATATCAAACTGATTTGCTTTTAACAAGTATATAAAGAAAATCGCTCGGGAAGCCCCGGGCGATAAAATAAAATCTTATTGAATTACTCCAAATCCAAGAATTTTGAACGGAGAAAACCAACGTCGTCTTCCAAAATGGCATCGCGAGGGTCAATTCCTTTTTCTGCATTTTCTCTAAATTTAACCCCCTTTATGTGAAGCTTTTCCGGCTCAAGATAAATCTCTTCGCCCAGATATCTCCGACTTTTATATCCTTTATGATTTGCGTCGTCGGCAGCTTCGTCCATTTCTTTTGTACGAATTTGAATTTCAAAAGGTAGCCCTTTTGTCGTACGCATAACCACATGCAGACTCCTGTAACCAGTTAAGGATTTTTGAAAACTATAACCAGTTAATGCCTTTGGAAACCTGATGTAGTCTTTGACATTTGGGATGAAGCGTTCATCCAATCCACTTTCCCGTTGAGCCTCCATGATGCCTACGTCAACATTAGGTTCGGCTTGGGTTGGGATACAACCCTCACTGATGAAATATACTATAACTTTGTTCATTAAATCATAGCATAAATCCTCATCATCAGAATGTATAATCACCCGGAAGCCGATTAAATCAAGGATTCGGTCCAAAGATTTACCTTTTCGAATGTATAACCGAATCTTTTCGTTGATGCCAATGAAGTCCTTGATTCTCATTAAAAATGTGACTTCAACGTTGTTTTCCTTTGCCCATTTCTTGACAAAGTTTTTGAACTTTTTCCCAGCCTTTTTCAGCTGTTCAATGTTTTCCTCTCCGCTAACTATGGAGAAAAATTCCTCAAGTTTATTAGCGTAAAGATACCAAACCAGTTTCCTGGCTTGAAACTCTTCTTGGCTTTCTCCTTGCGCTCTTTTGATGCGTCTTAGAACTTTGGGATATTTTTCCCATAGCTCATCACAGCCTGTCGACCTTTCAGCCATAGCCTTCAAGTCTGGATATGCTATCCGACCTTCCACTGTTTTTCACTCCATTCATATTTTATTTTTTTGTACAACTCGTACTATATATTATATCACATATGTTAGTATTTTAGAAGTGTTTTGCACTAACTTTCCATCGCTTTTTTTGACATTTTTCTACACAAAAAAAATAAAGACCTTATTTGGTCTTTATTCATCTTTTAATGATTTTAATTTATTCCATATTTCATTTACTTTATTATAGTTTGAATAATCTTTTTTTACGTTATTATGATATAATTCCAATTCATCAAATAATGGTGTAAAATCTGTATCAGCAAATAATTGATTCATTCCTGAAACTGATTTTTGTAAGTTTTCTCTAGTTTTTTCTATTTCAGCAGTATAATTCTTTTGGTTTACTATATATAAATATAGAGGTCTATATTTAATCCATCCCCTTGCTGCTTTTTCAAATCTTCTACTTATTTCTTCGTTATTTCTACACATTTTGTCCAATGTTTTAGGATATTTTTTTCTTAGGATTCTTGTATACTTCAAAAATGGATCGTGAAAATGATATACTGGTACTCTTACTACCTTTGAATTTTTTAATAATGTTGAGAAAAAGGCATCTTCTCCTCTTGCTCCTTCTGGGTTATAAAATGCCGGTATATTTTCTAAATGTCTTAAATTTAAACATAGTGGAGAACCTGCTACCCATTTTCCTCCTCCAACTTCTTCAATTTCACATGCTCCTTTACCATTTATAATTTCTGGATCTGCATATGTTACACCATTGTTTTTCTTAAATTCATCTTTTAATTTATCGTAAGTAAGGAATTCGTTTCCTACTGCATCTACGAATGGTCTAAATACTTTTTCATTTTCCGGATTTTCTAAGTCCATATAAGGTATTGGTGAATTGTACCCACATCTATATCCAAATGTTACATCAGCATTTTCCATATATTCGATATGTTTTATGATATTGTCTTGTCCTATCCATTCAAGAGTTCCATCTTCATTTTTTATACATGCTGCTGGATATTCATCATCATCCCAAAATAAAAAATGGTCCATTTTATTTATTAATGCATTGTATAATAATGTATTTCTTGCTTTAGCATATCCATATCCAAAAAACATTTCAGCTTCTTGTCTTTTTAATATTCCACGTCCTATTAGGCTCTTTTTTTCTTCTTCTATATCTTCTGGCGTTATATATTTTATTTTTATGTTTTTATATACTTTAGGTATTAATCCATAAAAGTCGACTCTTGTTGTATATTGATAACTCAAATCGAATAAAATAAATATAGTTAACTCTATTTTTTTATCGAATTTGCCTGATTGTTCTACTAATTGCTCATATGTCGTGTTTATTATTTTGCAGACATTTGGTCTTCCTGTTATAAAGCCTACTCCAAACTTTACTGTTTCATCCATAATATTCTCCTTTTTTAGTTATCATACTATATCAATATAAAAAAATTTTCCTCCTATTCTTTAGATAATTTATGGCCCCATTTTGTTTAAAAAACTTATTGGGCGCCTACAATTTTTATTATACTACAAAAAATCATGTAAGTCAAAAAAAATATAAAATAAATAGTGTAAATGTTATTATATTCTTAAAAATTGTATATTTGAAGCTTCGCAGTTCCGCGCAAGCGTCCAAACGAGCTGGAAGGATTTCCAGCGAAGTGCGTTTGGAGCGTAGCGACCGCAAGGAACCAGAAGTTCAAATATACAATTTTTAAAATCCATAACAAATAATTTTTATTTTTTCTTTGCATTTGGATAAATTTCTTCTAACTTTTCATCAGGATAATGCACGTCCATAATAACATCTATAACTCCACTTGGAGCTATATTTTCTTGTCTTTCCAATTGTCTTTCCGTAGCTAAAGTTGTAAGTCCTATGTCAAATACCATAAATACAGTTAAGACCAAAGTTGTTACTCTAAAATATTTATTTTTATAAAATTTATCTATTTTTTGTATATATGGATGTATTAGCTTCATAAATAACAATCCGCCAATTCCCCAGTATATACAGTGAAGTAAACTTGTCCTACCATTTAAATTAAACCATAGATTAGAATAATCCCATGAAACAGTACCAAAATAATGTTCTTGGAAGTATGAAAACATATACTCTACTATTCCACCTAATATCATACTTGTTATAAAAATTTGTGAGTTAGTTTTTGCATGTGGCACTATTAAATAATAAACTACAAGGCCAATTCCATATACCTGCGTAAAAGGCCCTATAACTAATCCTTGTCTGCTCTCAAAATGCCCATTTTGAACTAATGCTACAATCATCTCTACTATGTACCCTATTACACTTCCTATAAGAAAAATCCAAAAAATTTTATTTAATTCTTTAATAACATTTCCTGTACTTTTTGTTTCCGATTCTTTTACGATTAATTTTGTGTTTATTGCTTCCATTATATTCCTCTTTATTTATCCCATTGTAAAATAGCCTTAAACAAATCGCCATCAATTTCAATTTTAAATTTAATATTTTGAAGACCAGCTAGACTCTCTGCAATAGAAAGTCCCAAACCGCTTCCTTCCGTGTATCTTGACTTATCTCCTCTTACAAATCTTTGCATCAATTCGTCAGCTGAAATGTTTAATCTTTCCTTCGAAACATTTTTAATTTCCAACTTTATCGCATCTCTAGTATTTATTAAATCAATGTATACACGTGTGTTTTCCATAGAATATTTAGATATATTGCTAAACAAGTTTTCAATTATTCTATACATATATCTATTATCTGCAAATATTTTTACATTTTCACCTGGTAAATTCAAATCAATACTAAGATTCTTTTCTTCAAACTTATCTTCAAATTCACCTATGACTTGTTTTAATAGTTCATCTAAGTTCATTTCTTCTATGTTTAGTTTTACATTTCCTGATGAAGCCTTAGACGCTTCTACTAAGTCATCTATTAGTTTTTTTAGTCTTTGAGATTTTTGGTCTAATACTTTTACATACTCATTTATTTTCTCATCTTGAATATTTTCCCTTTTAATTAAGTCTACATAGTTGATTATCGATGTAAGAGGTGTTTTTATATCATGAGACACATTTGTTATAAGTTCGGTCCTTAATCTCTCAGATTTTAAACTTTCTTGTACTGCATTTGAAAATCCATTTGATACATCATTAACATATGTTGCTAATTCTTTTAAAGTTCCTCTTAGAGTTTCAGTATTTAAATATACATTGTTATTTCCATTATAAATTTCTTTTAATGCTGACTTTATTTGATTTAACTTTTTGTTATATTCCAACAATTTATATAATACAAAAATCCATAAAGCAATTAGTAATATACAACTAATACCTGTAAAAAATGTAAATCCTAAAATGCTACTTACAAAAATAAATGCTACATATCCTATTATTATCTTTTTTTGTGAATCACTTTTGTCTAATACTTTATTGGCCCTTTTTGTTATTGTATTTTTTATTTTTTTATATATCTCATATACTAAGAATGAGCGCCAAAATTGTTTTGCTTTTAATCTTTTTATTGTTGATACAACTATAATTGCTAAACAAATATATGCTCCTATATATGATAAGAACAATGTTGAAAGCAGCAAGTTTACTGAAATGCTAGCATACATCATCATTACATCTGCAATTATTACACATATGCTAAATAATATAATTCCAAATATGGTTACTAAAATTTCATAAGGAATTCTATCTATTGAATTTAATGTAATCCCTTCTTTTCCTTTACTATGTCCAATTGCCCATAACAAATATGATATTATTATAACTAGTAATACTACAGATACAGGAATTAATACCTCTGCTAGATTTGGGTTTCTATCAAATGCCCCAAATAATGCTAATTGTATTGCATAAGTACTTGAATATTGGAAAGCATTTAAGTCTAAATATGTATATACATTAAATCCAGATATTGTTTCTAAACCTTTAATTGGTAAATTCATATATTTTATATTATCTTGATTTACTTTAGTTATATTAGTTTGTATAGTTCCATTTTCATAATTCCAATAAAATTCTTTTTCTGTAAAATGTTTTATTTCTTCTTCAAAATTATTTGACTGTATATTTGTATAAATTACATTTGCCCCATTATCTACTATTATATATTTTATAAAAGACTCTATGTCATTGTAATAATTATATGCCCTGTCATAATAGATGCTTTCGTCTATTTTATCATATATTCCATTATCTTCTAAGCTTACATAGCCTAGTTTGATACGGTTAATATTGTATATGATACTTGAAACATATTGGTCAGCAAAGACTTCTGATTGTACATATTTTTCTTTTTGTGTTCCAATATCTCCTTCATAGTTTTCTCTTAAATCAAGATAAAATATGCTTAAAATAAATGTTGCAACTAATATTGGAATTAATGCATATGACAAAATTTTTAACAGTGCAGAATTTCTAACTTTCTCCATATTTATATGCTCCTTTATTTGATATTTTCAATTTTATATCCTATGCCCCATATTACTTTTAAATATTTTGGTTCTTTTGGATTTATTTCTATTTTTTCTCTAATATGTCTTATGTGTACTGCTATGATATTTTCTGCTGCTATACTATCTTCATTCCATACATTTTCATAAATTTCTGATATAGAATAAACCTTTCCTTTGTTTTTTAACAGGAATTTTAATATGTTGTATTCAGTAGCTGTTAATTTTATTTCTTTACCATCTACAGTAACTTTCTTAGTTTCATCATCAAGTACTAATTCTCCGCTTCTGTAAATTTTATCACCAGTTTTTGTATCCATGCCTTTTAAACTTCCAAGGCTCACATATCTTCTAACATTTGAATTAACTCTTGCCACTAATTCTAATGGATTAAAAGGTTTTGTTATATAATCATCTGCTCCAAGGTCAAGGCCTGATATTTTATCATAATCTTCAGATTTCGCAGATAATAGAATTACTGGTATTGCTTTTGTTTCTCTAATTTTTTCCAAAGTTTCCAGTCCATCTTGATTTGGCATCATTATATCTAATATTATAAGATGTATTTCATTTTCTTTTAGCTTGTTTATTGCTTCTATTCCATCATATGCTTTTTCAACATTATATCCTTCTCTTTTTAAGTAAATTTCAATAGCTTTTACTATTTCTCTATCATCATCTACAACTAAAATATTATACATAACTTCTCCTTTTCTTTTTATATATTAACATAGGTTTATTAATCTTTTTTATATAATTTATTAAAATTTTATTAATTCCTTATTTCTTTCATTGCTTCTGGTATATTTTCAATTGTATCAGAGGCCTTCATTGATATATCTGTATATCATTCCTTACAGTCCTCTTTTTTTAACTCCATCTTGATTCTCCTTTACATATTTTTTAAATTCTAGTTTATTTAATGGTTTTGAATAATAATAGCCTTGTACAATATTACATCCTATATTTTTTAAATATTGTATTTGATTTTCTGTTTCTACACCTTCTGCTACTGTTTTTATATTTAAATCTTTTGCCATATTTATAATATATTTTATAATGTCTATCTTTTCATTTCCTATTTTGTCTATAAATGATTTATCTATTTTTAAAACATCAATTGGCATATCTTGTAGCATATTTAACGACGAATAACCTGTTCCAAAATCATCAAGTGATATGCTAAATCCTTTTTTTCTGATTTCTTTCATAATATTGGCTAAATCCACATCCATTGAAGCACTTTCTGTTATTTCTAATTCTATTTGTTTTCGATTTATTTGATATTTATTTGCAATTTCTTCGTATTGTTTTAAAAAATCCAATGTATCAAAATGCTCCTTCGAAATATTAATTGAAAAACTTAAATCTTCCTCGTTCCATTCTTTTATGTCTTTACATACTTTTTCAAAAATATATAAGTCCAGTTTTAGAATAAATCTATTTTTTTCAAATAGAGGTATAAATTGTCCTGGTGAAATCATTTTTCCATTTCTATTCCATCTGACTAAAGCCTCAGCTGATACCATTTTCTCTTGCAGAATATCTATTTTTGGTTGATAGTAAACTTCAAATTCTTCATTTTCCAATGCCTCATACATTACTTCCTCTATTTGATGTTCTTCTAATATTTTACTTTCCATGCTCTCATCAAATATGCAATATTTTTTATTGTAGTCTCCAACTACCATATCATGGGCTATACTTGCTTTATCTATTGCTTCTAATATTTGTTCATTGTTTCTACATTTATATATACCCAATACTGG
Source organism: uncultured Clostridium sp. (assembly GCA_930980855.1). GTDB lineage: Bacteria > Bacillota > Clostridia > TANB77 > CAG-508 > CAG-793. The sequence goes on from CAKNIZ010000002.1 coordinate 51,497, forward strand.
ATATAGAGAATATTGCTCATTTTTTATTTTGATTTTAGATAGACTATCAAAAATAGTTTTTGCTATTTTCTCTATATAGTTAGTTTTAATTAGCACTCCAAATATATCATTTGATAATCTACAAATCATTTTTTCGTTTTTAATAATTGTATTTAGTTTGTTTCCCATTTCTATTAATAAACTGTTTCCTACACTATGTCCATAATGCTTGTTAAATGACCTAAATTTCTCTACGTCTAATATTATAACATATTTATTCGCATTTGAAGCGGAATCTAGTATTTTTTGTCCTTGTTCACAAAAATAATTATAATTTCCAAGTTTGGTTATTGGGTCAATATATGCTAGATTATATATTTTTATATTTGAAACAATTATATATGCTGATATGATGATTACTGCAAAAATAATGACTATTGCAATTGTTAAACTTATTTTTAATACTTTTTGTAGCTCTTCTGCTATTACATTCTCTGGTGTAATTATTAATAGATTCCAGTCATTAATATCCAATCCTGCATATGAAAAATAATAATTATGATTATATATTTTTAGAATCTTTTGCCCATTTGTTTTATTATTTATGTCTGTTTGCATTTCTTCTATTTTACCTTGATTCATCTTTACATCTATATCTTTTTTTAGACTAGCATATATATTTTTTGTATTTTCCTGATTTGCTGAATTTGCTATCATTTCTCCTTTCGCTGTTATTATATACTCGTACCCATTACCACTATATATTGAATTAACAAATAATCTTTCATAAGCTTCTGTCTCTAAAATAAGCATTATTACTACTGTTTCACCATTTAATTCAATACACTTAGAATATATATTGATTTCTTGATTGTCTATTTTACTTTTTTTACTTCTGGAAACTTGAATGTCTTTACTTCCAAAAAAATATTTTATATCTTCTGATAAATCTACTATCTCTCCATCACTTGTAATTGTTTCTCCATTTTCGTACATTATACCCATTCTTGTAAAATTACTTTTTGAACTATTTCTATCATATATATTAAATATTTCTGCTTCGGTTTTTATATTGTTATTTAGTATTTCATCACAAATATTGTTTAATGTTTTAATATCTTCTTCGATTTTATTCTCTATTTTAATAGCATCTTGCTTTGTTAATTCTGCCAAATTTTTTGTCGTATTTTCTGTTATGAGTTTTTGTATATATATTAGATAAAAAGCAGATGATAATATAATAAGAAATAGTATTATGATAATACATAAAATTAATAATATTCTTTTTTTCATATTCTCCTCTTTTATATATATTTTAGTTACTATTAATAGCTAAATATTTTTTCAATTGTATATTAAAGATTTTGAAGACACGCGCAGTTTGGAACGAAGTGACAGTAAGTGGCGAAAAATCTTTAATATACAATTGGTTCAAACTAATACCAACTAAGAATAGTAATAAATTTTAATTACAATTTCATGTCATTTTTCAAAAAAACTAGACATTTTTATTTTAATATATTATTATATATGTATTATTTGTTTTAGGAGGATTTTATTATGTCAAAAATAAAAACAATTATAGTGACAATATTAGTAATTTTAAGTTGTGCAAGTTTTGTTAGTGCTTCAAGTGTTAATATGAATTTAGCAGGTGGAAATACCACGGCTACAAATACTAATACAGAGACACAATCTAATGTAGCTTCAAATGAACTTTCAAATGAAGTTAACGGACAAAATACAGTTTCTGGTAATACAATTACAAATACGAACTCTATTGCAGCCAATTCTAACATGTCAACTAATATTGAGAGTGTAAGCAGTATAAATGATGTCGAAAGTTCTTCTATGGATATAAGTCAAATTTTAAATATTTTTCTAATCGCTGTTGGTGTTATTTTAATACTATTAGCAATTGCTATACTTATAAGAATGAAAAAATAATAAGTTATATGAAAAAGTGTCCTATTAAATGTAGGACACTTTTTATAGTTCATATTATTTTAGTTTTTCTTTCATATATCTTTCCATATTTCTCTCTGCATCTTTTTTCTTTATATCTTCTCTTTTATCATATAATTTTTTACCTTTTCCTATTCCTAATTCTACTTTTACAAAGTTTCCACTAAAGTATATTTTTGTTGGTACTAAAGTATATCCTTTCATAGTTGTTTGACCTATGAGTTTATGTATCTCAGATTTTTTCAGCAATAGTTTTTTGGGGCGAAGCGGATCTTTGTTATATATATTTCCATGTTCATATGGACTAATGTTCATTGAATAAACATATACTTCTCCATTTTTTTCTATTACTGCGTAACTATCTTTTAAATTAACTTTTCCTGCTCTAACAGATTTTATTTCTGTTCCAAATAAAACTATTCCTACTTCTATTTTATCTATTATTTCGTAATTATGATATGCATTAGGATTTTTAGCAATTAATTTCTCATCTTTTTTTGTATTCATACATTACCTCAAAATTAAACATTATTTCCTTCCATATTCTCTTCCGTGTTTTCTGTTTCTTCAAAATATGATTTGATTCCATTGTAGATTCCTTCTACAATTTTATCTTGGTACTCATCATTCGCTAGTTTTTGTCTCTCTTTTGTACTTGACAGGAATCCTGTTTCAACTAAGCATGAAGGCATTTCTGTTTTTTGTGTTACTATTAGTCCTTTACTTTCTTTTATACCTAAATCATTTGCATTTGTTGTTTTTATTATATTTTCTTGTATATTTTGTGCTAAAATTTTGCTTTCTGTATCTTTTACAGGATTATACCATGTTTCAATACCACTAGTTACATCATCATCTTCTAAGGCGTTTTGATGTATGCTTATGAATAAATCCGCATTTTCCCTATTTGCGATTCTTGCTCTTTCATTTAAATATACATTTACATCTTCAGTTCTTGTCATTATAACTCTTGAATATTCTTTTTCTAATTTTGCTTGCAATTTTTTAGCTATTTCTAAGTCTAGCTCTTTTTCATATACATTTCCAAAAACACATCCTGGTTCTTCTTCACCACCGTGTCCTGGATCTATTACTATTGTTTTTTCTATTTTCTTAGCTTGTCCATAGTTAACTGTCTCGGTTGCTTGATACTGTGGTTTCATATTATTATATACACAATATATAATGATTATTATAGCAATTAATAATATTCCTATCTTTTTTCTATTTAACTCTTTCTTTTTTGCTCTTTTATATTTTCTTTTACTCATTAAAAGCAGTTTCCCTTCATTTTCAAGAATTTTCTTTTGCTTTATTTTTTCCAGTTTTACCTTTTTTATACTTTATCACTTGAAAATTGATATGTCAAGCAAATTTTGTTATTTGTATAGGATTGGCCTTGATGAAGTTCCGATATCTCCGGTTAGTCCAGATCGATAAGGACTTGAATTATTATCTACTCCTCTCCATGCACTTCCGTCTTCAAAGCTCCATCCAGATATTCTATGGCTATTATCTGATTTGAGCATTTCTGTTGACCATTCTCCTGCATTTCCACCAAGGTCATATATATTGTTTGCGCAAAATCCTATTTCTCTGCTTACTGTATTATCTAATAATTTAGCACCAGTCGTTAATAGTATTCGTCCACTTGAACTTCCAGCATCTGTAATCATAAAACCAGATGTATAATTTTGAAAATAATTATACATATTATTGTAATGTATTTCTTGATATAAGCAATTTATTAAATAACAAGATCCTTTTATAGAATACCTTTCATACCAGAATGTATCCTGATAATTTCCCTCAGTTCCTCCAATCCAATTAAATGTGGTTGTTCTCGCATAACTGTTAAGCATTGCGCTTTGTACTTCTCCATTATACATACTTTCTATATTTTCTTTTGCAACGTCATAGTCGATGTTAGTCCATGGCATTACTTGTGCAACACATACAGGTACTCCTTTTATGTTTCTAGCGTCATTTGTAAAATCTAGTACTGGTTCATCTCCACTTTTTTGTCCTGGCATTCCCATCTCATATCTTCCCATATAGAATCCAGCATTTTCTGCCACACTTTGTTTAAAATATGCTATACTTTTTTTATCACTTATACTTCCTTCTTCTTCATACCAATTGGCATATTCTTGTCCTGTTTCTTTAAGTGTCCTTGTTAACTCTGATATTCCTAAATTTATTTCATCTGACTTTGCTATTACAATTCCGGAACTATCTGTTGCTTGAATAGATACTTGGTATATACCACTTTTTACTGGTATCCATACAAATTCGTTTCCTAAGCTAGTATCCTTTATAACATATCCTGTATCCACTGTTCCTTCTGTATGCGTAAATCCGCTTGGTACATATGGATTTTTGTTTTCTAATGTTATACCTGTAGTATATTCTTTGTTTTGGGTCTTTTCTTTAGATTCTCCGTTTATAAAGTATTCATAAGTTATATTGTCTCCTAAATCGTCCGAGTTCACTTTTATTGTTATTGAATCTGTTGTATAACTTGTTTCTACATTTAATGGTCTTGTAGCTGTTCCAGTTATTTTTTGTCCTTTCACATAGGCTGTTTTTCCTGCTAATATATCCTCTGGAGTTGCTGTTGCATCTGATGTGTCTAGTTCTTCTAACTTTCCCGTTACTCCGGCTATTGTTACACCTTTCTTTATATCTTCTGGATTTATTGCCCCACCATTTGCGTTTCTGGAATTACTACCAAATATTCCTACATTCGTTACTCTCATTGCTATAAATGATATTATTAAAATTACTAGTACTATTATACTTATTATAACTATTATTTTTCTTTTCTTTTTCATTTTATATTACCTCTTCATATTTTAAATTTGACACAAAAAGAGCCACACCTTTTAGTTTCTACTAAAAGACATAGCTCTTGCTATGTTTACATAAGTGTATTCTATTAAACCCTACGATATATATATATATATATATATACAGCCCCAAGGCTTTCATCTGTTTTCATTTAATGCTCCTTGTTTTAAAATTTATATGTATATATTAACATATAGTTTCAAATATTTCAATTCTATATTTGATTTTTAAGATTACTTCTCCAACTTTTGTTTAATTCTTTTTCCTCTTCTATATTTCTTCTTTCTTCCTCTACATATTCAAGATATATTTTGTCTGTAAAGCCTCCCTTTTTATCTTTCTTTTCTTTTTTTATTGTACTTACTTCATCCCAATTAATGTTCTTTACTCTCATTATGTTTTCGATAACTTCCATAACATCTGCTAATTCTTCTGGTTTATTTGCTTCAATAAACTCATGAGATTCTTCTAATAATTTTTTATTTAATTCTTTTATATATTCTTCATCTTCTAGTATTTTATATTTTGCTTTTCTTCCATCTTGGTTATTAATCTGACTAGGGATATTATCTCTAACTAATTTATTATATACATATTTCATAATCTTCTCCTTTATTAGAATTTTGTATACATTTTAAAACAATTGTTCGTAGAAGTCAAGTAGATTTTTCCGTTTTTATGATATAAAAAATTTGAACTTTAAGGAAAGTCCCTCAAAGTTCAAAATGTTAGTCTTTATCATTATGCTCTTTCATATATTTGCATATTAGTACAATTGCAATTATAACGATTGCTATTAGAATAATCCACATCCAAACATCTAAGCTCATACCTAAGAAAGTATAATTAGAAGCATTATTTACTGTTGAGTTAACAGTGTTTCCAGCTGTATTTACTGTATTTCTTACTCCATTTACAGTTGTTTCTGTGACATTTTCTACCACGTTTCCTGCACCTTGTGCAACATTCTTTGTAGCGTCCCATGTATTTTCGACTGCATTTCCTACAGTATCCATTGCGTTTCCAACTCCACCAGCTACATTTCCTACTGCATTGCCTGTGTCTCTTGCGACATTTTCTACAGCATTACCAGTATCTCTTGCAACATTAGCTGCAGCAAATACTGTGCCCGTGCATAATCCTAATAGTATAAAAAGAATACTAATGATAGCAATTTTTTTATACATAAAATCCTCCTTATCAACTTTGTGAAATCAATATTTATTATTTGTGATTTTTTTATTATTATGCATAAAAAAATTTTTTGTCATTTTTTGTATTTTTTTTACATTTTATTGCTAGAGCCAAATACATCTCTTATTTTGTGTCTAACTGTTTCTTCTATGAAGTCTCTTCCTGGTCCTAGATATTTTCTTGGATCAAATTGTTCTGGTGTTTCTGCAAATACTTTTCTTATAGCAGCTGTCATTGCTAATCTTAAATCTGTATCAACATTTATTTTTGAAACTCCTCTCATACTTGCTTCATGAAGCATTTCATCTGGAACTCCTTTTGCCCCTGGCATATTTCCGCCATATTTATTACACATTTCTACATACTCTGGAATTACTGTTGAAGCTCCATGTAGTACTATTGGAACATTTGGCATTAAGCTTTTTACTTTTTCTAGAATATCAAAACGTAATTTTGCTTCTCCTTTGAATTTGTATGCACCATGGCTTGTTCCAATTGCTATTGCTAAAGAATCACATCCTGTTCTTTCTACAAATTCTAGTGCTTGATCTGGGTCTGTATATATTGCATCATTTGCAGCAACATTTACTTCATCTTCCACTCCTGCAAGTTTTCCAAGTTCTGCTTCTACAACAGCTCCTCTTTCATGTGCATATTCAACTACTTGTTTTGTAAGTTCTATGTTTTTTTCGAAATCGTATTTAGAACCATCAAACATAACTGATGTATAACCATTGTCTACGCACATTTTACATGTTTCAAAGTCTGGTCCATGATCTAAATGAAGTGCAACAGGAATATCATGTTCTTCTAATCCTGCTTCTATCATTTTTTTCAAGTATGGAACTCTTGCGTATTTTATTGCACTTGAAGAAGTTTGTAATATAACTGGAGATTTTTCAGCATATGCTGCATCCATAATTGCTTGAACAAACTCCATATTATTTATATTAAACGCTCCTATTGCAAATTTTTCATCAATTGATTTCTTAAACATTTCTTTTGTCGTAACTAGTGACATATTATATACCTCCTTTTTTGAGATATTTTATACTTAATTGGTCTTGGTGTCAATCACTAAAATAAAAATTGTATATTCTAAAATTTCAAGTTCTTTTCTGTTGAAACTTACATATTTTCCAAATATTTAAAACTATGAAATATAGAATATACAATTTAAACTATGCACCTAATTCAAATGGGATACTTGTTCCATTTCCGCCTATTACTTTTGTTCCTGGTTTTAGCATGAAAACTGGACGCAAACCTGCTGAAAATTTAGAACTTCCTAGAGAATACCAAATGTATGTACATAAGTATTTATCCTCTTTTACTGCTCCTGCTTTTGCCACATATCGAACAGAAAAGAAGTGATCTGGTCCATCCCATGTATGATAACGTGATGTTAACCAATATTTTTCTTCTATGCTATGAATTCCCAAAGCTTTCATTTGATTATAGTCTGTTTCATAATAGCTATCACCAGCTTTCAAGCGTCCACTATATTTATCCATAGAATCACTATTAACCATTCCAGCTCCGTCATAATCTGGGTTATTAGGAACAGATCCTACACATCTTGCTCTTGTAGAATATGCACTATTGTTATACTCATTTGCTTTACTATTTAGTGTACTTATCGCATTATTATAATCTCCCATTCCTTCAAGAGCTAATGTTTCAACACTCTGCATTGGTATTAATTGTACTCCATAGCCAGAGGAATTGTCATATAATACTATGCAAGTTCTTTTTGTTCCTTTTCCGTCTGTGTAATTAACATAATTTCCGGCTTTTAAAGTATCTTCAACAGTTGGATAACCTATCGCTGTTTTTACAGTTATAGTATTTTCACCTTTATTTCCTGCTTGGTCATATGCTTCTACTTTTATATTGTAGTTTGTCTCAGCAGTTAGTCCATTAAAAGTATATGTATTACTTTCAATTGTTGCTTTCTCTGTGCCATCTAAAAAATATTTATATGTTCCGCTTGCTGCTAGTCCACTTTCACCGTCTGTTGCTGTTACTGTTACTGTAATACTATTGTCCGTTACTGCTCCTGTTGCTATCTGACTTACTGTCGGTAATATTGTATCGGTTATGCTTGCACTTGCTGGTTCTGTTACATTTGTTCCATCTGTTAATATCGCATATACTGTTTGTCCATGTTTCAAACCTTCTATTTTACTTCCAGCACTTATATCAGTCCAAGTTCCTGAAAAACTATCAATTTGATATTGTAAGTTTAATACAGTTTCTTCTGTATTTATTGTTACACTAGCAGTTCCATTACTCCATATTGGGTCAGTAAAGGTTATAGCGCCTACTGGTAACTCTCCTGTTAATACGTTTATAATTTTTTCTGTATTTCCACCTTTGGTTTCTACTTTAACTTTTATATTATATATTGTATTTGCTTCCAACTCATCGAATGTAAATGTATTTATACTTTCTTTTCCTACTTCATTCCAGTTTTCTTCTGCATCATCATTTTTTTTATATGAATATGTAAATGTGGCTCCATCTACCTCACTTGCTTCAACTAATATGCTAATACTACTTGTAGTTCTATTTGTTACATTGATTTTTATAATTCTCGGACCTTCTATTTTTCTAATATATTTTCCTAACTTCGGAACACTTCTATCTAATTCAAATACAAATCCATTTAGTCCCACTTCATTTGTATCAAGATACACATTTGGTAATCTATCTTTTATAAAATTATTTAGAAATTCATTCTCATTATATTGTGAATTGGTTTGCTTGTCTATTGAAGCATCTGCTAGTACTATTTCAATTCGTTCTCTAGCTTCAGCTTTCTCTGTTTCAAATTTTGACTGTTGTGCTCGTGCTATAATACCATTTTCTCCCATTATCAAATTTATTGTTACTGCTGCCAAAATTAATAGAATTATTATTGTTACGACTAGTGCTATAAGCGTTATTCCGTTTTTCTTGAGTTTTAATCATAAAAATTTTTTTCTTATTCATTTTTTCTCCTTTATCCGAAACTTACAAGTTTTATATCATAATTCAAGTAAGTTCACTATTTTTATTTTATCTCAGTTACTATAAAATCTTTTGCATCTACTACATTACCAGTTATATTTGCATTAAGTTTGATGGTTTCTCCTGGTTCTATATCTCCTATTACTGGTTTTCCAGTTGTTATTACATTTCCATTTTTATCTAGTATATCTATTTTAACTATTTCCGCATTATGCTTTGTTGCTCCATTATTTTTTACATCTGCTAATAATACTGTCATTCCATCCTTTTCTGTATATTGAATATTAGTTATTTCTAAGTTTTTATATTTCTTAGTGTTATTTAGTTCTTGGCTTGTATTTATTTTCGTTCCATCATCCAATTCTTTTATATATTCTTCTTCATTTGCTATTGGACTTTGTGAGTTTTGATTTTGTAGTGTTTCTTCCTCTTTATCCCCAAATATTAATGCTAATATTACTATTAATACAATAACTATTACTGCCCCTAATAATATCATCCATTTCTTTCCATTTCTATTCATTTAATTCCCTCCTTAAATTTTTTCTTAATTAAAGATTCTTTTCATATTAGTAGTTGCATATCATGCAAAGAAACTATGCCTTTTAGATTCTTCTAAAAAGCATAGTTTCTCTATGTCTACATAAGTCTATTTTGTTAGATTTCACCATATATATAGTCTTAAGACTTTCAATTTTTTTCATTAGTTTATCTCCTATTTATCTTTAATGTTATTCCTATTTTATACATATATTTTATTATAGTCAAGGTATTTTTACTCGATAATTCTATTTTATATTTCCTTATCAATATCTTCTTTCATTTTGCTTAGAACCTCAAAGCTTGCATCAAATTTTGCTTGTTCTTCTTCGCTTAAGCTAACATTTAATATATCTTCTACACCTTTATTACTAATAATCGCTGGTACACCAATATATAATCCAGAATGTCCATAGTTATCATCTAAATAAGTAGAAACAGTCAATATTTCATGTTCATTATTAAGTATTGTTTTTACTAATTTAGCTAATCCTAAACCAATTCCATAATATGTTGCTTTCTTTCTATTAATAATTTCATATGCTGCTTGTTGAACTTCTGTATATATTTCATCAAGTATTTTTTCGCTCTTTCCTCTTTCTTTTAGAATTTGTATTAATGGTTTACAACCAACGTAGCTATGTGACCAAGCAACAAATGATGAATCTCCATGTTCTCCCATTATATATGCATGTATATTTTTTGGAGATATTTTTAATCTTTCTCCTAATAAATATCTTAATCTTGATGTATCTAACACTGTCCCTGAACCAATAACCTTATGTTTTGGGAAGTTTGACACTTTTTCTACAACATATGTCATTAAATCAACTGGATTTGTTGCAACAACAAATATTCCTTTAAATCCTGATGCAACAACTTTTTCTGTTATATCTTTCATAATTCCTGCATTAGTTTTTGCAAGCTCTAATCTTGTTTGTCCTGGCTTTTGAGCTAGTCCTGCTGTTATAACAACTATATCAGCATTAGCACATTCATCATAATCTCCTGCCTTTATTTCTATTCTACTTGGAGCACAAGAAAGGCCATGAGCTAAATCCATTGCTTCTCCTTCTGCTTTATCTTTTAAAACATCTATTAAAACAAGTTCATTCACTCCTCCTTGGTTTTCTAAAGCATAAGCCATGCTCATTCCTACAAATCCTGTACCTACTAAAACTACTTTTCTTTTTGAAACCATAATATTACCTCCTAAAATTTTGAATCTTGCTATTTTTATTATTGACATAATTTTACTTTTTAATACAGCGTAAATATTATATTACAAAGTGAAAAAAAAATCAATTCCATTTTACTGGAATTGATTTAAAAATTTTCGAAAATCTTTATGTATTTTCCTTATATTTTCTTCCAAAGTACATCTAAGCCGTCGTTTTCAATTACTTTTTCTTCTTTTTTTGCGTTTTTAGATTTTTTTCCACCTTTTGTTGTTTTACTTGCTTCAACTTGAATTTTATCTAACCATAAGAACATTAAGAATGAAATAAATATAAATATTTCATCTACAGCTATTGATACGGCAAAAGCTGTCATATTCGCTGTATCTTCTAATGCTGATAATTCTATTGTATGACCTACTAGTATTGTTAAAAATACTAATAATACAATACATGGTATAGTATTCTTCTTATATTGATTTGCTAAGAAAGCACATAATATAACTAATACAAGCGCTACAACAACATATATTGGATTTGTAAAATCGATAATTGGCATAGCTATTTCCTCCTTTGTTTTAGTTTATTCAATAATATACTATTTACTTTATTTTTGCAATATATTTTATATTAAGATTATGTTACATTTATATTACATAGTTTTCGAAGTATTAAGATTTATAATTCCAAACGTAAGAATACGTTGGCCGGTTCACTCCAAGCTTTCGCTCACCTTAATTATAAATCTTAATACTTCGAAATAATAATATATTATTGTAACTTCTTACTTATAAACTCAGCAAGTTCAGTAGCTTTTTTTGTAATGTATTCCTGATTGTCTCCTTCTATCATAACTCTTACTAAAGGTTCTGTACCAGAAGCTCTGATTAAAACTCTGCCATTTCCAGCGAACTCATCTTCTAATTTCTTAATTTTTTCTTGTATTTCTGGTTCTTTATCAAAATTATATTTTTTGTCAGAGTTTACTTTAGCATTTATTAAAACTTGAGGATATATTTTTATTATTTTTGCAAGTTCTGAAACTTTCTTTTTCTCACTTAAAATACATCTTATAAGCATTAATGATGTTAATATTCCATCACCAGTTGGATTGTAATCTAATAGTATAATATGTCCCGATTGCTCTCCTCCTAAATTGTATCCGTTTTCTAACATATTTTCTAAAACATATCTATCTCCAACTTTTGTTTGTTCTAAATGTATATTATTGTCTTTGCAATATTTGCTCATTCCTAGGTTGCTCATAACTGTTGCAACTAATGTATCTTTAGCAAGTTTTCCCTCTTTTTTTAGTTTATTTGAAATAATTGCCATAATTATATCGCCATCTACTTCATTTCCATTTTCATCAACAGCTAGGCATCTATCTCCATCTCCATCATATGCAATTCCTAAACTGCAGTGATTTGCTGTAACAAATTTCTTTAACATATCTAAATGTGTTGAACCACAATTTTCGTTTATATTTGTTCCATTTGGTGTATTATTTATGATATAATGCTTTATTCCTAGTGCTGTGTAAACTTTATCTGCAATAACTGATGTGGCGCCATTTGCAGTATCTATTGCAACAACAAAGTCATCATCGTCATAATTTTCAAATTCATCTTCAAAATTCTTTCTAAAGAAATATAAGTACTCATCTAATAAGTCTTCTCTTATCTCTGATGTTCCAATTTTATTGCTTTCTGCCTTTAATTCTTCTATTTTATCTGAATCAAGTACTTCTTCTATTTCTTCCTCTAAACTATCTGGAATTTTCATTCCTTTATTACTAAAATATTTTATACCATTAAATTCAAAAGTATTATGTGATGCTGAAATTACAACACTTGCATCAGCTTTTAGTTTTTTTGTTAAGTATGCAACACCTGGAGTTGGTATTACTCCCAATAGTTTTACATTTGCCCCATAGCTTAAAAAGCCTGCTGTCATCGCACTTTCAATTAATGTTCCAGAAATTCTAGTATCTCTTCCTATTAATATTGTTGGTGTATGATTTGAATGTTTGGCTAAAACATAAGCTCCTGCCTTCGCAACTTTATATACTAATTCTGGTGTAAGCTCAGTATTAGCAATTCTTCTAATTCCATCTGTTCCAAAATATTTCATGATTACCTCCTATAAATCATTATTTAATTCATTTCTTGGAAGTTATATATTAGAAGTTTTGCAGTTCCTTTGTTCCCGTTCAAACGAGCCGAAAGGATTTCGGCGATGTGCGTTTGGAGCTGGCAAATTCGTAGAATTTGAGCAGCGACCGCAAGGAACGCAAAATTCTAATATATAACTTCCAAGAATATATTAAAATACTTTTATATAATATGGTTTAATATACGTTAATATATCTTTTATCCATAATATACTACCATCTTTTAGAGTAAATTTCACATTTGGGAAAGTTTTTAACATTTTTTCATCTGAGAAAAACTTATCTACAAATTCTTTTAGTTCTGGATTATTTTGATAAAGGCTTAAATATTGTTCATAATATTCTTCAGTGCCTTGAACTTCCAAATTATAGTTATATATTACTCTTGTTGAAAACATTTTTAGCGCAAAACCTGTTATTAAAAAATCTATTGCTATAAATATTATTAATATTATTGTTGTAACATGCAAGAATTTCTTTGGTATTTTTTCTACTATTTTATCTACAGTTGGGTTTATTACTTTATTTAAACAAATAGTTAAAATTCCCCAGAATATTGAAAATATAATGCAAATTCTACCATTTATATTTAAAGGATAATTTGAATAATCCCACCATTTTATATGGAATATACATTCTCCAACCCAGCTTACAATGTATTCTACTACTGATCCTATTATGAAACCTGCAATAAATAATGTCCAATTATTTTTTTTAGCTCCTTTTGGTATACAAAGTAAACAAATTGCACCTAAACCATATATACAGCAAAATGGGCCATATAACATACTCTGTCTACTTTCTATTACACCTTTTGTAAAAAGACCAAATAATGTTTCAATAATATAACCTAAAAAGCTATATATTATGAAATATTGCAGTATTTGCCACATATCATAACCAAATATAGTAAATTTCTTTTTTATATTTTGTTCTGCCTTTTTTTCCATCTTTTACTACCTCTTTACTTTCGCTTAAATTTTTCTGTTACTACCCCTATTGTTCCTTTTATAAATTTCCAGTTATTAGCTAAACTATATAATATTGCTATTAATAAAGATAATATATTTATTCCCCACAATAATATTGTTTTTTCTCCTATAACTGGTACATATTTTGCATAATATGCCAAACAAATTATTGTTAAGAATAACATAGGTCCCTGCCATTTTAGTTCTCTTAGTTTTATATATCTTCTTAATTTCTTTTTTCTATAAAAATACACTATTAAATTGGCTATTAACATTGAAAAGCATGCTGCATATATTTTGAATTGATTTACAAATACACACATAATTACTACATTTAATATTGCTGCAACAATTGTTGTACTTCCCATTATTTTCGTATCTTTATACGCAGAGAAAATACCTCCATAAAAGCTTGATAAATTTGAATAATATGTCGCAATCATTATTATTGGTATATATATATATGCTTCATCATAAGTTTCATTTATAAATATTGGAAATACAAATGGCATTGCTGCTATTAAGCAAATTGTAATTGCATATAAAAATCTTTTGGCATCATGATATATACTATTATAGTAATCGTTTTTGTTATCTTCTTTTACTATTCTTGCTGCGGATTCTTTCCAGGCTGTATAGAAATATCCATATACAACACTAATTATGTTTGGAAATTTACTAGCCATTGCGTATATACCATTAGCTGCTGAACTTACCATATTTGTAAGTATTAGTCTATTTGACATGTTTATAATACTCCAAGAGATGCTATTTGGTACTAAAGGTACTGAGTATTTTATCATGTCTATCATAAGTGGCTTGTTTAGTTTTCCAATATAAGTTGGTAATTTCAATATTGCAAAAATTACTATTGCTGTTAAGCTATTCGCTATTGTATTTGCCCATAATAATCCTTCTGCACCAGCATTTATTCCAAGTATAAATACTATATTTAAAATTATTGTAGATATTCCTAATATAAAATTGGATACTGAATATAATTTTATTTTTCCTAAACCTCTTGATAGTGCATTGCTTAGCCCTATAAGAATGTTTGAAATTACAAAAGTTATAATTGCGGTTATATATGCTGCTGAATATTCTGTCCAAATATTCATTATTACTGCTGCTAGTATTGTGAATAATATTGTTCCAAAGAAAGTATATATTATTGTTTGACTAATTATCCTTTTTCTTTGCATTTTACTTTCAGCATCTATTAGATATCTGAACATTGATTCTTCCATAAGAAGTGTAATTATTGGGCAAAGAAACAAAGATAAAGTACACACAAAATCATAATTACCATATTCTGACGGGCTTAGTTTTGCTGTATATAATGGTAATAATATATATGAAATAACTTGTGTACTTAATTTACCAATAGCTATTATGATAGTATTTTTCATTAATTGTTTTTTCTGGTTCATTCTACTCCTTAATTAATTTTGTAATCTCATCATCTAATGATTTTACAAAATTTTCATTATTACTAACAAATTTTTTTGGTATAAATTTTTCTGCTTCTTTTATTTTTTGTTCTAATTCATTAAAGTTATTTAAAGGTATTATGAAACCATCTTTTGCAAATGTTTCTAAAATTTGTAATTGATGATTGTTTACATGTTCTTTATACTCTTTTAATCTGGCTGCTACTATCATTTTTTTATTTAATCTTAATCCCCAAATGATAGTACCTACTCCAGCATGTGTAATTACTATTCTTGCTTCTTTCATGTACTTTTCAAATTGCTTTGATGGTAAGAATTTATGTATTTCCATTTTATTTGATGTGTACTCAGTACTTCCCACTTGTGCAATTATTTTTTCATCTAAATCTAATGCTTCTACTGCATCTAAAAGTCTTTTAAATTTCTTGTCCTGTGTTCCAAGTGTTACGAAAATCAATAAATCCACCCCCAATATACTGCTTTTGGGTATATTTTTTTCATTTCTTCCCATTGAACTACAAATGTATTTGCTATAGGATATACTAGTCTTCCTGCTAAAGTTTTTGTGTTTCTATTTGCAAATGTTTCTATCCAAATAACTTTGCTTCCAAACAATCTTGCAATGTAACACATAGCAACAGCTGTATGGGTACCTGTTGTTACTACTACTTTTGGATGTAATTTTATATATAGATACAAGCTTTTGAAAAAGTTAAATAGTAATATAAAAAAGTATCTAATAGGTGTTCTTCTTGTTCCATAAAGTAAAAAATGTACTTTATCTGGATATTTTTCTATTAAGTCCTTATCTGATTCTGATTTTTCAGTTACTAGCGAATAATCATATTTTTCAAAATCTAACATTCTTAACTCGCTTAAATGACCTCCCATACTTGATATAAACATTACTTTATTTTTCATATATTCTCCTACATCTTTTCAGGAACTTCTATTCCAAGTAGCCCAAGTCCGTTAGTTAATGTCACTTTTGTCATATAAGTTATATATAAACGTGCATCTTGAAGTTCTCTATCTTCACATAATATTTTGTTTTCATTATAGAAACTTGAGTAAGCTTTTGCTAAATCTATTAAATATCTTGAAATGATTGAAGGTTCATTTTTTTCCATACTGCTGATTATTGTACTTTCAAAGTCTGATAAATATTTTAATAGACTAGTACTTGCTTCATCTGTAATTTTAGATGCATTTATGCTATTTCCATCTGGAATGTATCCTGCTTTTTCTAAAACACTTTTTGTTCTAACAGTCATATATTGTATATATGGTCCTGTTTCTCCATTAAAGTTTAATGCTTCTTTTAAGTCAAATACTTGATTTTTTGTTCTTGATTCTGCTAAATCCTCGAATATTACTGCTCCTATTCCAACTTGTTTTGCTAACAAGTCCTTATCTTCTATATCTCTGTCTTCTATTATTTCTTTAGATTTAGTTATTGCTTCATTTAATAAATCTTCTACTTTTACAAAGTTACCTTTTCTTGACGACATTTTTCCTTCTGGAAGTCTTATCATGCCATAGCTTACATGTTCTAGCCCATTTGTATACTTTTCGTCTAATCCTAAATATTTTGCAACTGCAAATACTTGCTTAAAATGTAAAGTTTGCTCTTCACCCACAACATATAAGCATTTATCGAAATCATATGTTCTTGCTCTATACATGATTGCCGCTAAATCTCTTGTTGCATATATTGATGAACCATTGGCTTTTTGAATTATGCATGGTGTTTCTATTCCCTGTTCTTCTAAATTTACAACTTTTGCTCCTTGAGATTCAGTTAGCTTTCCATTTTTTTCTAAAATATCTATTATCTCTTGCATTTTATCTGAATAAAAAGCTTCGCCATTCATGCTATCGAATTTTATTCCTAGTAGACTATATATTTTATCAAATTCTTGCAAGCTCAAATCTTTAAATCTATTCCAAAGTTTTGTGCAGTATTCATCTCCATCTTCTAGTTTTTTAAATGTTTCTCTACATTCTTCTAAAACACTTTCATCTTCACTGCAAAGTTGATTGATTCTTACATATAACTCTGCTAATTTATCAATTGGATTAGTTGAAAAGTCATATTCATTTCCCCATCTTTTATATCCTTCAATAAGTTTGGCAAATTGCGTTCCATAGTCTCCTAGGTGGTTTAATCCTATTGTTTTAAATCCTAAGAATTTATATATGTTGTATAAAGAATGACCTATAATTGTGGTTTTTAAATGTCCAATATGGAAAGGTTTTGCAATATTTGGAGAAGAATATTCTACTAATACAGTTTTTCCTTCTCCCATGTTTGATTTTCCATATTTTTCTTTTTGAGCATTAAATTTTGCTATAGTAGCTTCTGCTATTTTGCTTTTTGAAACATAAAAATTCAAAAATCCATTTACAACATCAATTTTAGATATTATATTTTCATCTATATCTATCTTTTCTTTAATATTATTAGCTATGTTTACTGGAGATTGTTTTAATTCTTTTGCTAGCCTAAAACATGGAAACGAATAGTCTCCATTAGCTTTTTCTTTTGGTACTTCTATGTATTGTTTTATTTCTTCTGTTTTAATGTTAGTTACTTTTGATATAGCATTCGCTATTATTTCTTTAAAGTCCATATTCTTCCCATCTTTCTTAATATTTTTTAATCTCCAAGGCTTATTCCTATTTCTCTTGCTGTTTTTAATAATTCGCTATCTTTAGTTACTAATCTTACGTTACTTTCTTTTGTTCCTCCTTCAACTGCTCCTAGTTCTTTATTTTCTCCTACTACATCTTCTAGTGGAACATAGTCTAGTCTTCCATTTTTTATTACAGTTAGAACTCCGAATTTTCCTTCTAATGCAAGTTCCATGGCTTTTGCCCCATATTTTGTTGAAAGAACTCTATCATAAGCAGATGGCGTTCCTCCCCTTTGCATATAACCAAGTGTTGTGCATCTTGCTTCTAAACCTGTTAGTTTTTCTAATTGTTTTGCAACTCTTTCTCCTGCTCCTGCAAACTTTACACTTATTCCAGTTTTACTATCTATATCTGCTTCATAAGTAGAAGCTTCTCCGTCTTTTGGCATTGCTCCTTCTGAAACAACTACAACACTAAATTGCTTTCCAATTGCAATTCTGCTTTTTATGGCTTCTGCTGCTTTGTTTATATCATAAGGTATTTCAGGAATCAATACAACATCTGCTCCTCCTGCAATTGCTGACTCTAAAGCTATCCAACCTGCAAATCTTCCCATGACTTCTAGACACATTATTCTATGATGTGTTTCTGCTGTTGTATGAAGTCTATCTAAAGCTTCTGTTGCAACAGATACAGCAGTATTATATCCAAATGTTATTTCTGTGCATGCTACATCATTGTCTATTGTTTTAGGAACACCAATTACATTCATCCCCTTAACAAATAAATCTCTTGCAGATTTTTGAGTACTATCTCCACCTAATGTAAATAAGCAATCAAATCCCGCATTTTTAAAATTTTCTATGCACAAGTCTGATAAGTCTTTATATTCTACTGTTCCATCTGGATTTTCTACTTTATAGTTGAATACTATTGTATTTGTTGATGAACCTATTATTGAACCACCTCTATTTAAAATTCCTGAAGCTATTGGATTTCCATCTAGTCTAACATATTTGTTTTGGACTAGACCTCTATATCCATCTATATATCCATAGCATTCAATTCCTTTTTGCTCTGCTGATTTCTTTATTGCTCTTATTACTGGATTTAACCCAGCTACATCTCCTCCATTTGCTAATATCGCAACTTTCTTAATCATATTATCCTCCTTTGTACTTTTAGTCCAAATCATGTTTATTTTTCTTATGCTTTTTACATGCTTTTACAATTATAGTGATAATTATTGCAAGTATAATAATTCCAATTAGTGAAAAGATGCCAATTGTCGCATATTTCATTATGTTTCTTATTCTTGTAATTATATTGTCTGCCTCTTTTTCCTTTTCTCCTCTTTTATCTACTTCTAAATCAATTTGATAAACAGTAGTTTCTTCATCATTGCTAATTACAATACTTACTAAGTTTCTTCCATTTTCTATATTGTTAGCACCTATAATTTCTACATTTGCATTTGGATCATTTGCTGTAGCATTAATATTTAAATTTTCCAAATCTGTATTTTCTAGTACTGAAGTATAATAATAAGTACTTTCATCAAAAGCTGGTTCTAAATTAACACCTTCAATTTGCAATGTATCTAATTTTAGATTTACCTCTGGTTCTCTTGAAGCTGTAATAGTATATGTTCTTGATGTTCCATCTATTGCAGTTACTCTGATATTTATGCTATTTTCTTTTTTAGTTAATTTGGTATTTCCAGAAATTCTTACAATTGCTCCCTCCATCTCTGGCTCTGCATTTATATCTAATGATGTAACACCATCTGGAATTATTACATAGTAATTTATCGTATTTTTATTAAACTCTGGAAAAATTTCATATCCTTCTACTTCTAATTCACTTAAATTTTTATTTGCTTTTCTCGCTTTTTCTAACTCTTTCTTTTCTTTGTCAGTTAACTCACCATCTTGAGTAGCTTCTGCTGAATTTACTGTATTGCTGCTTGTACTTGTTATACTAGCTCCATAAACTTGTCCCATACTTGATAATATTACAATTAAAAGTGTAATTATTGTTATATATATTTTTTTCATAATGCTCCCTTTCTAACTATTATATTAGACTTATTTAGTATATCATTTTTGGCATTCTTCGTCAAATAAATTATTTCTATAATATACAATTCAAATCATGATTATTATATATAAGAGTATATATTTTTGCAATATCTCTCATAAAAGTATAATAAATTTGTAATATATATGTTACATTTCATAGTCATTACATTATTATTTTTTAAAATTGTATATTTAAGATTTTGTAGTTTCGTGCAGTTGAGAGGACTTTACGTCCGACAGCAAGAAACCCAAAATCTTTGAATATACAATTTCAAAGTATTTTATACTGCTGTGAATTGTAACATATATTTTGAATAAAAAATGAACTTTGAGTTCATTTCATTTAAACTTCAAAGTTCATTTTTTATTTCTTTTTTGTAATAGCTAATCCATCTCCTACTTCTAATATTTCAGTTTCAAGTTCAGGATTCTCTGTTGTAAGTTTTATATATTCTCGTAGATGCGTAACAGCAGTCCTCTGCTTGTGTTTGTTATAATCACTCATAACATAACCTTTATATAATATATTGTCCGCAAAAATTATACCATTTTCATTTAATAATCTTAATGCTTGTTCTAAGAAAAATGGATATTTCCCCTTCGCGGCATCAATAAATATCATGTCATACTTGTCAGATAAAGTTGGTAATATTTCTACTGCATCTCCTTCTAATATATTAATTTGCTTTCCGTCTTCAACTATCTTTATATTCTCTTTTGCCTCTTTTATTCTTTCCTCATCTCTTTCAATAGTATCTATCCTTCCACCTTTTTCAAGAAATTTAGAAAAGCATAGAGCAGAATATCCAACTGCTGTACCAATTTCTAGTATTCTTTTCGGTTTAATATTTATCATAACCTTTTCAATTACTTCCAATGTATCATCCATTATTATTGGGATGTGATTTTCTGACGCTTTTTTCTTAATTTCATATAAGTTCATATTTTCTCCTTTTTTCGATTAGGGACGGTCCTTAAACGAAAATTTTCGTTTAAGATCCATCCCCATCATCCTCAATCACATACATTTTCGTTTAAGGAACGTCTCCGATTAAAAATTTTCATTTAAGGACCGTCCCTACTTGAAAATGTTAATTGTTTTGTAATCTTTTTGCTTCTCTTTCTCTAGTTTTTGTATCTAATATTTTCTTTCTTAATCTTATATTTTGTGGTGTAATTTCTACAAGTTCATCTTCTGCTATGAATTCTATTGATTGTTCTAATGACATTTTTAGTGGTGGTACTAAACGAAGTGCATCATCTGAACCTGATGCTCTTGTGTTTGTAAGGTGTTTTTCTTTACATACGTTTATTGCTATATCTTCGTTCCTTGAGTTTATTCCGACTATCATCCCTTCATAGACTTCTACTCCTGCTCCAATTAGAAGTTCTCCTCTTAATTGTGCATTATATAGGCCATATGTTATTGATGTTCCTGCTTCAAATGCGACTAGTACTCCTCTTGTTCTTGATTGGATTTCGCCCTTATATGGTTCATAATCTTTGAATACGCTTGCCATCGTTCCTTCACCTTTTGTATCTGTTAGGAATTCTGTTCTATAGCCTATTAACCCTCTTGAAGGAATTTCGAATTCTATTTTTGTATGTCCTGGTTCTGCTGGTTCCATATTTACCATTTCGGCTTTTCTTCTTCCAAGTTTTTCGATTACGTTTCCAACGCTATCGTCTGGAACGTTTACACTTAATGTTTCGATTGGTTCGCATTTTACTCCATCTATATCTTTGAAGATTACTTTTGGTCTTGATACTAATAATTCAAAACCTTCTCTTCTCATATTTTCTATTAATATAGATAAGTGTAATTCTCCTCTACCACATACTTCAAAACTTTCTGCTTTGTCTGTTTCTTTCACTCTTAATGATACATTTCTTTCTAATTCTTTAAATAGTCTATCTCTAATATGTCTTGATGTTACGAATTTACCTTCTCTTCCTGCAAGTGGTCCATCGTTTACGCTGAATGTCATTGAAACTGTTGGTTCATCTATATTTACAAATGGTATTTTTTCTGGATGGTCAATATCACAAATTGTATCTCCAATATTTATATCAGCTATTCCAGATACTGCAACTATATCTCCGGCTTTTATTTCTTCTGCTTCTACTCTTTTTAATCCTTCATAAGTAAATAGTTTTGCAAGTTTTCCTTGTGTAGTTTTTTCTTCTTTACAAATGCTTACAGCTTGTCCAGCTTTTATTGTTCCTCTTTCTACTCTTCCTACTGCAATTCTTCCTAAATAGTCATCATAGTCTATATTAGATACTAACAATTGCATTGGCCCATCTATTTCGCATTTAGGAGGCTTAATATGACTAATGATTGTATCGAAAATACATGTGATATTATCGCTTTCATCATTTAAATTCATTTTTGCAATTCCATTTTTTGCTGACGCATATATTACTGGAAAGTCTAATTGTTCGTCTGTTGCATTTAAGTCCATAAATAATTCTAAAACTTTATCAACAGCCTTTAGTGGATTTGCTCCAGGTCTATCTATTTTATTTATTACAACTATTGGTTGTAAATTTAATGCTAATGATTTTTTCAAAACTTCTCTAGTTTGTGGCATTGGTCCATCAAATGCATCTACGACTAGTAAAACACCGTCAACAGTTTTTAAAACTCTTTCAACTTCTCCTTCAAAATCGGCATGTCCTGGTGTATCTACTATATTTATTTTTACATCATTGTACATAACAGATGTATTTTTTGATAGAATTGTAATTCCTCTTTCTTTTTCCAAGTCATTTGAGTCCATTACTCTTTCTGCGACTTGTTCATTGTCTCTAAATATATGACTTTGTTTTAAAAGTGCGTCTACTAATGTTGTTTTTCCATGGTCAACGTGTGCAATTATTGCTATATTTCTTATTTTTTCGTTATTCATTTTTTTACCTTCTCCTTCTATTTATAGTCTATCATTTACAGTATGATAGAGAATTGAAAGCCTACCCTCAATTCTCTTCTTTACTACTATACTCGTTGCTAGTTCCTTCTAGTTCTTTTACTGATAATTCTATTTTTTTGTTTTCTAAATCTAAATCTATAATTTTTGCATTTACTTCTTCGCCAATTTCTAATTTATCTTCTGGTTTTGAAATTCTTTGTTCACTTATTTGTGAAATATGAATTAGCCCTTCTATTCCTTTTTCTAATTCTGCAAATGCTCCAAAAGGCATAAATTTCTTTATTTTTACTCTTACAATGTCTCCTACTTTATATTCTGCAGTTTTCCAAGGATCTTCACCTTTTCCATCATATGATAATTGCATTCTTTTATTTTCTTTATCTAATGTTTTTATTTTTACAATTACATTTTGCCCTTGTTTTAGTATATCATTTGGGTTAGCTCCTTTATCCCAAGACATTTCTGAAACATGTAATAATCCTTGTACTCCATCTATATCTATAAATGCTCCATATGAGCACACACTGCTTACTACACCTTCATAGTCTTTTCCTACTTCAGCCGAACTCCAAAATTCATCTTCTTTTCTTTTTCTTTCTTCATCTAGTATAATTTTTGCAGAACCAATAACTTTATGCTCTTTAGAATTGTACTCAATTATTTTAAATCTAATCTTATCATCTTGATTTTCTAAAGATGTTTGATTTCCAGCTAATGATTTTGGAATAAATATTCTAATTCCTTTATAATCTACTACAAAACCTTTTTCATTTTTTTCTGTTACTTTTTCTTCGAATATTTCGTTATTATTTACTTTTTCTTCAAATTCTTTTCTGATTTGGCTTCTTCTTCTCTTCTTACATGATAGTAAAACATTGCCTTGTCCATCATTTAATTTTACTACATCGGCAACAATTTTATCTCCGACTTTTAGTTCTTTTGATGGAATATCTTTTTCATCAAAAGAATATTCTCCTTTAGGTATAATTCCATCTGCTTTATAATTAAGGTCTACTATAATTTCTTCATTTTTAGTGATGCTAATTATAGTTCCTTCTGCTACTTTTCCAAGTTTTTCATCTTTCATTGAATTATTAAGTAATTCTTCGAAAGAAATATTTTCGTCATTCATTTTTTTCACATTCCTTTTTTATTTTTAAATCTTTTTTAGCCCTTATATTATATATTAATCTTCTTTCTTTGTCAACATAACAATATCGTTCATTACTTTATTGCTTGCTTTATCTAGCCAATCTGAACCATCTTTTTTAAACTCCTGCACATCAATAGGTTTTCCATAATTGAAAGTTACTTTTGTAAATGGTTTAAAACTTCCACTTATTCCTACTGGTATTATTTTCACTTTTGCTTTATCTGCTAAAAATACGGCTCCATTTTTTACTTTAGCATTTTTTTCTAAACCTTTTCTTGTTCCTTCTGGAAAGATTCCTAAAATTTCTTTATTTTTCAATGCTTTTAAGCATAATTTTATTGAGTTTATGTCACTTTTATCTCTTTTTACAGGTATTATATCAAATAAATGGCCTAAATATGATAATATTCCGAATCTATATAAATCTGCTTTAGCTATAAACCTTATCGGAAATTTATTGCAAAGTATTAATCCTGCTGCATCTAGATAGTTCATATGGTTTGCGCAAATTATGTATCCTTCATCTTTAGGTAAATTTTCTAATCCGTTCATTTTTGGTCTATATATTATTCTGTATAATCCCCCTAAAAATCCTTTTACAAATCCTCTACTAAATCTTTTCCATTTAGTATCTTTTGTCATTACATATCCATTTTCTATTTTTTTAATAAGTTTTTGCTTCTTTTTTATAACATCTGAAACCTTTTTTTCTACTTCTTTAATAGATAAATTTGTTGTATCAATGTATACTGCATCTTCTGCTTGTTTCAAAGCTCCAACTTTAGCACTTTTATCATTTTGGTCCCTAAATTCTATATTTTTCTTTACTTCTTCAAATGGAATGTCAATACCTTTTTCCTGATTTTGCTTAAATCTTCTTTTTGCTCTTTCTTCTGAACTAGCATCCAGGTAAATTTTTACTTCAGCATTTGGAAATACATTTGTTCCTATGTCTCTTCCATCAAGAATTACTTCTTTCCCTTCTGACATTCTTCTTTGAAGCTCTACCATGGCTGTTCTTACTTCTTGCAAATGAGATACCTGAGACACCATATTCGTAACATCTTCTTCTCTAATTTTTTTCGTTACTTCTTCACCATCAAGAAATACTTTTTCTCCTTCAAAATCTATTTTTATATTTTTTAGCATTTCTTTTATTTTTTCTGTTTCATTTAATTGAATATTTTCTTTAATCATTTTTAGAGTAACGCATCTATATGTTGCTCCTGTATCTAAATATTGAAAATTATATTTTTTAGCTATAAGTTCTGTTATTGTCCCCTTTCCTGTTCCAGATGGTCCATCAATTGCTACTATAAATGACATATTATTTTTCTCCTTCCATTAAATTTGGCAATGTTAATTTTTTTGCAATTATTTTCATTTCAACCACATTCATTGTAGTTTGCCTTTCTATTTCTCTAATACATTTATCTTTAAATTTTTTTAATTCTGTAACCAGGTTAAATCCATATTTAACTTCTGCTTCAACATAAATTGATGGCCCATTTTCCGTTTTAGTAACTCTTACTCTAAGTACGCTTGTAACAGAATTAGATTTTGAAGCTATATATTCAATTATTTGTCTAAATACAGTATCAGATATTGTATAATTTCCCATATAACTGAATGTTGGTCTTATTATTGATTTTTCAGATATATATGGTTTTTCTCCGCTACCTTTTGATTTAAATATTTGTAGTGGATCTAATAAAAAACCTGAGAAATCTTTTTTGATTTCAAATGTTGGAACAGGTATAACATGCTTTCCTTCTGTTGTTCTAATCCTTCTTGCATTATCTATTTCTTCTTCTGTTGCTACATCTGTTATATATATAGTTTTTTCAATCTTAGGTAATTCTAGGTTTTGAGCAATTTCTTCTACCATTTTATCTGATGTTCCTAATATTAAAACTGATTTTGGCTTTATTTTATTAAATGCTTTTACCATTTCTTTTCTTTGTTCTTCATTTTTAAATAAAGCTCTTCTTACGGTTTCTATCTTCGTTGGAGCCTTTTTTGCAGAACTTCCAGCTACGATATCATTATTTTTTACTAATATTCCATCATCAATTATATATTTGATATCATATTCTCCTGCAACCATCTGAGCTCTATAACTTTTTCCAGTTCCTGATGGTCCAACAAAAGCATATACTTTTATGTCTTTTTTCATAAGTCTTTTTATTTCCTTTCAATTAAACTTATTGCATACTGGTAACCTTGATATTTTGTATCAAATCTTTCATAACATAGCACTTCTATATCCCCACCAAGTTCTTCTATAACAGCATTTAAAAGACTTTCGTCATTATCACTTACAACCCAAATTCTTCCTTTATAGTCTTTTAAATTATCTAATGTATATACAGTTTCTCCAAAAGCTTTGTATGCTTCTTCTACATTCCAGTTTAGTCTATCCCAGAAATATAATTTATTATCTGGAAAATTTACTCCAGAGACAAATCCACTACCATATCCACCTGCGGCATTATCTACAATGATTATATCATCATCTTCTATACTTGATTCCATAAAATCAATAGGTTTGCTATTGGATTCATCATAATTTATTTTTACTAGGCTAATATTCAAGATAGCTGACACTATCAAAATCATTATACATATTATATCAACTCGAGTTTTGTTATTATCTTTTGCCATTAGAACTGCAAGCACAAATAGGAAAACTCCTGTTATTGTAAGTAAATATCTTGCATATAATATTGGTGTTTTTAAAGATACTATGCCTACTGTCAAAAGTACTCCAAAATAAAGGATTAAAGCCATTTTAGCAACCTTTATTTCTTTTCTCTTTTTACAGAATAAGTATATCATATATATTGCCAAAATTGCACTAAAAGCATAAGAAATTATTTTATTAACATGTGCTGATGTTCCAAGATTTCCTGTGAATTGGAATTCAAACATCTCTAAGAAATTTGGAGCTCCGATCCAAAATCCATTTGATACCCCCATGAATTGTCCTAATAATACCACAAGCCAAGGCAAGTATAATAGTATTTGAACAATTGCTGAAATTATGCTCTTTTTTAAATTCTCACTATATTTTATATATTTCACTTCATAATTTCTTTGTTTTATGTTGTTTACTAGGAAATATATGAATAGTGCAATATTTATCAATCCCACTGCAACTAAGCTGTAATAATGAGTATAGGCAGAAGCTAAACTAAATATTGAAAAGATCATCCAGTTTTTATTGCTTATACCACTTTTATATATTCTATATCCATAAAGAGCTGTTACAAACACAAATAACATTGCCCATGTATACATTCTTATTTCTGATGCATATACAAGATTTACTGGCATAAATAGAATTAAAAATGAAAATAGAAACCCTACTTTACCGCCAAAATCTTTTCTTAAATGAGTATATCCCAGAATTGCTAAAATAATTAAGGGAAGAGTTGAAAATAGCCTATATGCAAGTATACTTTGGTTGGTCAAAAATCCTATTATTCTTAACATGAAATAGTATAAAATTGGATGTACGTCATGGCTACCTATTGACCATATTTCTGCAAAACTATGATTTGCTATTCCGACAGAATAACTCTCATCAAACCATAATCCTTCATGAAAAGATGGAAATAATATAAAAATACTTCCTAAAACAATAATTGCAATATGTAAATATTTTGTCCAATTGAATTTTGGTACTATCATTAGTTCTTTTGATTCGCTCTTTGTATTCTTCATTTTACCCTCCATATTACAGACTTTTAGCCCTTATTCTAAAATAAGGGCTAAATTTTTATTGTTGTTTAATTTCTTTATTTTCAACATCATTAATCTTAACATCTCTAACATGTTCAATCTTCTCCCATGTAGTATCTCTTTTGAATAAACATTTAAAGTTTATTACTAGCCAAGAACCTAGGAATATTGGATACATTAACAATCCTTTCCACATCTTTTTTATTGGCTTTTTATCTATTATCATAATAACTAGAGCCACAATAATTGGTAAGAAAAATGTCGGTATTATATATCTTAGTATATTTACAATAAAGTCAGCAGTTGTCATGCCTTGAAATAGATAACTTACTGCATTCAAAACTAGAAGTAATATTGTTATTATAAACATTGGTATACTTCCTAGCATATATAAAAGTCCGTCAAAATTCATCAAAGTTTTGTTATTGATTGCTGATTTTGCTAATGGTTTAGTATATTCTTGCAAGCATTGAATATGACCTATTGTCCATCTTGATCTTTGTGACCATGATGGCTTAAATTTTACTGGTTGCTCATCATATACGACTGCATCTGTTGCCCATCCTAATTTTTTACCTTGAATAATTCTTTTTAATGAAAACTCAATATCTTCTGTTAGAGTATTTGTATTCCAACCAGTTGGTCTTATTGCATCAAATTTAACCATAAAACCAGTACCATTTATTAATGGTGAAAGCCCTGCATTATATCTAGCTAAATGATAGAATCTATTCATTGTCCAATAAAATATCGCATATCCTGAAGCAATCCAGCTGTCTGTTGGATTTTTAATATCTCTATAACCTTGTACTACTTCTTCACCTTGGCATAAATGCTTATTCATAGCTTTAATAAAATTTTTATCAACTATATTATCTGCATCAAATACGCAGAAAGCATCATAATCCATGTTAGAATCAACAAGTAATGTATTTAAGAATAAACGTAAAGCTTCACCTTTTGTTTTTTTAGCCGGGTCTTCTTCATGTCTTTCAAATACTTTTACTCCAAGGTTTTCTGCCACTTCCTTAGTTTTATCTGTACAGTTATCTGCTATAACACAAATATCGTATCTATCTTTTGGATATGTTTGATTTTTCAAACTTTCAATTAAATTGCCAACGACTGCCTCTTCATTATGTGCTGGTATAATTGCTAAAAATTTATGTTCTTTATTTTCTAATAATGGTTTTTCTTTTAATGTAATAAGTGAACAAATGCTAACCACTAATTGATAAATCCAATAAATTGTTATAAGCCAAATTAGTGCTTGTTGTATAAAATACAAATATTGCATTTTTCTTCCTCCTAATTAAAAAGCATATGATGATATGCTTACATAATTATATTATACTACATAAAATTTCATTTTACAACTTTTTTATAGTTTTTATGTTTCCATCATATGCTAATATATGAAAATTATTCTTGAGGTTTTTGTTCAGACTCTTCTTCGTTATTGTGCATCTCTAAATCTTTCATATTTAATGCAATTTTTCCTTGATTATCTATATCAGCAACTTTCACTCTTATTTCGTCACCAATAGATAATACATCTTCTACTTTATCTACTCTTTTACTTGAGATTTTAGAAATATGAAGTAAACCTTCTTTTCCACCGCCTAGGTCTACAAAAGCTCCAAAAGGTGCTATTCTTACGACTTTACCTTCATAAATATTTCCAACTTCTATTTCTCTAGTTATATCTTCAATTATTTTTAATGCTTTATTTGCTTGACTTATATCATTAGAATATATACATACTTTTCCATCTTCTTCAATGTCTATTTTTACTCCTGTCTCTTCAATTATTTTATTAATAGTTTTTCCACCTGAACCTATTACATCTTTTATTTTATCAACTGAAATTGTAGTAGCTACAATTTTAGGAGCATATTTTGATATTTCTTTTCTTGGCTCTGGTATAGCTTTTAAAATAACATCGTCTATTATATGGTCTCTTGCTATTTTTGTTTTTTCAAATGCTTTTTCTATAATTTCATAAGTTAATCCATCAATTTTGATGTCAACTTGGATGGCTGTAATTCCATCTTTAGTTCCACCAACTTTAAAGTCCATATCTCCAAAAAAGTCTTCTATATCTTGGATATCTGTTAAAACAATATAGTCTTCTGGATTTTCTGGATTTGTTATTAATCCTGATGAAATACCTGCAACCGGCTTTTTAATTGGAACACCAGCGTCCATAAGAGCTAAAGTGCTTCCGCAAATACTTGCTTGTGAAGTAGAACCATTAGATTCTAGAACTTCTGATACAACTCTTATTGTATATGGAAATTCTTCTTCTGAAGGTATAACTGGAACTAATGCTTTTTCTGCTAATGCTCCATGTCCTATTTCTCTTCTTCCTGGCCCCTTTGAAGGTTTTGCTTCTCCAACACTATATGAAGGGAAATTGTATTGATGCATATATCTCTTAGCTTCTTCCTCATCTAATCCATCTAGTAATTGTTCATCTGCTTTTGTTCCAAGTGTTACTACTGATAGAACTTGAGTTTGTCCTCTTGAGAAAAGTCCACTACCATGTGTTCTTGGCAGTAGTCCTACTTCTGCATTAAGTGGTCTAACCTCATTTATTTCTCTTCCATCTGGTCTTTTATGTTCTGTTAATATCATTTTTCTAACACAAGCTTTTTCTAGGTCATGTACTGCTGTACTTATATCAAAGCTATGTTCTTCTTCTGCATTTTCTCCATACATCTCAATTGCTAAATTTTTAATATCTTCTGCTATTTTATCAACATTGTCATTTCTGATTTCTTTGTTTTGTTCTTGAACTCCAGTATACATTGCTTGTTCAAATTTTTCACATACTGCTTTGTAAAAGTCTGGATTTACTGAGAATGATTGATATTCGAATTTTGGCTTTCCTATTTCTGCTTTTATATCTGATATGAATTTGCAAATCTTTTTAATTTCTATATGTGCTTGTTTTATGGCTTCTAACATCGTTTCGTTAGATAATTCATCTGCTCCAGCTTCAATCATTGTAATTTTTTCTTCAGTACCAGCAACAGTTAATTTTAATCTGCTATTTTTTCTTTGCTCACTATCTGGATTTATTATAATTTCATCATTTACATATCCTACTTGAACAGCTGCTGTTGGTCCTCCCCATGGAATATCCGATATTGAAAGTGCTGCTGATGTTCCTATATTTGCACATACTTCTGGACTGTTATCTTGGTCTACTGATAATACAGTATTAACTATGCAAACATCATTTCTAAAGTCATGTGGAAATAATGGTCTTATTGGCCTATCAATTGCTCTTGATATTAATATTGCTTTGTCTGCTGGTTTCCCTTCTCTTCTATTAAAACTTCCTGGTATTTTTCCTACAGCATATAATTTTTCTTCATAATCTACTGATAATGGAAAGAAATCCACTCCTTCCTTTGGCTCCTTAGATGCTGTTACATTTGTCATTACAACAGTATCTCCATATCTTACTGTTACACTTCCATTTGCCTGATTTGCAAATTTTCCTGTTTCAATTGTTAGCTTTCTTCCAGCTAATTCTGTTTCATAAATTTTAAACATATTTTTCCTCCTTATGTTTTTGATAACCGATTTAGCTGTAACCTCTATGATATATTAATTTCTTAGTACATCATACAAGCTACTATCTAAACCAATTATCTAATTTTTTTAAAAAAGCGAGCGCTTTTAATAATGTTAAACGCTCGCAGTTTAATTATTTTCTTAATCCTAATTTTGCAACGATGTCTCTATATCTTTGAACATCTTTTTTTGCTAAGTAGTTAAGTAAATTTCTTCTACTTCCTACCATTTTTAAAAGTCCTCTTCTTGAGTGATTATCTTTTTTATGGATTTTTAAATGTTCTGTTAAATCATTAAT
Source organism: uncultured Clostridium sp. (assembly GCA_930980855.1). Taxonomy (GTDB): domain Bacteria; phylum Bacillota; class Clostridia; order TANB77; family CAG-508; genus CAG-793. Next base: position 83,241 of record CAKNIZ010000002.1, read on the forward strand.
TCTTTCTGTTAAAAGAGCTATTTGAACTTCTGGAGAACCAGTATCTTTTTCATCTCTTCGATATGTTTTAATGATTTCTTCCTTTCTTTCTTTTGTCATGATTACACCTCCTAAATGTTTTTTTCACTTTTAACTGAGCTAAAGTAGGTGTGTTTCCCTAAAGCTAAGTTAAAGTACATATATTATATTACCATATAATATTTAAAAATGCAAGTTTATAATGATTTTTTTAAATATCTCAAACATTTTATCTTTCAAAGTCATCTAACTTCTCATTATTCTTTTGAGTACTAATTTCTATTGTTGGTTCTAGCATTGCTTTTGCTCCTTGTAATATTTCATTACGTTTATTCTCTAATTCTTCTATTCTTTTTCTATGTGTATCTAGAATAAACTTGGGGTATCCTGATATCTGCTGTGCTTCTTGTAAATGAACTTTTTTTCTTTCTATTGATTCAGCAAGTGCTTCTGCTGTACTCTTTTGATATTCAATTCCCTCTGATTGATATTCTTCTCCATATTCGTCTATTAAAGTATATGTCCCGTCTTGGTTATGTACAAGGATATCTCCTTTTGAATCTGTTAGAATTTCTGAATTTCTATCAATATCTGGATTATTAGTAAGTATCTCTTCTTTCTTTTCACCAGTCAATGGTGACATTTCAGATGTTTCTCCATTATCTTCCATATCATGCATAAATGTTCCTACATGAATTTTTTTATCTTCTAAAGTTACATATAATTCAAATACATCTTTTATATCATCTGATTCAGGTCCAAATGATATATTTTCCATAGCTAAAGCTCTAGGGTCATAACCTTTTTCTAAAGCAATTTCTGAAAATCCTTCAACTAATCTATAAAATTCCCTATCTGAATCTATTAAATTATTTTCAAATACTTCTTCTGCCATCTCTGCTTTGAAATATTCAGTAAATAGATTATCATAAATTGCCATTCCAATTTCAGAATCACTTTGGTGAATTTTAATTACTTCGTGCAACTTTTGCTTAGGAGTTAAATTTTGAAATTTATCAAAATAGAGTTGCGCATACATGGTATTTTTTACATCGCTATTTGCTGGTAATCTTTCTAAGAATTCTTCTCTACTTATTTGTAGGCTTTCTGTTATATCATCAATTCTTTCAATTAAACCTTCATAGTTACTATGATTATTTTCCAAATTTAATTGCTTAGAATATTTAGTAATTGTATCAAATGTTTCTTCAAATTCTTCCACCGTTGCTATATCTCTACTCATTAATAATGATGATAATGTATCTATAATATCTTTAGCGGCACTGTCAATAAATCTTTTATTTTTTATATATTTTCTAGTTCCGCCAAATATTGCACTTTCTAGTTTATCATTCTTTCCATGAATTCTACTAAGATATATTTCTTTTTCATTCTCCCAAATTGTATCAAAAGATTCCAAGAAAAAATCTACATCCACTCCTGAATTTTCCAAAAATTCTTCTAATACATTTGTATTTTCAAATACTCTTAAAAAAAAATCTTCTTTCCCTATTAAATCTACTAAATTTTCTGTTTGTTGTGTTAATATTGGATATGTTCTTAAAGTTTCTTTACTATATTTTGCGTCTCTTATAGATGTTAGATATTGTGCAATTCCTTCTGTAAGTCCCATTCCTATATAAATTTTTCTGTCATCAATTCCATCTATATCGTATTCTTTTATCATTCCCGTATATTCGCTATATTTTAATAAACAATGCATCATTTCATGAAAAAATACGGATTTGGACTTTTCTTCATTCATACTATCTAATAAGCTTATACTTTTTTCTTTATTATAATATAGTCCAAGGTTTTCTATCATTCCTTCTTCATTTTTCCATTCAATGCTTTTTTCTAAATTTGCCTTTATTTGTTCAATAACTCTTTCTCTTGGAAAATATTTACCAAATAAATCATCAAATTCTTCTATAAAATTATCTAGATAAAATAATGTTTTATCATCAAAATTCTTTCCACTAAATGCTTTCTTTATATTCTCCATATTTTTCTCCTTAATCTACATCAGTTATATAATTTTTATCAATTACCTTTTTTAGTTCTTCTAGATCCTTTACATCTTCTAATTTACCATTGTTCATTTCAAAAAATTTAATTTTTCTTAGTTCTTCATTTTTATATGCATAATATGTACATTTTTCAGTTGCTATTTTCTTATCTAGCAAATATTCATTCCCCGCGTAAATTATCCCCTCTTTTAGCATAAGTACCTCCATTTTTTCTATATTCTATCATAGTGGATTTGCTTGTCAATAGTTTTTATTGATAATAATTTCTATTTTTATACATATATTTTATTGGAGGTGATCAAAATAAATAACAATTATCCTGAATATCCATATATTGGATACAAGAATGAAAATATTAAAATTCCAATTACTTTTCCTAAGCAACATCAACTTATTCAACCTGGTATGGAATATGAGATGAATCCACTTCCTATTTTTGATAAACCTGACTATATTCCGAGTTGTAAATTAAAAGATAAAGTCGTTATCATTTCAGGGGGAGACAGTGGCATAGGTAGGGCAATAAGTGTTTTATTTGCAAAAGAAGGTGCTAACTTAGCTATCAGTTATTTAAATGAACATCAAGATGCTAATTATACTAAACAGTTAGTTGAAAGTTTAGGAAGAAAATGTATATTATTTCCAGGAGATTTAAGAGATGAAGATTTGTCTAAATATATTGCTGAAAAAACTATGAATATCTTTGGAAAAATAGATGTATTAATAAACAATTGCGGGGTGCAATTCCCTCAAGATAGTATATTAAATATTTCAAGTAATCAGCTTAAAGATACTTTTGAGACTAATATATATACATTTTTTTATTTAACCAAGGCTACTTTACCATATTTAAAAGCTTATTCTAGTATTATTAATACAACTTCTATTACAGCTTTTGAAGGTAAGAAAAATTTAATTGACTATTCTTCTACCAAAGGAGCAATTACAGTTTTTACAAAGTCACTATCGCTTTCGCTTGCAGATAAAAAAATAAGAGTCAATGCTGTTGCACCAGGTCCAATTTGGACTCCTCTTATACCTTCTTCTTTTAGCAGTAATGAAGTCGAGATTTTTGGTACTGATGTTCCTATGAAAAGAGCTGGCCAACCTTTTGAATTGGCACCAGCATATCTTTATCTTGCTAGTGACGATTCAAGATATGTTACAGGTCAAATTATTCATGTAAACGGCGGTAGTATAGTTTAACTATCAAAAAACTGTTTTGGGTGGCATCTTCCCAAAACAGCTTTTTATATAATGCTTGCCAAAACAAGTATTCCAATATTATCTGAATAAATTTTATCAAATTGTGAGATTGGAAGTGGATTAGTTCCTAGTCCCGCTTCTATCGTATATCCTGGTCTATTATATTGTTTTATAAACCAATCTTTATATCCTGCATTTGCTGATTCTGGTGGAGTTGTATCTAACAAGTATCCACTTACTTTGCTAAATATTCTACCTATTTCTTCTGAATCTTGTGGCATGTAGTCTGCATATTTCCAATAAATTACTTCTCCTTGAGTATGATATGCTAGAATTAGTCTAAAATTATGTCTTAGTGTAAAATTATAAATAGCTAATACTTCTGGTTCTGTAAGTGGTCCAAATCCTACGAAATCTCTTGGAGCTGGAGTTGTATAACCTTGTGCAAATTTTATATCTCTCGCCTTTTCCCAGTTTGCTGGAAATTGCAGATTCAAATCCACACCATTATAGTTTGCTTTCCAACCACTTGGAAATGTTACATTTGGATATCTTGCGGCTATTTCTCTATAATGCGCATATTCACTGCTTCCTTCTCTTATATTACCTGCAACTAGTTCTATTCCATCTGGATTTAGCATTGGGATAATATATATTGATGAATTATTAAATATATCTTTAGCATTATGCTCGAATATGTCTTTGCCAGTTGCATATGCCTCGCAAAAGTCCTCAATAAATTTCATAAGTACTAATGCTGTAATCCATTCGTTAGCATGTATTGCTCCACTATACATTACCTCGTTTTGTCCTGTTCCTATTCTAACAGCTGCAATTTTTCTTTTTTGCACGCTCTCTCCTATGTTCTCTAATTGTAGAAATGGATATTTATTTTTTAATTTTTGTAAATCTGCTTGCATTTTATTATAATCATAGTTTTCTTTTGTATTAACTATTTCATTGTTTCCATTCATATAATCACCTAAGTTATAATATGAATTATTTTTAATATTGTTACTTTATGATTTGGAAAAGTCCTCATATTGAAGGTAATGTATTAGTGGTATAGAATTTTCAAATACATAATTTTAAAAAATCGGAGAGATGGAAAAATACCATTCTCTCCTGTTTTTAGTTACAATTATTGTTATTATTCATATTTAAATTGCAAGTATTTATTGAATGCATTCTTTTTTCTGCTAACTTATCTTGCACTCCACGAAGTGCTTCTCCAAATCTTTGGAAGTGTACTACTTCTCTTTCTCTTAAATATCTTAATGGGTCTACTACATCTGGGTTATCCTTACATAAATCTATAAGTTTTTCATAAGTTGCTCTTGCTTTTTGTTCTGCTGCTAAATCTTCTTGTAAGTTTGCTATAGGGTCTCCTTTACAAGCTAAGCAATTTGCATCAAATGGGTATCCAGCAGCTGCTTGTGGATATACGTCTAATCCATGATCTGTATAATATGCACCTAATCCCATTTTCTCTGCTTCTTCAGCTGTAATACCATTTGTAAGTTGATGCACTATTGTTCCTACCATTTCTAAGTGAGCTAATTCTTCTGTTCCTATATCATTTAATGTCGCTTTTGCAATTTGATCTGGCATACCAAATCTTTGTGATAAATATCTTAATGAAGCTGCCAGTTCCCCATCTGGTCCACCATATTGAGAAATTATGAATTTTGCTAAACGAGGGTCTTTTTGTTTTATTTTTATTGGATATTGTAATGTTTTATTATAAGTCCACATTAGTAATTTCCTCCTTCCCATGGCCAAGGTTGTTCTAGCCATCTCCATTTATTACATGGATAGAATATTGTTAATGGTCCATATTTCTTTTGGTATTTTTCTACTGCATCCCTATAACATTTAGCATATTCTCTATGCAAAGCTAAAGCATTTTCATCGCAAGGATGTGTATTCAAATAAAGTGCAAGTTCTGTTATCGCGAAATTATATTTTCTTACATCATTCATTAATTCTTCTCTTGTACAGTTATTATCATTTTCTCTGCAATTGCAGGTACAATTGCATCTGCAATTATCTTCCACTATTACATCCCTCCTTTATTTCATTAGAATCTCTTAAAAAGTTAATTTCTTCTAAGCTTTGGCCTGCAGTATACGGACTAACTAATTCTGGAAAGATTGTTCCCATCTTTAGTCCTACATCTGGTCTAAAAGTATTACTCATATATTGAATTGGAACATAACTTTGCCCATACATATAATTTTCTGGAAATGGAGAATCATCATCAAATCCACATTCACACATGTCTGTATTTCGTGTCATATTATTTAAATTACAGTTATCCCAATTATTTGTATTATTATTCATTCTGCATCTACACATAAATATTTCCTCCCTACTAACATATTATGTAAAGCAGATTTTATTGTTACTATTTATGACTTTTTTTCTTTTAGTTCATATAATATAAAAGAATTATTTAAACTTTTTATGCTGATTGGAGGTGCTTTTTTGAAAAAGGTACATAATATATGTGATTATTCTCAATTTAAGGACTTTTTTATATTCCTTATTTTGTTCTTTATTATTGCCATTTTGTTAACCATATTTTTTGTATTGCTAAATTGTAATCCTTTATTTTTTAGTAGAAACTATTATACAAATGTATATTCGTTACAATCCATAAATTATTATTAAAATAATTGTATATTTGTGAATCTACTTTTCATATTTATCTTAAAATTGTATAATATTGTTGTAAGGAGGTAGTTATATGAAAGTTTTATTAGTAAATGGTAGTCCTCATGAAAAAGGATGTACATATACAGCATTAAAAGAAATTGCCAATACTTTAGAGAACAATGATATAGAAACAGATTTTTTATGGTTAGGTATTGAACCTTTAGCAGGATGTATAGGATGTAATGCTTGTTTAAAAACAGGAAAATGTTTTAGAAATGATATAGTTAATGATTTTTTAAATAAAGTTCCAGATATTGATGGATTCGTTTTTGGCAGCCCAGTTCATTTTGCTTCTAGTTCTGGTGCTCTTACTTCTTTTATGGACAGAGCATTTTATGGAAGACGTAAATTATTTGAAAACAAACCAGCTTGCTGTATTTGTAGTTGTAGACGAGGCGGTGCATCTGCTACATTTGATCAAATTAATAAGTATTTTTCAATGAATAATATGCCAATTGTTACTTCTCAATATTGGAACCAGGTTCATGGAACAACCCCTGATGAAGTTAAAAGAGATTTAGAAGGAATGCAAACAATGAGAACTTTAGGAAATAATATGGCTTGGCTTTTAAAATGCATTGATATAGCTAAGAAATCTGGCTTAGAATATCCTAAAAATGAGGAAATTATAAAGACAAATTTTATTGATTAAATTTGATTTTTTCTTCAAAATATGGTATAATATTATTGTGTTTTGAAGGAGAAAAAATATGAATTTTGAAGAAAAATTTAATTTAGATATTGAAAATTTAAAGAATGATTTAGCTATTGAAAATATGTATATTACTGATGATGATATTTCTATGCTAAAGAAAGTATCAACCAATGAAATTACTATGAATCAAGCTATCAATGATATTATAAAAGGAGATTTATAATGTTTGAATTATATGAAGCTGTTAATTCAATATATTGCTATCCTGATAGCGATGTTCTTGTAAACAAACTAAATATTCACGATAACAATAAGCTTTCTACTTTAGAGAGAAAGCTTGTATTGTTGAAATTATATGATTTAAGACAGAATAAAAAGATTGGAAAATTCGATATTTATCATTTTCTTTCTATTCATAAGTATTTATTTGAAGATATATACCCTTTTGCTGGAAAGATTAGGTCTGAAGATATTGCCAAAGATAGTTTTCGCTTTGCAAAATGGGAATATATTGAAGACCAATTGAATGAGCTTCTTGCGAAATTTAGTAAAGATAATTTAAAAAATTTATCCAAAGAAGAAATTTCAAAAAAACTTGCTTATTATATGTCTGAACTTAATGTATTACATCCTTTTAGAGAAGGAAACGGAAGAACTATTAGGGAATTTATAAGACAATTAGCATATGTTAACCGGATATTTACTTGAAATAAAGGAAGTAAACCCTCAAGAAATGCTAACTGCATGTATTGAGTCAGTAGTTGATACTACCCATTTAGAAAAAATTTTATATAACTGTTTGAAAGAGATAGATTAATCTACCTCTTTCTCTTTTTTTCTTATACATCTTTTTTTATAGTTCTTTCCCATTCTCTCTTTGATGAATTTATGAAAATCTTCTTCTCTTCCCTTTTTAAAGCTATCTTTTCTCATTATATGGCAATTTTTCTTTGTTGTAAAAATATAATAATAATCCTTTGCTTCATATATTGCTTCTAAATAGTCATATACTCTTTCAGTTTCTCCATATTTATTTACAATAACGACTTTGCTATTATCAAAATAATAGTCATTTAAAAGATTTGATATATCTTCTGAATAAATTTTTACCATGCTTTTCTTATCATATTTTTGTGTTTTAAATGCGGACATCCAAAAGCAAATTCCTATTCCTATTAGTATTATACTCGTAATAATATTTCCTACAATTCCTAAAAAATATTCGTTTCCATGTATTAAAAAATTAATTGCAATTATTATAAGTAATAATCCACATATTAGAAATGAATAGAAATCAAATCTATTAACTCTTCTAGCATAAAATTTATAGAATTTATTAATTATTTCTTCACTCATTACCGTAGTATTCACAAACCTAGCTTCTTTTTCTCTTTGTTTCTTTATATTTTCTTTTCCCATTTTTATCCTCTTTCATTTTTTATTTTATATTCCTTATTTTGACATAATTTGACAATATTTTCAACAGTTTTTTCGTCGTTTTTGATTAAACATGAAAAAAGAGGCAAATGTCTGAATTTGCCTCAAAATTCCAACTATATTTTCATTACTCCACCAATTACTTGACTTTCTTTTTCTAATGGAAGTATTTTGTTACCACCTGCAATAACGATTTTATCTCCTTTTTCGATGATTCCTTTTGCTTCTAGTTCTGTAATTCCTTTTCCAATTGTTGTATCAATATCTTTTTGTGCTTCTACATATACTGGATAAGTATTTGATGTTACAGATAATTTATTGAATGTTTTTTCATCGTCTGTTATTGCTATTACTGGGCAAGCTGGTTTTAATCCTGCTAATATGTTAGCTGTATCTCCTGTATGAGTATATGCTATGATTGCATCAGCTTCTACATCTTTTGCAGTAACACATGCTGAATATGCTATATTTGCTTTTAAGTCTGATTTATTAGCTGTGCATCCTTTATTAGTAAATCTTTTCCAGTAATTTATATTTCCTTCGATTGCTTTAGATATTCTATCCATTACTTCAATACATTGTACAGGATATTTTCCCATTGCACATTCTCCAGAAAGCATAATTGCTCCTGTCAAGTCATATACGGCATTTGCAACGTCGCTTACTTCAGCTCTTGTTGGTCTTGGATTTGATGTCATTGATTCTAACATTTGTGTTGCTGTAATAACTGGTTTTCCTACTTCATTACATCTCTTAATGAAATGTTTTTGAACTATCGGAACTTGTTCCATTGGAATTTCTACACCCATGTCTCCACGAGCAACCATGATACCATCTGAAAGAGCTAGGATTTCTTCAAAGTTATCTATACCTTCTTGGCTTTCTATTTTTGAAATAATTCCAACTTTTTCTCCACCATTATCATTTAATAGTTTTCTTATTTGATTTACATCGTCTGCTCTTCTTATGAAAGATGCTGCGATGTAATCAAATCCTGCTTTGATACCATTTGTTATATCGTCGATATCTTTTTGTGCTAGAGCTGGTAATTCAAGTTTAACACCTGGTATATTCATTGTTTTTCTTGAACCTAATCTTGCTGTATTTAAAGCCTTACAAACTATATCTTTTCCATCAATAGCTGTTACTTCAAATTCTAAAGCTCCATCATCAACTAATATTCTTGATCCTATTTTTACATCTTTGTATAAGTCTTTATAGCTAATTGTTGTTTTTGTGTTGTTTCCAAGAATGTCGTCATGAACAAATGTAAATGTTTGTCCTTCTTCTATTGTAACTTTTTCGTCTCCAGTTTCTAATTTTCCAGTTCTTATTTCTGGTCCTTTTGTGTCTAATACTAAAGCTACTGGTCTATTTAAAGCTTTTCTAACCTTTTTTATAGTTTCAATCTTTACTTTGTTTTCTTCGTATCCACCATGTGAAAAGTTGATTCTTGTAACATTTAATCCTGCATTCATTAATTTTGTTAGCATTTCTTCACTTTCACTAGCAGGTCCTATAGTTCCTACGATTTTAGTTTTTCTAATTACTTCTTTCATTATTTTTTCTCCTCCTTACACGTAATTTCAATTATATCATTATGTTGCACATTTTTCAACACTTTTATTATATTTTTGTTACAAAAATTTACAAAATATATAGTACGGAAAATTAATAAAATCCGTACTACATATATATTACTCATTATTCAGTTATCCATTTTATTAATCCCAAGTTCATAGAATTTAATAACATTTTAGTCTTTGGCACTACTCTAAATGTATAACCGTAATCTCCTCCTGATTTTAGCTCTATTTTTGCTGCAAATTTATGTTCTAGATTTACCTCATCACTTTCTACTAATTTCATTGGTATTACTTGAATATCATCTACTACACCGTTTTCTGTAATCTTTCCATAATATACCTCAGCTTCTATATTTTCTATATCAATTAGTTCGTTTGGTAATTTTACATAGCAATTTACATCAATTTTGTTTCCAGCATCAACTGTGATATTGTCATAATTGCTGTCGTCTTGTCTAATTTTTATTTTATCCCAGTTGCTGTATAATTTTTCTTTCCATTCATTATATCTTGTTACTTTTGCTAAATCTTTATAATATTTATTATGCAAATCGCAAAGTGGAATATATATGTCTTTTGTATAGTCTTCTAACATTCTTGATGTGCTAAATCTACCTGCATTTGATTCTATAGTATTTTTCATCATTCTAACCCATGTATCAGAAAAACCTTGTTCATTTTTTTCATAGTACATTGGAATTATTTTATTTTCTAGTGTATCATAGATACTATTGCTATCTGCTTCATCTTGAGCATCATAACTTTGGTATTTTGCATTTGTTCCTATTGTCCATCCGTTTTTCTGATTATATCCTTCAGCCCACCATCCGTCTAATACGCTAAAGTTTATTACTCCATTTATTGCTGCTTTTTGTCCACTTGTTCCAGAAGCTTCTAATGGTCTTCTCGGATTGTTAAGCCATACGTCTACTCCTGAAATTAAATATCTTGACATTCCTATATTGTAATTTTCTAATATGAATACTTTGCCTTTAAACTGTGGTTTTAATGATATATCATGGATAAATCTTATTAAGTCTTGTCCTTCTTTATCGTTTGGATGTGCCTTTCCTGCAAATATAATTTGAATTGGCTTATTTTTTTCATTAAATATTTGAGTTATTCTTTCTAGGTCTCTAAATATTAATGTTGCTCTTTTATATGTTGCAAATCTTCTTGCGAACCCTATTGTAAGAGCGTTAGGGTCTAAATTTCCTACCATGGCTTCTATATCATCATAAGAATAATTAGATCTTCTAAGTCTTTCTATTGTAGATGTTTTAACTATTTTTAGTAGTTTTTCTTTTCTTGATTGGTGTATTTCCCATAACTTTTTATCTGGTATTTTATCTATGTTTTTCCAAACATCATCATTTTGAATATCATCTTGCCAATATGGCTCTAGATATTCATTATATAAATCTTTTACTGTTGGAGCTAACCAAGAACAAGTATGAACTCCATTTGTAACATAATCTATTGGAGATTCGTTTGATGGTATGTCTGGCCAAACATTTGAGAATAATTCTCTTGATACTGCTCCATGTAATTTACTAACTCCATTTTTCTTTCCAGCAATTTTAAGTGCTAATATTCCCATGTTAAAGCCAGATGTATTAATTTCGGCATTTGGCTCCATTCCTAGTTTCAAGAATTCTTCTCTAGTTAGTCCTAATCTATCCCAATAACCGTTAAAGTATTTTTCTACTAAACTCATAGGAAATATATCATTTCCTGCTGGAACTGGTGTATGTGTTGTAAATGCTGTCATTGAAGATACAATATCTCTTGCTAGTTCAAAAGACACTTCTTTATATTTCATAATATTTTTTATAAGTTCAAGTGTTAAGAATGATGAATGACCTTCGTTCATATGATATACTGTTGGATTTAATCCTAGAGTATATAATAAGTTAACTCCTCCCATTCCAAGAACTATTTCTTGCCTTATTCTCATTTCTTGGTCTCCACCATATAGTGTTGAAGTTATACTTCTATATTCTTGTATATTCTCATCTATATCTGAATCCATTAAGTATAATGTATTTCTTCCTACTTTTATCTGCCATACTTTTAAGTATAGTCTCTTTTTAGGAAATTTTAAATAAATTAATAAATCTTTTCCTTCATGGTCTTTTACTGGTGTTATTGGAAGAAGTGATATATCTATTGCATGATATTCTGTTTCTTGCTGTCCATACCCATTAATTTTTTGATGGAAATATCCAGTTTTATATAAAAGCCCTATACCAATAAGAGGTATTCCCATGTCACTGCTTGATTTCATGTGGTCACCAGATAATATTCCAAGACCACCTGAATATATTGGAATAGTTTCATCTAAACCATATTCGGCTGAAAAATATGCAATCAAATCATTAGTGTTATTTGGATAATTTTTCTTAAACCATGTATCTTTACTATTCATGTAGTCATTAAAATCTTTTACTACCTTGTCATATTCTTTCAAGAATTCACTATCTTTTGCTGCTTCTTCAAGTTTTTCTTGAGATACTAATTTAAGAAATTTAACAGGATTTTTTCCTACACTTTCCCATAAATCTATATCTAAAATTTTAAATAGTTTCAAGAATTCTGTATTCCATGACCACCAAAGATTATATGAAATATCATATAATTTTGATATTCTCTTTGGTAATTGTGGTCTTACTGTTATTTTATTAAATACATAAGACATTGTTATTTCCTCCTTAGTTTTTTTGTATCTTAAGTTAAGTATGATTATATTATCTACTAACTATATTTATTTGTCAAATGGTTTTGAAAAAATTTTTAATATTGATAGAACTCATAATTATTATTTTTAAAAATTGTATATTTGAAACTTCGCAGTTCTGCGTGAGCGTTCAAACGAGCCGAAAGGATTTCGGCGAAGTGCGTTTGGAGCAAAGCGACCGCAAGGAACCAGAAGTTCAAATATACAATTTTATTAAATCAATAATAGTCTATCATTTATAATAGCATCCTTGAACTAAATCCTTTTCATTCATAATTTTATCTAATCCATTTAGTACCCACTTTTTGTGTAGATTCCAGTCAGGAGCTACTAATAAGTCTTTTGGTGCATCTCCTGTTATTCTATGAATTATAATATTTTTATTAATATGTGTTATAACATAAAGTAGATTTTCTAAATAATAATCTAATGTTATTGGTTCATATTTTCCATCTTTATACCATTTTTCAAGTAAAGTTCCTTTTACAATATATGTCGAATGTATTTTGATTCCATTAATATTTAATGTATTTATATATTTAACGGTTTTCTCTATATCTTTTTGAGTTCCATTTGGCAAACCTAGCATTATGTGAACTACTACATTTATTCCCGCTTCATTAAGTATAGTTACTGCTTTTGTAAATGTATTTAAATCATATCCTCTATTTATTAATCTAGCTATATCATCATTTGCGGTTTGAAGCCCAAGTTCTACAGTAACGTCTAATTTATTTTTATATGTTTTTAATAATTCTATAACCTCTGTATTTATGCAATCCGGCCTGGTTGCAATGTCTATTCCCACTATTCTTTCATCTATAATGCTACTATCATATTTTTCTTTTAAATTTTGAATAGTATCATAAGTATTTGTAAAGTTTTGAAAATACACAATAAATTTATTTGCTCTTTCTCCTCTATAGCTTTGTAAATGTTCTTTTACTTGCTCTGGAATAGATTTTAATTTTAAATGTTCTCCTGAACCTCTACTACTACAGAAAATGCACCCTCCACTAGAGACTTTTCCATCTCTGTTAGGGCATGTAAATCCTCCATCTACTGGTATTTTTAATGTTCTTTCTCCAAATTTCTCTTTTAAATATGTATTTAAATGTCTATATCTTTCCATAATTTCACCTATTTAGACTTTAACATATTTAAGATGATTTGGCAATAAAATATGTGTTATCTTGAACAACAGCATCCAAAGTTAGTAAATAATAATAGGAAAACTATTAAAAAGAACAATATTTCATTGTTTCCTGAACAGCAACTACTAAAAAATCCTCCATTATTACAGCCACATCCACAGCTACTTAATCCATCATTCATAAAAACCTTCCTTTCTAAGCAAATATATATTTACACTTTACGCTTTATATAATACTTGTATATTTAAGATTTCGCAGTTTCGCGCAGCTTGGAGCGCATGCGACAGTAAGAAACAAGAAATCCTAGAATATACAATTAAAATAATTAATATTAAAGCGTAAATGCTATATTCACTTATTCTTTTTTCTATCATATAGTATGCATTTTATCTTTTTTGTGTTACAATATTTATGAAAAATTTTTTGGAGGATATTATGATTGAATTATTATCTCCTGTCGGAGATTTTGAATGTTTAAAAGCAGCTGTTCAAAATGGTGCAGATAGTGTATATCTTGGAGGCTCTTTATTTAATGCAAGAGCATCTGCTGCTAACTTTAATAATGAATCTTTAAAAGAAGCAATTAGATATGCAAAACTTAGAAATGTTAAAATTAATTTTGCTTTAAATACATTAATTAAAGACGAGGAATTTGATGACGCTATTAATTTAGCTAAATTTGTATATACTCTTGGTGCTGATGCCATTATTGTTCAAGATTTAGGTTTAGCTAAATATATTATAGATAATTTGCCTGGTATGGACGTACATGCTAGTACTCAAATGACAATACATAATCTTCAAGGTGTACTTGCTCTTGAGAAATTGGGATTTAAAAGAGTAGTACTATCTAGAGAACTTAGTCTTGCAGATATAAGATACATATGTGCTAATTCAAATATTGAGATAGAAACTTTTGTACATGGTGCCTTATGTATTTCATATTCTGGTCAATGCCTATTTTCAAGTACTATTGGCGCAAGGTCTGGTAATAGAGGAAAATGTGCTCAGCCATGTAGGCTTCCATACAAATTAATGAATGAAAATGAGCAAATATTAGACCAAGGCTATTTATTAAGTCCTAGAGATTTATGTTCATTACAGTATATACCAGATTTAATAAATGCTGGAGTTACTTGCTTTAAAATTGAAGGAAGAATGAAAACACCTGAATATGTCGCTACTGTAACTAGTATATATAGAAAATATATTGACTTAGCTCTAAGTGGTAATGATTATGTTATTGATGAGAAAGACATCAAAAAATTAATGCAAGTATTTAACAGAGGCGGTTTTTCTTCTGGTAATTTTGAAGATGATGAGAATTTAAATTATGTATATAAAGAAAAGCCAAATAATATGGGATTGTACATAGGTAATGTATCTTCTTTTAACAAAGAAAAAGGATTAATTACTTTGAATACTAAAGAATCTTTAAGTATTGGTGACCAAATTTCTTTAGAAAAAGAAGAACATAAATATACAATTACTGAACTTATGAAAAATAAAGTAAATATCCCTTCAGCTAATCCAAATGAAACTGTTACTATTGGTAGAATGAAAGGTAATATTTCTTTAGGTGACAGAGTTTATAAATTGAGTAGTAAATCTTTTAGCAAGGCAGTTAAAGAATTTTATGAAAAAGAAAATATAAAAATTCCTTTAAATTGTAAAATTACAATAAAAAAGGATATACCTATTTCAATTGAAGTTAATTCTTTGGATAATGAGAATTATAGTAATATTTCTTTTAATAAAGTTCTTGACGTTACCCCTACTCAAGCTATAAATTCTCCTATAACTAAAGAAAGAATAATAGAACAATTATGTAAAACTACAGATACTGAATTTGAATTTAAAAATATAGAAGTTGAATTAGACGATAATGTTTATATACCTAAAATTTCACATATTAACGAACTTCGTAGAGAATGTTTAAAAGAAATAGAAAACATAGCTATTCACAGATTTGAAAGAGTTCTTCCTACCCAAAAGAGTTTATCTAAGCCAAAGCTTTTAGCTGATAAAGATACTTTTTCTGGAATTAGCTTATTGCTAAATGAATTAGATACTTCTTTGGATCATTCTAAGCTTCATAAAGTGGAAAGAATTTATTTGCCTTTAAAATCTTTTACGAAAAAAGAAAATTTTGAAATTATTAATGGATTATCTGGCCAAGCTGATTTATATATCTATATGCCAACAATTATTAAAGATAATTACAGGAATATAATTTATAATAGCTTAGATAAATATATTAAAGAATTTAATATAAAAGGAATTGTAGTTTCTAATATTTCTAGTATTCATTCCTTAAGAAAGTATTTAGATAAAATTAATTTAGTTGGTAATTATACTTTAAATATTTTTAATACTTATAGCATAAATGTACTAAAGAAATATGGCTTGAAAATGGTAACTTTATCTCCTGAATTAGATAAAAATACTTTAACTCATTTATGCAATGAATCAATTTTACCTGCTGAAATCATGGTTTATGGAAGACTTCCTATTATGAATATGGGGTATTGCGTTCTTGGTAGTTCTAATAAATGCTATCCAAAATGTAAAGCCTTATGTAATATTAATAATAAATTTTATCTCGAAGACAGATTAGGTTATAAATTTAGAGTTGTTCCAGATAATATGCAGACTGTAACTACAATATATAATAGTAAAATTACATCTTATTCGTTTGAAGATATTAATCCTATTAGTGTTAGAATTAGTATATTAGATGAAAATATATTTGAAATTAATAATATTATTGATAAAGTAAGATGCAAAGAAAGTTTTTCTGGTAAAGATTTTACAAATGGTAATTTAAACAAGTTAGTATAAATTAATAGCCAATTATTTTGTTATAATTGGCTATTATGCATTTAGTGCTTTTGTATCTAAAATATATGCAACTTTTCTTCCCACAAATGGAATTTTTAAATATTTTCTTTTTATAGCATTTATTCCATTTCTTAATATGTTTGATATTTCCATATCCTGTTCAAGCAGCATTTTGTTTAAATTGTTTTGAACTTCAATTTCTTCTAATTCAATGTATCCTTCGCATAGTTCTAATATTAAGTTAGTTATATTTTCATAATTCATGTTGCAAACATCTTCTGTCTGCCTAATTATATAAATTACAACTTGAAAATCTTTTTCTTTAATATTTTGATATTTTAATTTTGTTTCTATATTTTTTGTCCATTTACTAACTTCTATTATGTGTTTTATTCTTTCATCATAAGTTACTTTTTGTATTTTCTTGAAAGTATCTACATCACTATTGGTCTGAAAGTTTGCTTCTACATTTTCCTTATTTGCTTGATATGTTAAAAATTTGTTTAAAATCTTTTTAGCAAAGTTATGTACTAAATAGACATCTTGCAGCTTTTCTATCTGTTCCTTCATTATCTGTGTTTCACTTAAGATGTTTTGTTTTTGTATTTCAGTTTGTTTATTATTTTCTATCATATTTTGTACTTTATGATTAAGTTCTTCAAGATTTTCATCTTTTTTGAATTTTAATATTGTTTCATCAAATTTTGAAATAAAGTCATTTTTTATATTATTAATTTTATTTTGTACAATTTCCGAATCGCTTAGAATATCGTATTTTGCTATATATTCTTTTAATTCTTTTTCTATCTCATCTCTATAGTTTTTTGAGATTTTATGCATATATTCTAATAAATTTTCAAAGTCTATTATTCTTTGCTTTGGTATATCAAAGATTTCTTGTTTCACTGGTTTAGGAATAAATATCTCTGATTGTTTATTTTCGTCCGCAACTTTTATTCTTGTTATTTTTTCTTTAGGTTCTAAATAATTTACTAGTGGCTCTATTTCGTTTAAGTCAAAATATACATCTTGTATTTTATCTAACTTAATTTTTGCATTTATAATTTTGTTGTCCAGCTCCATTAAATTACTTATATTTTCTTTTATACCTTCTAATAATTCTTTTCTCATTTTTTCAAATTTAGAAAATATTTCTTTAGTATTTTTTTCTTTTGTTTTCTCTGCTTTATCTATAGAATCAGTTAATTTATATATTTTTTCATCGTTTTCTTTAGTCATCATTTTTGTTTCTGCTGCTTTTGAACGATTTAATAAATTATATAATTGTACTGATTCTTCTACAATTTTATAATCTAGTTCTCTTATTCTTTTATCATATTCTTCTTTTTCTTTTTTATATATTTCAAAATTTTCTCTTTTCATTTTATTCCTTCATTCGTTAGTTTTTCTTGATTTATTATATAATAAACTACTCTATTTTTTCAATATAATTTATATTACATCTTTATTACAAAAATAGACTAAGTTAAAATAAATAGAACCCTAGAAGTTAACACACTCTTGGGTTCTGTTTATTTTATATTTAAGCTTTTTTAGCTACTTTTTTCTCTGTTTTAGCTTTTACCTCTTTTTTCTCTTCTACTTGTGGGTAAACACTAATTTTCTTTTTATCTCTTCCTAATCTTTCTACTTTCATTATACCAGTAACTTTTGCGTATAAAGTGTCGTCGCTTCCGATTCCAACATTTGTTCCTGGATGCATTTTTGTTCCTCTTTGTCTATATAGAATATTTCCAGCATTAACTAATTGTCCATCTGCTCTCTTTATACCAAGTCTTTTTGACTCACTCTCTCTTCCGTTACTACTACTACCTTGACCTTTTTTATGTGCCATGTTTTCTCACCTACCTTTATACAAAATATAGTTATAATTATTCAGCTACTTTGATTGATTTTATTTCAACTTTAGTATATGGTTGTCTATGTCCTTGAGTTCTTCTGTAGTTTTTCTTTGCTTTGTATTTGTATACAAGTATTTTCTTTCCTTTTCCATGAGCAACTACAGTTCCTTCAACTTTACAACCTTTTACATAAGGAGCTCCTACTTTTACGTCTTTTCCATCAGATACTAATACTACGTTATCAAATGTAACTTTTTTTCCTTCTTCAGTATCTAATTTTTCAAAGAATACTACGTCTCCTTCTGATACTTTGTATTGTTTTCCACAACTTTCTATTATTGCGTACATAGTGCGTTTGGCACCTCCTTTAGTTCATATACTCGCTAAGCATAAATACAAGGCATCTAGCTAACTAGAATTTACAAGCCCGACTTAGGCGGTTTACAGATATATATTATATACTATTTCTATTATGTTTGTCAACTGGTGGTCAAGAAAAAATAGTGTAAAATGGTATCGGAATAGAAAAATTGAGAATCCTTTGATATAAT
>CAKNIZ010000003.1 GCA_930980855.1 uncultured Clostridium sp.
ATTATATCAAAGGATTCTCAATTTTTCTATTCCGATACCATTTTACACTATTTTTAAGTGACTGTTATTGTACAATAAAAAAAATAATGCTATAATAAATATAGAATTTATAATTTAGGAGATAATATATGGAAGCAAAAGTTGTAAGATATGTACTTTACACAGTTATTGTTATTATTTGTGTAGTATCAATAGGAATAGGTGTATATGCACAATTTTTTAGAAAAGAAGCAACTAGTTATGAGAATGACATTTCTGCTGGTGGAAATCAAAATTTAGTTACAAGTCAAGATGTGAAAGAATCATTTTTAGGTTTATTTACTAATGAAATGATACCAAGTGTATATAATGGACAAGTGCAAAAAGTAGACAATTCACAAGATATTGTTTATACTGCATATTCAAATACAACTACTGTAGAAGGTCAGTATAGTTTAGATGTAAATATCCCTTTTATAAATATTCAAGGAGAAGTAGTAGATGGTTATAACAACATTAGTCAAACTGTTTTTGCGGA
Organism: uncultured Clostridium sp.; assembly: GCA_930980855.1. Taxonomy (GTDB): domain Bacteria; phylum Bacillota; class Clostridia; order TANB77; family CAG-508; genus CAG-793. Next base: position 518 of record CAKNIZ010000003.1, read on the forward strand.
TAAAATTAATTCACTTATGGCAGGAACATCTGCTTTTACAATATATAACCTAGATTATACAGCATATATTAATAATGATATTCTTTCTGTTGCAATTATGGCTACAATAAAAGAGGGCGATAATCCACAAAGAATAATGATTCAAACATATAATTATAATTTAGTAACAGGACAAAATGTAACAGTAAAAGATATCCTAAATAATAGAGGAATAGAAGAAAAAGCTGTAGAAAATAGAATTGAAAATACAATTAAAAGAGCAAGTGAAGATGCCGAACAAATGGCTCAATCTGGATATCAAGTATACCAAAGGAATCCAGAAGACGAAATGTATAAAATAGAAAATATACAAACATTTATAGAAGGACCTGATGGAGAATTATATATCATATTTGCTTATGGAAATAATAACTATACTTCAGAAATGGATGTAATACAAATTTAAAAGAAGAGGGACAAATTCCCCCTTTTTTCTTATGAAAGATGTAATAAAAGTCGAACCAAAAGATTATAATATAATAAGATGTTACAATTTACAATGAGTATAAAATGCTTTAAAATTGTATATTCAAAAATTTTTTGTTTCTTGCTGTCGGACGTAAAGTCCTCCAAACTGCGCGAAACTGCAAAATCTTGAATATACAATTATAGGAATTTAATAAGAGGCTGTAAATTGTAACAATAAAATGGAGTAATTTATGAAAAAAGAAGGAATAACAATTCATCGAATAATTTGGTATACACTGCTATTTAGTGTTTTAGGACTAATAATAGAAACAATCTATTGTTTTGCTACTACTGGAATTCTTGAGAGCAGGAAAGGATTAATATTAGGACCATTTTGCCCAATTTATGGGGTTGGAGCATCAGTACTAATAATATTATTAAACAATTACAGTAATAGTAAAGTCAGATTATTCTGTCTAGGTGCAATTTATGGTACAATATTTGAATATGTATGCAGTTATGTTATGCAAGTAATGTATGGTAGTAGATTTTGGGATTATTCATATACAAATTTTCAAATAAATGGTCGTATATCCCTTACTTATACAGTATTTTGGGGAATTTTGTCAGTGATTTTAATAGGATATTTAAAAGGCTTTTTAGATAAATGGATTGAAAAAATACCTGGAAAAATGGTAGATAAGGTAATTGTATTATTTGTAGGTATAGATGTTTTTGTTACAATTTTAGGAATTAGTGTTTATATGGATAGAGCAAAATCAATATATGAAAAAAGAGAACATGAAAATACATTTTTAGATTATGTTTTTAATGATTCTATAATGTCATTTACTTTTCCTAACTTAAGATATATGGACTCCGAAGGAAGAGAAATTTTTGTTAAAGATATAATTGATATAGAAAAATAAAGAAAAAATGAGCAAACTAGAGAAAAAAAGAGCGATTTATACAAATTTAGCTCTTTTTTCATGTAAAAAATTAGATAAAAAGTAAAAATTTTGGCTTTTTAGTATAATTTGATTTGAATTTGTTAAGAATATATGGTATAATTAATATTGTCGTCACAAAATTAAAAGGAGTGTGAACAAGTATTTTTAATAAAAGAATAGCATATTATATGAAACAAACGATGAAATTTCTAAAAATAATAGCTATTGCTTTGATATTAATAATTGCAATAATATTTATAAAATTTGAACCTGCTTATGCAGTTAGTTTAAATGGAGAACAAATAGGATACGTAGGGGACGAAGAAGAATTTAAGGAAAAAATTAATGAAAATGTACTTAATTCAGAAGAAGAAAATGTTGCATTTGTAGAATTAGAAAATGTAGATTATTCTGTAAGTTTAGTTAGCAGAAATCAAGTTAATGAAGAAATAGTACTTGCTAAATTAGAAGAGAGTGCAAAAAATATATATAGAGTTTACGAAGTGGCGGACTTAAATAATAAAGAAAGTAAAGTTTATGTGAATTCTATGGAAGAAGCAGAAAGCTTAGTTACAACATTAAAAGAAACATATAGCGAAGTAGAACCTAATTTAGTAATAAATACAATTTATCTAGAAAATGTTGACGAAGTAAATGAAGAAAATATTCAAATTGCTAAAGAAAAGATGACAGCAAATTTACAAAGTGAATTAGATGAAAAAGAGGAAAAAGATAGTAGAACAGTAAATGGAATATATCTTGCAGTAGTACCAGTTACAGGAAGAATTACTTCAAGATTTGGTGCTAATGAAAGTATAAGAGACCATACTCATAAAGGTATAGACATCGGAGCTGCTGGAGGAACACCTATTTTGGCAACAGCTGACGGTGTAGTAACTAGAGCTGGATGGAGTAGTGGATATGGAAATCTAGTTGTTGTAGACCATGGGAATGGAGTTACAACATATTATGGACATTGTAGTAAATTATATACCAGTGTTGGAACAACAGTAAAAGCTGGAGATAAAATTGCCGCAGTTGGTTCTACAGGTAATTCAACTGGAAACCATTTACATTTTGAAATTAGATTAAACGGTAAACAGGTAAATCCTCAAAAATATGTATATAAATAATTATTAGAACTTTAAGAATTATATTTCTTAAGGTTCTTTTATTAATTTGTATATTAAAGATTTTGTAGCCACGCGCAGCTTGGAGCGGAGCGACAGTAAGTGGCAAAAAATCTTTTAATATACAACTAATAGTACAATGTAGAAATTATAACTAATTTATGTTAAAATATTAACTAGAATGCAATAAGGAAGTGATAGCAGTGTTAGAAAAAATAAAAGATGTAGAAGATTTAAAAAAATTAAATATCGAAGATAAGAAAAACTTAGCAGAAGAAATAAGAAAATATATAATAGAAGTAGTATCTAAAAACGGTGGACATTTAGCTTCAAACTTAGGAGTTATAGAACTTACAATTGCTTTAGAATCTGTATTTAATGTAAATAAAGATAAAATAATATGGGATGTTGGACATCAGACTTATACTCATAAAATATTGAATGGAAGAAAAGAAAGCATAAAAACTTTAAGAAAGTTAAATGGAATAGCAGGTTTTCCAAAAACAAGTGAATCTAAAGCTGATTGTTTTAATACAGGACATAGTAGTACTTCAATTTCAGCAGCATTAGGAATGGCAAGAGCAAGAGATATAAAAAATGAAAAATATTCTGTAATAGCCGTAATTGGAGATGGAGCGCTTACTGGTGGTATGGCATTAGAAGCTTTAAATGATGTTGGGTACACAGGAGCTAAAATGACAGTTGTACTTAATGATAATGAAATGAGCATATCTAAAAGTGTTGGAGGAATGAATATGCTCCTAAGCAAACTTAGAACAAAGAAATTCTATACTCATTCAAATATCTCCATGAAAAAGTTATTATTGAAAATTCCAGCAGTAGGGAAGCCAGTGGTTAGATTTGCTCAAAAAGTAAAAAGAAGTGTTAAGCAATTAATAATTCCTAAAATGTTTTTTGAAGAAATTGGATTCACATATTTAGGCCCAGTTGATGGACATAATATTGTAGAATTAGAAAATATATTTAAACTAAGTAAACAGATTGAAATGCCTGTTTTGATACACGTAATAACAAAAAAAGGAAAAGGATATAAATATGCTGAAGAAAATCCAGATAAATTTCATGCTATAGGAAAATTTGAACCAAAAACAGGAATGGAAATAAAGGGCAAAGGAGAAACATATTCAAAAGTCTTTGAGAAAACTATTTGCGAAATAGCAAGAAACAATGGTAAAATTGTATCCATCACAGCATCTATGAAAGATGGAACAGGGTTAACAGAATTTGCTAAGCAGTTTCCAGAAAGATTTTTCGATGTAGGCATAGCTGAACAACATGCATTAGGAGTTGCGGCAGGTCTTGCTAAATCAGGTATGATACCAATAGTACCAATATATTCATCTTTTTACCAGAGAGCCTATGATCAAGTAATACATGATATAGCCATGCAAAAACTCCATGTAATTATGTGTGTTGATAGAGCTGGACTAGTAGGAAATGATGGAGAAACTCATCAAGGATTATTGGATATGGCATTTTTTAGATTAATTCCTAATATTACTATAATGGCACCTAAGAACTTAAAAGAATTACAAGAAATGTTGAATTTTTCTGTTAAAGCTTATGGACCAATAGTAATTAGATATCCAAGGGGAGGAGAAGAAGGCATATATTCTTTTAACCAAACAAAAAAGATAACATATGGGAAAGCAGAGGTATTGCAAGAAGGAAATGATGTAACTATTTTGGCAATTGGAAAAATGGTTGAAAGGGCAATGTGGATTTCAAAAGAATTAAAAAGAGAGCAAATTAATGCAGAAGTAATAAATATTAGATTTTTAAAACCAATAGATAAAAGTACAATAATAAAATCCTTAAATAGAACAAAATGTGTGGTAACAATAGAAGATGGAACTATAATTAATGGACTTGCTACAGCAATCGATGAGATTATATTAGATAATAATTTAGATAATATAAAGAAGATAAACTTTGCATATCCAGATAAATTCATCAAACAGGGAAGTGTGAGCGAACTAGAAAAAATATATGGATTAAATAAAGAAAATATTTTAAGAGAAATAATAAAGATAAAAAAAGAGCATATTGTTTAAATATGCTCTTTTAGAAAATAAAAGGGGATGTTTTTTATTTACATCAGTAATCGGAGTAACTTAATTACTGATTATGGGTATATTATAATGCTCGAATTTGTCCATTTTGTGAACTGGTTGTGATACATTTGAAAAATATAGAACATATAAAAGTTTATATGTCCTATTATTTACTAAGGTTGTTCAGCAAGTGTTAATTCTACTGTAGTTTCCTTACCATCTCTATAAATTTTTAAAGACATTGTGTCTCCAATTTGATGAGTATTTTTTACTTCATTTAAATCATCCATATTTTCAACTTTTTGTCCATCTGCTTCTATAATAATGTCTCCAACTTTTATACCAGCTTTTTCAGCAGGAGAGTAGTCATCAACACTTCTAACATAAGCACCTACCTTTAAATCAAAAGTTGGATTTGATTTAATTGTTTCATCTGTTATGTCACTACCTGTTATACCTATATAAGGTCTTTTTACTTTATTATATTGAATTAAATCATTGTAAATATCTTTTGTTGAATTAATTGGAATAGCAAAGCCTAAACCTTCAACACCCTCTCCTGAAGCCTTTAGTGTATTAATTCCTATAACCTGACCTTTACTGTTTACTAATGCGCCACCGCTATTACCTTCATTTATAGCAGCATCTGTTTGAAGAACTGTATATGTTTTTCCTTCAGAATCAGTAATTTCTCTGTTTAGTGCACTTATTGAACCTTGACAAACAGTACTTCTCATTCCAAGAGGATTTCCAACAGACATACACCATTCACCAACTTGAACAGTATCAGAATCTCCAAGCTCAGCAGCAACTAAATCATTTTTGCTAATTTTGATAACTGCTAAATCAGTTTGCTCATCAGTACCAATAATTTCTGCCTCATATGGTGTATCATCATTATATAAATATACTTGAATTTTACTAGCTTTGCTTACCTCATAATATGAACTAGAAGATGAAGAGCCTGTATCTATTACATGGTTGTTAGTTAATATATATCCATCAGAACTAATAATTACCCCAGAACCTTCAGCAGTAGCAGTAGATGGATTTCTTGAAAATAGTGAGTTTACTGAATATTCAACACTAATACCTACTATAGAAGGTAATACTTTCTGAGCTACAGCTACGCCAGTATCTGAAATGTTAGATAAAGATACTAAATCCAAATTAACATTATTATAATCTATATGAGAATTATTATCTTGAACTGTTCTTGAAGAAGTTCCTATAATATTATTTTTTATATTAGGAATACCAAAGCAAACTCCTAATACTAAAGTTGCTGCAACAATTCCACTAACAAAAGGAAGCACTACAGTTTTTCCAAATCCGGGTCCTGTTTTAGGCTTTTTTTCTTTTTTAGGCTTAGTAGCTTTAAAATTGTTATTTTGAAAATTTGAATTATTATTTTGTTCAGTAGCATTTGTGTTTATATAACCATTATTGTATTGGTTATTATTATATTGATTGTTCATGTTTTTCTCCTTCTTTCTTAAAGTATGATACACTTCATATATATAATATTAACTTATTTTACATATATAATACAACTGATTTGTGAAAAAAATGTGAAAAAGATGTTACAATTAAGAAAAATATAAATTGCATATTGATTAATATGAAAAATTAATATAAAATTATTTCATATTAATACAAGGAGAAAACATATGAAAAACGTTAAAAGCCTTGAGGCTGTGTATATATATATATATCATAGGATTTAATAAAATAAACATAATTAGACATAGAGAAGCTATGTATTTTAGGCGAACGTAAAAATCGTGTAAAATATATAGCTTTTTTGCGTGAGAAAATATGATGGAGGAATATATAATGGTTAAAGCAAAACAAAATAAAAAAATTATACTAATAATATTAGTAATAGTATTAGTTGTAATAATAGTGGCAAGTATAATAATAAAAAATACAGTAATAAATAAAGAAATGTCAAAACAAAATAGACTTGCAGGAGCAAATCAAAACTCTGAATTAATAGCAAACAATATAAAAAAGGGAATAACTATTGGTGGGATTACGGGGACTTTAGAAGATATAGACACATCAGATGCCAATGCAACACCAGAAGATATATTAGAAGGAAAGACTGCATATGTGGATGGGGTAAAAATAACGGGAACACGTAAAAAGGAAATTCAAGTTGAATCAGTATTAATTAATGGAGATACTTCAATAACTCAGTCAATGACTCAAAATGATACTATGATACTCAATGTATATGTATATCCAGAAAATGCAACTAATAAAAGAGTAATTTGGTCATCAGATGCTCCTAATGTTGCCTCAGTTGATCAAAATGGTACTGTAACAGCAAATATGCCAGGAAGTGCAACAATTACAGCTACATCTGTGCAAAATCCAAATGCAATTGCTGAATGTTATATAAATGTAATGCCTAGTCCAATTATAAATCCTAATCCATAATAGCTACCTATAACCATAATAGTAAAACAAATAAGTCCTATTTACTTTTTAACCAAAATGGATATATACTTTTAAAAAAATGGAGGTATATCATGAGTAAAGAAAAAGGAATGGGACTTATTATAGAAAAATAAAAATAAATTAAATTATTGTCAAAAAATGTAAAAAATTGACGTACGATTTTACTTGTAAAATAGAGAAAAAAGGTATAAAATGTATACATAATATCACACATGATTTTTTTTCAAAAGAATTTATTCATGTTATTTTTGTTCGAACAATTAATTCAAGATATTAAATTTATTCAAAAGGAGAATCTTATATGAGTTCAGAAAACGAAAAACAAGATTTATTAAAACCCAAAAATGATGTAGTATTTCAAAGTTTATTTACTAAAAATAATGAAAAAATAACAAAAGCATTTATAGAAGCTTTAATAGGAAGAAAAGTAAAAAATATAGAAATAAATAATGAAAAGGAACTACAAAGAGAAAGACCAGAAGATAAGCTGGAATACTAGACCTGCAACTAGATATAGACGAAAAAGAAAAATTAGATGTAGAAGTACAACTAATAGAAAGAGATAATTTGGCAGAAAGAATATTATATTATTTTTCAAGGCTGTATGGAGAAACGGTAAAGAGAGGAAAAGATTACATAGAAGGCCAAAGAGTAATGCTAATAGCGATAGTAGACTATGGGATAGACTTAACAAAAGAAATAGACAACTATGAGACACAGTGGAAATTAAGAGAGACGAAAAAACCTCAATTAGTATTGACAGATAAAGAGGAAATAGTTATACTGGAATTAGAAAAAGTAAGAAAAGCATACGAAAAATGCAAAGAAGATAAGAAGGCACAGTGGATGCTATTTCTGGATGATCCCAATACTAAGGAGGTCAAGGAGATTATGGAAAAAAATGAAGACATAAAAGATGCAGTGGTAACAGTGCATGAGATGAGCGAAGACGAGAAATTAAGAAGATTAGCAGAACTACGCGAAAAAGCAATAATGGATGAAAAGGCTATAAGAAGAGCAGGCTATAAACGCGGAATGGAGGACGGAATGGAAGCTGGAAAAACACTAGGTGAAAAAAATGAAAAAATAAAAATGGCAAAAAGACTGAAAGAAATGGGAATGGAAGTAGAAAAAATACTAGAAGTTACAGAACTATCTGAAGAAGAAATAGAAGAAATATAAATTGTATGTTGATTAATGTGAAAAATTAATATAAAATTATTTCATATTAATACAAGGAGAAAACATATGAAAAACGTTAAAAGCCTTGAGGCTGTGTATATATATATATATCATAGGATTTAATAAAATAAACATAATTAGACATAGAGAAGCTATGTATTTTAGGCGAACGTAAAAATCGTGTAAAATATATAGCTTTTTTGCGTGAGAAAATATGATGGAGGAATATATAAGGGTTAAAGCAAATAAGTCCTATTGCCTTTTTAACCAAAATGATATATACTTTTAGAAAAATGGGGGTATATCATGAGTAAAGAAAAAGGAATGGGACTTATTGCGATTTTTTTAGTAATAATTATAATTATAGGTCTAGGGTTTTTAGCATATTTCTTTATAAAAAATAGTGCTAAAGAAAATAAAATTGTAGATATTGAAGCTAATATGCTATTAATACAGGGAAAATGCAAGGTACTTCAAGAAACAAGCAAAGTAAATAATAACACAGATAATTTAAAAGGAAGAAAACTTTCAGAAATGGGAGAAGACAGCATTATTTCAGAGTTTTTAACAAAAGAACTTATACCAGGAGATAAATTAGATAAATATTATGCACTAAGTAACGATGATTTAAGTGCAATGGGATTAGATATTCAAAACGAAGAAAATTCATATTATATAGTAAATTATGAAGAAAATACAGTATTTATTACTGAAGGATATACAAACACTGAAACAAATGAGGTTGTATATAAATTAGAGCAATAAGAGGATATTATGAAAGAAAAAGAAATAGAGAGACTAACAAATTTAAAAAGATATGAAGAAAATTTATATAATGAGGGATTAAAATATATTTGCGGTATTGATGAAGCAGGAAGAGGACCTTTAGCTGGGCCAGTTGTTGTTGGGGCTGTTGTAATGCCTAAAGATTCAATGCTAGAGTTCATGAATGATTCAAAAAAAGTAACAGAAAAAAGAAGAGAGCTGTTGTATGAAGAAATTGTTAATACTTCTTTAGCATATGGTATAGGAATAATTTCACAAGAAGAAATAGATAAAATAAATATATTAAATGCAACTAAAAAAGGTTTACATGAAGCATTAGGACAAGTTATAGAAAAATTAAAACAAAAACCAGACATTATAATAGTAGATGCTTTAAGAGAAATAGATACATTTGGAATAACATATGAGTCTATTATAAAAGGAGATGCTACTTGTTATTCAATATCAGCAGCGTCAATACTTGCGAAAGTAACAAGGGATAGAATTATGACAGAATGGGATAAAATTTACCCACAATATGGATTTGCGATGCACAAAGGCTATGGAACAGCTAAACATATCCAAGCAATAAAAGAATACGGACCATGTCCATTACATAGGAAAAGTTTTATCACACATTTTGTGTAGAAAATGTGGAAAGAAAGGTAGGAAAAATGAATATATTAGACATTATAGCTAAAAAAAGAGATAAGGAAGAATTAACAAAAAAGGAAATAGAGTTTTTTGTAAAAGGATATACAGAAAATAGTATTACAGATTATCAAGCAGCAGCATTAGTTATGGCAATATATATTAATGGAATGAATGAAAGAGAAATAACAGATTTAACACTCTCAATGGCATATTCAGGAGATGTACTAGATTTATCTTCATTAGGAGAAGTTGTAGATAAACATAGTACAGGAGGTGTAGGAGACAAAATTACTCTAATATTAATGCCGATTGTTGCTTCATTGGGAATTCCAGTAGCTAAAATGTCGGGAAGAGGACTTGGATTTACAGGAGGAACAGTAGATAAATTAGAATCAATCCCAGGCTATACAACAAGTGTGAAGGTAGAAGATTTTATAGAAAATGTTAAAAAAATAGGAATAAGTTTAATAGGACAAACTTTAAATTTAGCACCAGCAGATAAAAAACTATATGCTCTAAGAGACACAATAAGTTGTACAGAAAGCATACCTCTTATAGCTTCAAGTATTATGAGTAAGAAAATAGCATCAGGAGCTAATAAAATAGTAATTGATGTTACATGTGGAAGCGGAGCTTTCATGAAAAATGTAGATGAAGCAAGAGAATTAGCTAGGGTTATGACAAAGATAGGGGAATTAGCTGGAAAAGAAACAAAATGCGTTATTACTGATATGAATGAACCAGTAGGATATGCTGTAGGAAATACTTTAGAAGTAATTGAAGCAATTGAAGTGCTAAAAGGAAATATAATGCCTGAGGACATAAAAAATATTATCACAGAATTAGGCGGAAATATGCTTTTATTATCCAATAAAATTTCAAATTTAGAAGAAGGTAAAAATAAAATACTAGAAAATATATCAAATGGTAAAGCATATAATAAATTCTTAGAATTAGTTAAAAATCAAGGTGGAGATATATCATATATCGAAAATACAAATAAATTTGAAAAAGCAAAATATATAGAACCAATAATAGCTGAAAAAGGCGGAAAAATAACAAAGTTGGATGCATATACAATAGGAAAGATGTCAGTTTACTTAGGTGCTGGTAGAATAAGAAAAGAAGATGATATAGATAAATCAGTAGGATTTGTATTTAATAAAAAGGTAGGAGCAAATGTTACTAAAGGAGAGATTTTAGGATATATTCATTCAAATAATGAGGATAAAATAAATGAATTATTGAGGCAAGATATATTTACTTTAGAATAATAATGCTTTTATTACAACTCATAATTATATATTTTTATTGTATATTTAAATTCTTGTTCCTTGCGGTCGCTGTTCAAATTCTACAAATTTGCCAGCTCCAAACGCGCTTCGTCGAAACCTTTTCGACTCGATTGAACGCTTACGCGGAACTGCGAAATTTTAAATATACAACAAAAATATTTAGCTATGAATCGTAAATAATTGCATATTAAAGAAAGAGGATAAAAATATGAATGAAGAAAATTTATCTAATACAATAGTTGTAAAAAGAGATGGAAAAAAGGTTTCTTTTGACGGTACTAAAATTGCTATTGCCATAAAAAAGGGTTTTGATAGTGTTGAAAATGAATCTGATGAAAAGAAATATACAGAAGAAGACATTAATAATGTATATAATAATGTAATAAATAAGATAATAGAACTAAAAAAAGATAGAGTTAAAATAGAAGAAATACAAGATTTTATAGAAGAAGAATTAAAGAAAAGTGACTATCAAGATGTATATAAATCATTTTCAGAATATAGAGAAAATAGGGCTCAGTCAAGAGAAATTTTCTTTGATGAAAAACGAAAACATAAATTTTTAAAAGCCCTTGAAAAATTAGGATTAAAAACAAAGGAAAATGCAGAAGTAATATTAGATAATAAAAATGCAATGCAAACAATGTCTGCATATGGAAGTACTGTATCGGCAGAATTTGCAACATCTTATTTAATAAAAAAGAAATTTTCAGAATGCCATGAAAACGGAGATATTTATATACATAACATAGATTATTATCCTATGGGAACTACGGAAAGTATGCAAATAAATATAGAAAAATTATTTGAAAATGGTTTTTCTACAGAAAGTTCATCAATAAGAGAACCACAAAATATTCTTACATATTCTGTATTAAGCACAATTGCCATATCTGGAAACCAAAAAGACCAAGATGGACAGCAAGGAATACCAGCATTTGATTACTATATGGCAAAAGGAGTTCTAAAAACTTTTAAAAAACAATTTAGACAAACAATATATGATATTTTAGAATATACAGATTACGATAAATTTATTGCAATTAATGGAATAGAAAGAGAAATAGAAAAATTATATAAAATAGATTTTGACATCGAAGAATTTTATAAATTTACAAGAGGTGCAGAGGAGCTAAAAAGAATGTTTAGAATAGCATATAAAAATGCTATGGAAAAAACAAATAATTTAGTGTATCAGGCAATGGAAGCATTTGTGCATAACTTGAATAGTTTGTGTACAGAAAATATTAATTCAAAATATACGACTATAAATCTAGGAACAGATACATCTGCAGAAGGTAGAATGATAACAAAAAATTTATTAAAATGCATAGAAGAAGGAATTGGAAATAATAAAAATACAATGATACCTGTAACTATATTCAAAGTGAAAAAGGGTATTAACTATGATAAACAAGATAAAAACTATGACTTGCTAGTGGAAGCTTGTAAACTAATAGAAGAAAATAAAAACATATATTTCAACTTTTTAGATACAACATATAATAGTCAAAAATATAAAGAAGGGGATTTCAGTACAGAAGTAGCATACTTAGAAAATGGAACAAGAATTATAGAAAATGTACTAGATGAGGAAAAGGAAATTGTGCCAGGCAGAGGAGTATTATCAACTACAACAATTAACTTACCAAGAATCGCTTTAAAGCATAAAAATAGTATAGAAGACTTTTTCTCAGAATTAGAACAAAAAATGGATTTAGTTAAGGACCAACTATTAGAAAGACTAGAAATTCAAGGGAATAAAAAGGTATTTAATTTTCCATTTTTAATGAAGCAAAATGTATGGATAGATTCGGAAAAACTAAAAGAAGAAGATAAGGTTAAAAAAATACTAAAACAAGGAATAATGAAAATTTCCTTTTTAGGACTAAATGAATGTTTAATTGTTTTAAAAGAAAAAAATCATGGAGAAAGTAAATCTGCTCAAGAATTAGGATTACAAATAGTTGAAATAATGAGAAAAAAGACAGATGAATTTTCAAGAAAATATAATTTGAATTTTATGCTAGCCGGTGAAAACGATATGAGAATAGCAAAGGAATTCATAGAAGTAGATAGAGTTATATTTGGAAAAGTAGAAAATGTTACAAATAAAGAGCATTATACAGCTTCTTTTGAATTACCAAAAAATTATGATTTAGATAAAAAAATAAAAATAGAGGCTCCTTATCATGAACTTACAAACGGTGGTCATATGATTGAAGTGGAAACAAATGAAAGTGTGTTAAATGCTGTTAATAAAATGTTTGGCAAGGAAATAGGACTTGCAAAAATAAATTTTTACAATTAGAAGTGAACTAAATGTATATAAATTGTATATTAGGAGGATATTTATGAAAAAAATTAGTTTAAAAATTGAAGGAATGCATTGTGAAGGATGTTCAAATAGACTTACAAGAGTTTTGGAAAATTTAGATGGTGTAAATTCTGCAAATGTAAGTTTAGAAAACAAGAAAGCAGATATTGAATATAATGAAGATACATTAAATATTGAAGAAATAAAAGAAGCTATTTCAGACGCCGGATTTGAAGCTATAGAATAATAGCTTCTGTCTTTGATTTATGTGAAAGAAAGGGGTAGTATGAAAAAAGTTTTATTAAAAATAGGTGGAATGACATGTAGTGCATGTTCAAGTGGATTAGAAAAATATCTAAACAAGCAAGACGGCATAGAAAGTGCATCTGTAAATCTAGTAATGAATAATGCTAATATTCAATATGATGAGAAAAAACTAGATTTAAATAAAATTGAAAATTTTATTAAGAAAGCAGGATTTGAAAGTCTAGGCATAGATAACTTTGAAAAAGAAGAAAAAAAGAAAAATAATCAAAAATACTATTTGATTTTATTAACTATATTAGCGGCCATAACTCTTTATATATCAATGGGGCATATGATAGGACTGCCAAGTATTCCATTCATTGATCCTAGTATTTATCCAGTAAATTATGCTATTGTTTTACTTGTACTATCTTTAATCGTATGTTTTATGGGAAGAGATATCTTAAAAAATGGTTATAAAAACCTCATTCATAAAACACCTAATATGGATACTCTAGTAGGACTAGGAGTTTTAAGTAGTATTTTATATAGTATATATGGAACATACATGATAATTAATGGTCATCATGAATATACACATACATTGTATTATGAATCAGCAGTTATAATTTTGTTCTTTATAAAAATAGGAAAGTATGTTGAAAATAGAAATAAAGATAAAACAAAAGAAGCAATACAAGAACTAATGATGATAACACCTAAGCATGCTACTGTACTAAAAGATGGCAAAGAAAAACAAGTTACGATTGATGAGATTAATAAGGGTGATATTGTGATTTGTAAACCAGGAGAGAAAATTGCAGTTGATGGAGTTGTAATAGATGGCATTACGCATATTGACGAATCTTTTATTACAGGAGAAAGTAATCCAGTAAAAAAAGAAAAAGGCAAGAATGTAATGGCTGGAAGTATTAATTATGAGGGCACTATAAAATATGAAGCTCAAAAAATAGGTAAAAATTCCACAGTTTCAGAAATAGTTAAATTAGTTGTTGATGCTACTTCTACTAAAGCTCCAATTGCAAAAATAGCAGATAAAATTAGTGGATATTTTGTACCAGCAATAATGATAATAGCACTTGTTTCCGGAATCATATGGTTCATCATTGAAAAAGACTTTAGTTTTGCTATAAATACCTTCATTTCCGTATTAGTTGTGGCATGCCCTTGCAGCTTGGGCTTAGCAACTCCACTTGCAATTGTAGTCGCATCTGGAGAAGCAAGTAGAAAAGGTATACTAATAAAAAATAGTGAAAGCTTAGAAAATGCTCATAAAGTTAAAACAATAGTTTTTGACAAAACAGGAACATTAACAAAAGGAAAATTGAGTGTAGCAAAAGTTAATAATTATTCAAAGTTACCTGAAGATGAAATAATAAAAATAGCCTCTAGTATTGAAGAAAAATCAGAGCATCCTATTGCTAAAGGAGTAGTCATGTATGCAAAAGAAAAAGGAATTTCTTTAGAAAATGTTACTGATTTTAAAAATATAGTAGGGTATGGCGTTTCTGCTAAATATGAAGAAAAAAATTATTTTGTGGGAAATGAAAAATTACTACGAGAAAATAATATATTGCCTAAAAGCGATGATGAGAAAAAAATGCAGGACGATGGAAATAGTATATTATATTTAGCAGATGACAAAGAGGTATTGGCTTTGATTGGAGTAAAAGATGTAATCAAAGAAAATGCAAAAGAGGTTATAAATAAATTAAATAAGAAGAATATAAATGTTGTTATGCTTACAGGAGATAATTTAAGAACTGCAAAAGTAATAGCTAAATCATTAAATATTGATAAAGTAATAGCAAATGTTTTACCAAAATCTAAAGCACAAGAAATAGAAAAATTGAAAAATGATGGATTAGTTATGATGTGTGGTGACGGAATAAATGATAGTATAAGTTTAGTAAAAGCAGATATTGGTGTGTCAGTTGAGAGTGGAACAGATATAGCAATGGATAGTAGTGACGTAGTTTTGATGAAAGATGATTTGACAAAAATAAATTCTTTGATAGAAATAAGCCAAAAGACAGTAAGAAATATAAAACAGAATCTGTTTTGGGCATTTTTCTACAATATGTGCATGCTACCTGTAGCTATTGGCTTATTTACACCATTTGGAATAACAATAAACCCTATGATGGCAGCACTTGCTATGACAATAAGTAGTGTTACAGTTACTCTTAATAGTTTAAGACTAAAAAGAATTATAAAAAATGTATAGTAAGAACTATACATTTTTATATTTATAAACTAATTTTTACATTACCAAAACCATCATCACTATTATTTTTAGAAAATAACTTTTTATATGATAAAAATTCTTTAGATTCCATATATCTATTAATGTTCTTTAATTCTACACCAGAGTTAAAAGATAAACTATCAAGAGATAAAGGAATATCATTGTTATCTAAATAATTTTTTAAAGTATTTTTATCAACCTCGTCTTTTGACTTGCAGCTTGGGCATACATCATCACTTGAAGCAAAAAAACAACCGCAACGAGTGCATTTATTAAATTTCATAACTTTCCTCCTCTGTTTGACAAACTTCGACATTATATTATCACAAAAATATGAAAAAATAAAGGGGTAAAATAAAAAATACGATGTTTTTTGTACTATTAAATGAAAAATACTTGACATAATAAAAAACGCAATGTATAATCGTCAATAGAGGGAATAATATGGAAATTTTTTTGGGAAATGAGAATTATTTCGTAGATGGTATAAAAAATGCAGCAATATATGATTTGAAAAATGAAAAAATCTATGAATTGAATGAAGCTGGAAAAGAAGCACTAATTAAATTAGAGCAGAAAAAGGAATTAAATAACCTTGAAAAAGATTTTATTAATAAATTAATCAGCAAAAAAATTATTGTGCCGAAATTGGTGTCAAAAGATTTTAAATTACCTCAACCAAAATATAAGATTGATTTTGCGTGGCTAGAATTAACTGATAAATGTAATTTAAGATGCATTCATTGTTATGGTAATTTTGGATATGAAGAAAATACAAAAACTTGTGAATTAAAGAAAGAAGAATGGTTTGATATAATAAATCAACTTTATGATATGGGTTGTAGACATATTCAATTAATAGGTGGAGAACCTTTTTGCAATAAAGACTTTGAAGAAATAATAGAATATCTCAATAAAAAAGGTTTCAAAAGAATTACTGTTTTTACGAATGCAACACTTATAAATGAAAAAAATGTAAAAAAATTAAAGAAATATAATGTAAATATAAGATTTTCACTATATGGGCATAATAAAGAAACTCACGATAAAATTACAAATGTAAAAGGTAGTTTTGAAAAAACAATAAGTGCAATAAATTTATTGAGAGAAAATGAAGTGCTAGTAAGTGTTGCAATTATATTAATGAAAGAAAATGAACAATTCCTAGAAAAAATAAAGAAAATGATTGTAAATGATTTGAAATTAAGATATAACGGATATGACGTTATCAGACCTAGTTGTGTAAATGATAATTTGGAGCATAGAATTAATAGTTATGAAATATTAAGAGGAAGATATTATACTAAGCCATCATTCAGAATAACGAGGGAATCGTTTTACAAAAATCACTATTATAATCCTTGTTGGAATTCGAAAATTGCTATTACGTCTACTGGTGATATTATACCATGCATATTTGCAAGAAAATTTATAATAGGAAATATAAAAAAAGGGAAAATAGAAAATTTTAAAGAAAATATATTGCAACAATGGCAAATAACAAAGAATAAAATAAAACAATGTCAAAATTGTGAATATAGATATGCGTGCTCAGACTGCAGACCGTTAGCTATAGGAATATATGAAGAAGATGATGCTAAATACCCTAGATGCTGTTATTCACCAGAAAAAGGTATTTGGGAGAAAATAGAAGATGTGACTCAAGAAATAATAAAATAAAGGAGGATATATTTATGGATGATGAAAGGATTCCAGAGTTTCCAAAAGATAAAGATTCAATTAATGATACAAGAGAACCAAAGATTTTCGATGTAACAGAAGAAATGTTAGATGCTAGAGATTGTTGGCCAGATTGCAGTCCATGTTCACCAACAGATAATTGTTCACCAGATATCGTGTGCTCACCTGATATGAGAGATGACTGGAGTTCATGTAAACCATGTGGACCAAATGGAATAAGCAGAGCAGACCATGAAGATTATAATAGAGGATGGTTTGATTGTAGTCCATGTTCGCCAACAGACGACTGTAGCCCAGACTTTTCAGACGATGGTAAATAAATATGGAAAATATTAAATTAGAAAATAATACTATTAGATTGTTACCATCGAAAATTGAAAGGCCTAAAAGTTATATTAATTTAGATGTGAAAGAAAAGGCTACAGACAAAATAATGTTAGAAATCTATACGGAGGGTGAAAATTTAATTGATGGTAATTTGAAGATCAGATGCAACCTTATAGAGAATAATGTATCAGATGAATATATAAAAGAAGCAATAGAAATTTTTTTGAATTTTTGTTTCTGCAGTATACCTATAAATAAAGTATATTATGAAGCTTATCAAAATGAAAACAATCTAATTAAAAATTTAATGAAAATTGGTTTCAAAATTGAAGCAGACTTAAAGGAAGATTTTTATGTCGAAGGAAGATATGTTGACAAAATTATATTGGCATATTATAGGTCTATTGGAGGATGAGTTAAACATGGAAAATATAAAATGGAAGAGTATAGAATTAATTGAATTAAGAAATGACGCTAAAGAAGACTATTTTGGATTTTTATATAGTTGCTATAACGACTGTGAAACAAAACATTTAGTTGATAATGCTATAAACATAAAGACAGAAAGAGAATTCTTAAAAGATTTTCAAAAGAAATTAATTTATAAATATCATCGATTTATGATAATAAAAAATATGAATTTAGGGATGCCAATTGGTTATATTTATTCATATAAATACAGTCCAAATGATGGAACATTATATACTACTATGTATTTGAATAAAGAGAGTCGAAATAAAATTTATGGTGTTGAAGCGGCTATTTTATTCTATGAGTATTTATTTAATAAATATTCGATTAGAAAAATATATTGTTGTGCTTATAGTTACAATAAAGCAAGTATTAGTTTGCTAAAAAATGCTGGATTTAAACCAGAGGGAAACCTTAAAAAATCTAAATTTTATGATGGAATATATTATGATACTTATATTTTTGCATTATACAAAAACGATTTTATCAAAATAAAGAATAAACTAAAAAATGAACAATGTTAAGTTGTTCATTTTAAGTTTAATTAAATGCGATACATATTTTTTAGGTAATATAGCATAAAAGGGAAATGGTTATCTTCCAATAATTTATTAATAATTTCTTCTTTAGATTTAAAAAAGTTATATTTTAAAATTAACATTTGTTTACGGTTAAAAAAAGATTGAATAAGAAGAAAATCTTTCATATGTATATTAAATATATTATTTTTCTTTAAGTAATTGCATACAAAGAATTTACAAGAGATGTTTTGAGTTAGACATTCCTTATTACTTCCTAGATATTTACATAGTTGTATATTCTTAATGAATTCAAAAGGACTATTACAATATTCAAAAGAATAGCAACACCCATTCTCCCTATGATTTGTGTAATGATTCTTAGAAGCGATACAAACATTATTACAGAAATTACATGGATTAGCTTTTTTCCATAATAAATCTAAAGTATGGAATGTTTTATCATATATAAATGTGTATTTGTCCTTTAAATTACGAATATAAATGGTTTTTAAAGCATCAATAACATCATTGGAATAATTTGATATAATAAATTTTACATTTAGACCATTATAATTCGATGAAAAATCTATTCCATTGTTAATTAATTTTTGCAATTTTTTTATACATTTAATACTGTATTTAAAATCATTCATAAAATCAATTTTTAAAGCATGATTTAATTTATTGTAATTTTTACGGTTAATATCAAAATTAATACTATTTATTTTAATATTATCCGAAATTTCTAAAATTATATTGCTATTGTCCAATTGAATCATATAACTGTTCATCCTTTCATTGCCAGTAATGTAATTATAATAAATAAAGTAGTAAAAGTCAATAAAGGAGAAAATAATGATAATATCTTTAGTAAAACCGTATGAAGATATTCAACGAGATGTTAATATTTTGATTAATGGAAGAAAAACGAATATTTCAGAGGATGAAAATATTAAAATTAAATATTTATTACAAAAACAGTATGCTAAATCAGAAATAACAATAGAATTAAAAGAATGCAATATTTCCTATATTTATGCAATTCTAAGGAATACAAATGACAAAACCATTGTAATTATTGAACCTGAGACAATTGGAGAGTTGGAAGAAATAGAAAGTATTATAGATAAAAAGAATATAAGGATGGTTGTTAGTATAAAACATGAAGAAATATTTTATCATTATATAATGAAATCAAAAAATGTATATGACATAGACTTAGATAATCATATACTAGAGAAATATATAGAAGATATTAGAGATTGTAAGAATATCAGACAAATAGGAATAAGTGAAGTTGATATTTCTAAAATAAATCTGAAAATGATAGAAGAATTAATGAGAATTAATAAGTTTTTATGGGTAAATATTAGATGGGAAAATCTAATAGGGTTACATTATAGAAATTTATTTAATTTAAAAGATTTTGATATAATAAGGAGTCAACTATTAAAAATCAAGGAAAAAATAGGAGATAAAGAGTCGGAATTATATCGATTTTTAAAAGCATATTATATAGTTGGTAAAAATATTGATTATGCATTCAACGTTGATGGAGATGCAGATAGATTATGTAAATCACACTCATTATATGGAGCTATTGTAGAAAGAAGGGCAGTTTGTGAAGGATATGCAGAAGTGTTATCGCAGTTATTAAATTTCTTAGGTGTAAAAAATAAATGTGTTACTGGGAAAAGTAAATTTGAAAAGACAGCAAGAAGACATGTTTGGAATCAAGTAATGATAGATGGAAAATGGTATAATTGTGACATAACAAATGATGCAGTAAATATAAGAGAAAAAAGAAAACTTGAGTCATGTTTAATTGGAGACCAAGACCTGATTTTATATGAAGCAATATCAGACAACGCAGAAAAATGTTTAGAAACATATAGTGCTAGAAATGAGAAAGATGAAAGGTAAATTAATCTTATTACTTGCGTAGGAAAATATCTTTTATATAACTAGTAACGTTTTATAGAAATTCGTATATTGACAAATATAAAAAATAAATGTATAAAATAATATAAGCTTAAGAGAAGAAAGGTAAAATATATATGAAAATCAATGAAAGCCTTGAGGCTGTATATATATCGTAAGATTTAATAGAATAAACATAAATAGACATAGAACAGAAGCTATGTATTTTAGACGAACCTAAAAGTAGTTTAAAGTATATAGCTTTTTTGTGTGCAAAAAAATACAAGGAGGAACAAAATGAAAAAAGAAAGTAAAGAACAAACTAATAAGAAGAAAAGTATGATAATACTAATTACAGTTATAGCGTTAATAGGAATAATACTTGGAAGTATAGTAATAAGAAATGTTGTAGTAAACCAAGAAACAGAAAGAGAAAACTATTTAACAGGAGGAAATGCGAATTCAAGCTTAATAGCTAATTATATAAAAGAAGGAGTAACAATAGGAGGAATAACAGGAACATTTGAAGTATTAGACACATCAGATGCAGATGCAACACCAGAGGATATATTTAAGGGAAAAACTGCATATGTAAAAGGAGTAAAAATAACAGGAACAAGATTTAGTATAGGAGAAGCGATAGATAAAGGATATGTATTTGAGGAAGATACAACAATAAAAGATGATTTAGAAAATGAAGTGAGAATACCAGGATGATTTCATCTAGCAGAAGATTCAGCAACAAAAGTAGAAGATGGAATAGTAATAGAAGACGATATCGGAAATCAATTTGTGTGGATACCAGCCAAAACAGGAACGGGAATAACCATTCATACGACTATGGGGGATAAAAAAATAGTATATCAAAGAACAGATTTTGAAGGTCAACATGGGAGCTATAGTGATTATTCAGAAACATTACCAGCAGATGAAGAAACAAGCGTAAATGCAAATGGAGGCTATTATATAGGAAGATATGAAGCGGGAGACAAAGTTTCTACTGATTCTGGAAAAATGAGAGTAGAAGGAGATAACCAACAAAATGAAGTATCAATAAAAGCAGGACAAGCCCCATATGTGTATGCAACATATGATAATCAAAAAAGTTTGGCAGAAGGAATGGATACAGTAAGAGGATATACAGGAACAACAAAGATGGTAAGTAGTTATGCATGGGATACAGCAATAAATTTTATACAAATAAAAACAGCAGATTATGGAATAAATTCACCACAAGGAAATTATAAGGATATAACATTTAGTTATGCAAATATAGGAGAAACAGAGAAAACGCAAACGAAGACAGAAAGTATAAATAATTTAATAATACTCAACAAAAAAGGTCTTTTAGTATTTACTTTAAGACCTTTTATGATTTACTTTTATTTTTAAAAGAAAATTGAAAAATATTGTCGTTTATTGTATAATAAAAAAGTAAAAAACAAAATTAAGGAGTAGCAATGGAAAATTTATCAATATATTTTTTACTTTTTATAATCTATTCATTTTTAGGGTGGATAATGGAAATAACCGTTTGTTCAATTGAAGAAAAGAAATTAGTAGATAGAGGATTTTTAATAGGACCAATATGCCCTATATATGGGTGTGGAGCAGTAATTATTACATTAGCATTAACAAGTTATAAAGATGATTGGATTATTGTGTTTTGTTTAGCGGTCATATTATGTGGAATACTAGAATATTTTACAAGCTGGGCAATGGAAAAACTCTTTCATGCAAGATGGTGGGACTACAGCAACTATAAGTTCAACATAAATGGAAGAATATGCTTAGAAACAATGATACCATTCGGATTATTAGGATTAACAATAATTTATGTTTTGAATCCATTCTTTTATAATTTATTAAATAAAATACCTGAAAATATAACAACAATAATTAGTATTATTCTTTTAGTTGTATTAATTGTAGATATTATTTTATCTTTTAATGTAATTTCTAAAGTAACAAAGGCTGTAAAAAATGTAGCAAAAGAAGATAGAAAAGATAATACAAATGAAATAACAGAAAAAGTAAAAGAAATATTAAGAAAAACTTGGAGAGGAAATAGGCTTATTGAAGCATTTCCTAAATTTAGTACAATAAAAGAAACAGTTGAGAAAGTTAAAAAAGCTGCAACAGATACAGTCGAAAAAGTAAGAAAAAATAAAAAATAAAAGGAGAAAAAGCTATGCCAAAATTTATGAATAGTGATAACAATCAAACTGAGTGGAAAGCAATAAAAGAATTTACAGACAGAGCAGAGCCTAGAAAAGTATTCTGGGAAAAATATGAAGAGAAAAAGAATGATAACAATAATAAGATAAGCGTAATTACCTATTATGGAATGGGAGGAATCGGTAAATCTACTTTATTAAGAAAATTGGTAGAAGAAGTAAAAGAAAAATATGCAGATGCAAAGTATGCATTTTTAGACTTCGAAAAATTAGATAGTTTTAATAATGACATTCTTGAATTGTTAAGATATGTAGAAGGTAATCTAAAAGGAAAATACAATTTTACATTTCCACTTTTTGACTTAGTATCATATACATATGAAGTAAAAATGGGAAAAAATGCAACAAAGCCAGAATTATCAAGTATATTTGATGAGAATAATGAATTGTCTTTTTTGAAAGATGTTATTACAGAAATACCACTTATAGGTACAATTACTAAAGTAATATATTATTCAGATAAAGCAAAAAATATTTTGCAAAATAGACTTGAAAACAATAAATTAAAAACTCAACTTGGAAATATAGACAATATGGAAGCATCAGAAATTTATGATAACCTTCCATACTATTTCGCATTAGATTTAAAAAACAATGTAGAAAAATTAGAATATCCATTTGTATTTTTTATAGATACATATGAAAAATTAGTTAATGAATTAGAAAATAGAAATGCTTTAGATAAAGACCTATTTTTGCGAGGAGAGAATGGCTTAATATTAAATATACCAAATACAATATGGGTAATTGCTGGAAGAGAAAAATTAAAATGGGAAGAGCGTGACAAAGAATGGAAAGACTCAATAGACCAACATTTGCTTGGAAACCTATCAGAAGCAGATACAAAGTATTTCTTAAATAAAGCAGGAATAATAGATGAAAAATTAGTGAAAGATATATATAATTTAACTTATGGAGCACCAAAATATTTAGATATGTGTGTAGATACGTATACATCTTTAGTAAATCAAAATAAAGTTCCAACAATTGATGACTTTGGAAAAGATACGACAGAGCTTCAAAAAAGATATTTAATATACATGGATGATCAAGAAAAAGATTTTGCGACAATGTTAGCATTTTTACCAAGTTGGACAGATGAGAATATCGAAGATATATCGAAAACAATTTTAGGAACTTTTTCACATTCGTTATATGAGAAAGTAAAAAACTTTTCATTTATTCAAAAAGAAGGTGATGTATACTCAATAAATTCATCTTTTAAAGATATAATCGTTGCAAATACTAGTGAGCCATTAAGAAATAAATATTTTAAGATATTAGAAAATTATATAGACAAAGAAATAGAAGAAATTGTTTTAGAGGATAAAAAACAAGAAAAACAAGAAAAAACAGTAAAAATAGATAACTATAATTCTAAGAAAAACTTTAAAAATATAATTTTAAATTTATCAAAAGAAATTACAAAAGCAAGCAGTGAAACAGAATTTATTGATAAAGCAAAATTCTTAATTAGTAAAATTGAAGAGTATGAAAAAAAATACGATGAAAAAATAACAATTCCAGATATAGAGGATTATTTAAGGAGTAAGTTTGAGTATAGTAGCACAGAAGAATTCAAAATATTACAAGGATTTAAAAGTTTGGATCTTGCAGATGTTATTAATAATTATAATATGGCACAAAATCCTTATCACATAAAAAGATTTATTGAAAATTGGAATATGTCAATAGATTTTATAGACCAATATAAAAATTTGACAGAAATTGTAGAAAAAGAATTTGAAAAAAATAATATATATTATATTAGAACATTAGCTTTATGTGGGCATGCATTTATTAAATTTGTAGAAAACATAAAATTAATGAATAAGCTATTAGATGAATATGATGGAGAAAAAAATAAATTATATATAAAAACACTATTTGATACAATAGGAATTGCAAAAAGTCATAATGTTACAAGGCTTAAAGAAGGAATTAGCTTGTTAGAAAAACATCCAGAATATATTACAATGAATATGATAAAATGCATATTTAATGCATGTTATTTTAATAGAAATGAAGAAGAAAAAGAAGTAATAATTAATTACATATATTCAGTACAATATATAATCAATGAAACACTTGATACAGATATAATTAACGGATTCTATAAAGTAACAAGAGATTATTTAGGCGGAACAAATAATTCCGGAGTAGTTTTGGTAGATAATCCTAAAATAAGAGCAAAAGCACTTGAGATTCTAAAAAATATAATTAACAGATTTGAAGAAATTTATGGAAAAGACCATGAATTAACCAGTGAAGCAGAAGTGTTTTTATTAAAAGAAAATGTAATCTATATGCCATCTTTGTATACTGAAATTATGGATAAATACATAGACAAATATGGATATGATAGTAAAATAACAAAACAAGCCTTTATAATATTAACTTATGAAGTTGCAAATATGTCAAAGAAATTGCAAGAAGATAAAAGAAAAATTTTAATGGAGTATACTATAAAATATGGAACTTTATTGGTAAATGAAAACAACGGAAGATCAGATATTAATACAGAAATGACGGTAGCGTTGTATTGGGTATTTGAAAAAATTAATGCTTGCATTGAAAACAATGACGAAAGATTAAACAATATAAAGGAAGGATACAAAGTACTATATAAAACTTTAAAATATTATAACGATAAAGAAAAATTATTGAGATATAGTTGTGGCTTTTATTACGAATATTTTGAACATTATATAGATGAATATTTAAAAGACGTAGATAATAAATATGATATGATATCTGCAGAAGTAGTTAGATGTTTAAACTCAATTCTTGACAATAGGTATAAAAATCCAGCTTTAGAAAAATTGACTATAAAAATGTTTATGATAAGTATGTATAGTCATATTAATCATCTTTTTGATATAGTCAAAAAAGAATGGGGAGAAAAAAATGTTGAAGAACTTATGGCTTCAAAGACAGAAAGTAGTGTAGAAAGCTTAGAAAGAAAATATGCTACGTATGGCGGAAGTATGAAATCTTATATCCATATAATTATAATGTATAAACTATTAAGAGAAATATTGCCTAATATTGATGGATTATATGAGGAATACTATGATACAATAGAAAAGAAGAAAAATAAAGAAAACTATTCATACAAAAATTTTAAATATATTAATAAATGTAGTAAATTAAATAAATACTTGGTTTATTACAGAGATGCTTTCAAAAAACTTATAAATAATGATGTCAATTACTATATTTGGGACTATTATACAGGAGTACTTGGAATTATATATGGCACAAAGTCAGATTTACTTAAATTCGAAAATCATAAAAAACTTATAAAAAAATTTAAAAATAATGAGATGCTCGAACTCCTAAATGGAACAAAAAATATTATAGTAGATATTAGACAAATAGATGATAATAATAAGGATTGGGATATTTTTGCTTAAAGCCAATAAAATTAAAAAAAAGCCTTGTCAAGAGGCTTTTTTTTTGGTATAATATAAAATGTTGAATAATACACACACAAATTGAGTTTAAAATAGTGCCTAAAAAGGTAATTTTAAATGAAGAAATTTGTGGAGGATTAAAAAACTAAAAGGAGGAATTAAAAATGGCAGTAGTTGCAATGAAACAATTACTAGAAGCAGGTGTTCATTTTGGACATCAAACAAGAAGATGGGACCCAAGAATGGCTGAATATATATTCCAAGCTAGAAATGGTATCCATATTATTGACTTACAAAAGACATCAAAAAAATTAGATGAGGCTTATGCATTCATAAAAGAGCAAGCAGAAGAAGGAAAAACAATTCTATTTGTAGGAACAAAAAAACAAGCTCAAGAATGTGTAAAAGAAGCAGCTGAAAAAAGCGGAATGTTTTATGTAAGTGAAAGATGGTTAGGAGGAACATTAACAAACTTCAAAACTATCAGAAAAAGAATTGAAAGATTAAAAGAATTAGAAACAATGCAAGAAGATGGAACATTTGATGTTTTACCTAAAAAAGAAGTAATTCTTTTAAAGAAAGAAATGGAAAAACTAGAAAAGAACTTAGGTGGAATTAAAGAAATGAATGAAATTCCAGATGTTCTATTTATAGTAGATCCAAAGAAAGAACATATAGCAATAAAAGAAGCTAGAAAATTAGGATTACCAATTGTCGGATTAGTAGATACAAACTGTGATCCAAATGATGTTGACTATGTAATACCAGGAAATGACGATGCAATACGTGCTGTAAAATTAGTTACAGATGTATTAGCAAACGCTGTAATAGAAGGAAAACAAGGAGAAAGTTTAGAATCTGATAGCGAGCAACCAATCGAAGAAAGCGAAGAAATGAGCATGGAAGAAATTGTTGCTAGCACAGAAGAAAATAATTAATTTAATGAAAGGGAGGAATTTTATATGATTACTGCAGCTCAAGTAAAAGAGTTAAGAGAAAAAACAGGTGCAGGTATGATGGACTGCAAAAAAGTTTTAACAGAAACTAATGGAGACGAAGAAAAAGCAATCGAATTATTACGTGAAAGAGGAATTATGAAAGCAGCTAAGAAATCTGATAGAATTGCAGCAGAAGGATTAGTTGAAACATATATTTCAGAAGACGGAAAAGTAGGGGCTATTGTTGAAGTTAATGCAGAAACAGACTTCGTTGCTAAAAATGCAGACTTCCAATCTTTTGTTAAAGATGTTGCAAAGCAAGTTGCTGTAAATAATCCAGCAAATGTAGAAGAATTATTAGCACAAAAATCTATTTCAAATGATACACTTACAGTTCAAGAAGTTTTAACAAATAATGTTGCTACTATTGGAGAAAATATGTCAATAAGAAGATTTGCTAGATTTGAAACAGAAGGAAAAGTATCAAGCTATATTCACGGAGATGGAAAAATTGGTGTATTAGTAGATATGGAAAATGCAGATGATACTCTTGCAAAAGATGTATGTATGCATATAGCAGCTGCTAAACCAGAATTCTTATCTGAAGCTGATGTTCCAGAAGAAAGAGTAAATAAAGAAAAAGAAATATTAAAGGCACAAGTTATAAACGAAGGAAGACCAGAAGCTGTTGCAGAGAAAATAGTTGCTGGAAGACTTGGAAAATTCTATGGAGAAATTTGCTTATTAGACCAAGAATTCGTAAAAGATCCAAGCCAAAAAGTTGGTAACTTAGTATCTTCAAAAGGAGCAAAAATTAATAGATTTGCAAGATTCGAAAAAGGTGAAGGAATTGAAAAGAAAGAAGAAAACTTTGCTGAAGAAGTTGCAAAACAATTAAAATAATAGAATTATATAAAAAGCAATTAACTTAAATGTTAGTTGCTTTTTTTCTTGACAAAAATAATAATTAGGTATAATATATGAATAAATGCGCATATATTAATATAAAGGAGGAAATATGGATAAAGAATATATTTGTGAAGAAAAGAAATTACATGAAAACGAATTATATGAGGCAAAAAAGAAAGAAATTTCTTTAGAAATGAATAGAAACTTAGCAGAGATGTTTAAGGTGTTTGCAGATGAAACAAGACTACGAATTATATGTAGTTTACTAAATGAAGAACTATGCGTTTGTGATTTATGTGAATTATTAAAACTAAATCAATCCACAGTTTCACATCAGTTGCAAACATTAAGAAACTCAAAACTTGTAAAATATAGAAAAGAAGGGAAACAAGTATATTACACACTAGAAGATGAGCATATTGACGCAATACTTCGTATGGCAATAGCTCATATAAAAGAAGAGAAAAAGGAATATTAGGAGGGAAAGATGAAAAAGAGCAAAAAGCAAACAGTATTTTATATTATTAGTATCATATTATTTTTAATAGGATTTATTCCATTATTTAAAAACTACAGATTAATTATATATTTAGCAGCAGTAATTTTATCTGGATATGATTTAATAATTGAAGGAATAAAGAATATATTTCATTTAAACTTTGAAGAAGATACATTAATGACAATAGCAATTATTGCAGCATTTATAATAGGAGAATATCCTGAAAGTGTAGCAATTGTTCTATTATTTAAATTAGGAGAATTCGTAGAAGATAAAGCTATTGAAAAGACTAATAAAAATATTAGAGAAATTGCAGAAGTTCAAGTAAAAACAGCAAATATCATTAATGAGGACGGAAAAATTGAAAAAGTAAATGCAGATACAATAAAAAAAGGAGATAAAATATTAGTTAAAGTAGGAGAAATAGTACCAGCAGATTGTAAAATTATACAAGGTGAAACTTCTCTTGATACTTCTAGCTTAACAGGGGAAAGTGAACCGAGAGCTGCATATGTAGGGGAAGAAATATTATCTGGTTCTGTAAATTTAAGTGGTGTAATAACATGTATTGCAGTAAGAGACTACGCTGATTCAGCTATTTCTAAAATAGTAGATTTAGTATATGAAGCAACTAATAATAAAGCCAAAAAAGAAGAATATATAACAAAATTTTCAAAAATTTATACTCCAACAGTTATAGTAATTGCAGTAATTTTAGCGATTATTCCTGCATTGTTAGGACAGAATTTTGAAACTTGGCTATATAGAGCATTAGTATTTTTAGTAGCTTCATGTCCTTGCAGTATTGTTATATCAATTCCACTTGCATATTTTTCATGTATAGGAGCTATTTCAAAAAAAGGAATGCTAATAAAAGGCTCAAAACATATAGAAGATTTAGCCAATGCTACAGCAATTGCTTTTGATAAGACTGGAACAATTACAACAGGAAAAATGAAGGTAAAGAAGATTATTGCTAATAAAGAAGAAAACAATAGAAAAATAATTGAATATGCATATGCCTTAGAAAAAAATTCAAATCATCCTATCTCATTAGCAATTACAAGATATGGAGAAGAGAATAAAATTAAACAGTTAGATAGTACAGATCAAAAGGAAATAGCAGGACTTGGAATTTGCGGAAAAATAAATGGCAATGAAATTTTAATTGGAAATCAAAAACTTTTGGATAAAATGAATGTGAAGTATGATAAAAAGAATATTATAGAAAATGCCATTGTTGTTGTGAAAGAAGGAAGTGTTTTAGGTCAAATAGTTTTAGAAGAAGATATTAGAAAAGGTATAGAAAAAACTATAGAAGATTTAAAAGGACTAGGATTAAAAAAATTGGTAATGCTTACAGGGGATAATAAGAAAAATGCGGAAAAAATAGCAAAAGAATGTAGTAACATAGAGTTTAAATCGGATTTACTTCCAGATGGCAAAGTAAATGAAGTAAAAAATATAAAGAAAAATAATAAAGTTATATTTGTTGGTGATGGAATAAATGATAGTCCTGTGCTTGCTACAGCAGACTTTGGAATTGCAATGGGAGCTGGAACAGATATTGCTGGAACAGCAGCAGACAGTATATTAATCTCAAATAATATAAATACATTACCTAAAATTATACAAATAGCAAGAAAGACACTTAAAGTAGTAAATGAGAATATATTTATTTCAATACTTGCAAAATTAATTGTTTTAGTCTTAGGAATAGTGGGTATAGCTCCGGTTTGGCTTGCAGTAGCAGCAGATACAGGAATAACATTACTTACTGTGCTAAATTCTATTAGAATTTTTAGATAGTTGCAATTCACGGCGAGTATGAAATGCTTTAAAATTGTATATTCAAAGATTTTTTGTTTCTTGCTGTCGGACATAAATTCCTTCAAACTGCGCGAAACTGCAAAATCTTGAATATACAATTATGTGAATTTAAGAAGAGGCTGTGAATAGTAACTTTAGAAAATTTACATAATAGCAAATTTCCTAAAATTGTTGACATTGTTTATAATTTATGATACAATTATCTAGCGTATGTAGGTATTAATTGCATACGCTAGTAAAAGTTATAAGATAACGATATAAAGAGTTAAGCTGGAGGTGTATAAAATGGCTGCAAAAGGAGCAAGAGAACATATAACTTTAGAGTGCACAGAGTGCCACAATAGAACATATGTTACAGATAAAAATAAGAAAAATGATGCAGAAAGATTAGAATTAAAAAAATATTGCAAATTCTGCAAAAAACACACAATGCATAAAGAAACAAAATAAGCCTTTTTGAGGGGGAATAGAAATGCCTAAAAATAATAAAAAGAAGCAATCTGCTAGCAAAAAGAAAGTAGAAAACAAAGAAATTAAAACAACAGAAGAAGTACAAGAAAACAAAGTTGTGGAAGATGCTTCTAATAAGGAAGTAAAAGAAGAAAAAACAACAAAGAAGGACGCCAAAAAACAAGATAAAAACAAAGAAAAAGTTTCAAAAAATAATAAGAAAGATAAATCTAATAAAAAAAGCTGGTTTAAAGAATTTAAAGCAGAATTAAAAAAAGTTACTTGGCCAAAAGGAAAAGAACTTTTCTCAAATACAGCAGTAGTAATTGTTATGGTATTAGTTATATCAGCAATTATATTAGTGTTGGATTTAGCTTTTGATTATTTAACTAAATTTGAAGTAGAACAAGTTAAAAAAATACAAAATAGCATAACAGTAAATGAAACAGTTGATAATACTGTGAATACAAATACTGTAAATGAAACAAACGAAACATCAGAAGATGTAAATACTACTGAAACAAATTTAGTAGAAACTGAAAATAGCGTAGAATAAATAACAAAAAGGGAGGCTAAATTATGTCTCAAAAAGATTATGATTTAGAACCAAGATGGTATGTTGTTCATACATATTCTGGATATGAAAATAAAGTTAAAACAGACTTGGAAAAAACAATAAAAAATAGAGAGTTACAAGAATTCTTTTTCGATATAGTTGTACCTATGGAAGAACAAATTGAAATAAAAGAAGGACAAAGAAAAACAAATTTAAAAAAAGTTTTCCCTGGATATGTTTTAATAAAAATGATTGTAACAGAGCAAACTTGGTATATTGTTAGAAATACAAGAGGTGTTACTGGATTTGTTGGTTCAGGAACAGACCCTATTCCACTAACAGAAAGCGAAATTAGAAAAATGGGCTTTGATATTCAATCTATTAATGTGGATTATGAAGTAAATGACCAAGTAAAAGTTATAAATGGGCCTTTTACTGATTTCATAGGAAATGTTATAGAAATTAATAAGGATAAGCACAAAGTAAAAGTTCTAATTTCAATGTTTGGAAGAGAAACTCCAGTAGAATTAGATTTCTCAGAAGTAGAGAAAGTTAAATAGTTAAATTGCAAGACAAAGTTACATTAGTTTGTCCGAGCAAAGCTCGTGACATATGCGAAGCAACTTTTCTTATAAATTATTTTTGATATACAAACCAAAGGAGGTGCAAGAACATGGCAGGAAATAAGAAAGAGGAAGCAAAAGAAGTTATCATTAAATTACAAATTCCAGCAGGAAAAGCAACACCAGCTCCACCAGTAGGACCAGCATTAGGTGGTAGTGGAGTTAACATTATGGACTTCGTAAAACAATTTAATGATAGAACAGCAAAACAAGCTGGATTAATAATACCAGTTGTTATTACAGTTCATAAAGACAAATCTTTTGATTTCATTACAAAGGAACCACCAATGGCTGTATTAATTAAAAAAGCAGCTAAAATTGAAAAAGGTTCTGGAAAACCAAATAAAGAAAAAGTAGCAAAACTTTCAAAAGCACAAGTTGAAGAAATTGCTAAAACAAAAATGCCAGACTTAAATGCTGCATCATTAGAAGCCGCAATGAGTATGGTAAAAGGTACAGCTCGTTCAATGGGCGTAACAGTTGAAGAATAATAATTAATTGGGAGAGATTCAAGTCTCGATAAAACCAAAGGAGGTAGAAATGAAAAGAGGAAAAAGATATCAAGATAGTGCAAAACTTGTTGATTCTAAGAAATTATATTCAGCAAAAGAAGCAATTGAGATAATTGAAAAAATGCCTAAAACAAAATTTGACCAAACTGTTGAATTACATGTTAAATTAGGTGTTGATTCAAAACATGCTGATCAACAAGTTAGAGGAACAGTAGTTCTTCCAAATGGAACAGGAAAAACTCAAAAAGTTTTAGTTTTTGCAAAAGGACCTAAAGCAGAAGAAGCAAAAGCAGCAGGAGCTGATTTCGTAGGAGCAGAGGAGTTAATTCCAAAAATTCAAAATGAAAATTGGTTTGATTATGATGTTGTAGTAGCAACACCAGATATGATGGGTGTTGTAGGAAGACTAGGTAAAGTATTAGGACCAAAAGGATTAATGCCAAACCCTAAATCAGGAACAGTAACAATGGATGTTACAAAAGCAATAAATGAAATCAAATCAGGAAAAGTTGAATATAGATTAGATAAAAGTAATATTATTCACTTAGGATTTGGAAAAGTTTCATTTGGTGCAGATAAGCTATTAGAAAACTATAATGTAATCATGGCTGCAATTATAAAAGCTAAACCAGCTGCAGCTAAAGGACAATATATTAAGAGTGTATCTATAGCTCCAACAATGGGACCTGGTTTGTATATAGACCAAAAATAATTTATAATAGCCAAAGACAGTAGGCAAGAGCTTAAGTCCTACCGAGGTTAATAAGGAGATAAAATCAATCTATTAGCCTTGAGAATGGCTATATAGGTTGATTTTTGTAATTGTTAATGGTTATACTATTTGTTAATATCAACAATAATTAACAAAAACATATTGCAAAAGCAAATTAATTTTTAGGAGGTGAATATTAAATGGCAAATAAGAATGTTATTGCTATAAAAGAAGCAAAAGTTAATGAGTTAGCAGAACATATAAAAGGTGCAAAATTAATTCTTTTAGTAGATTATAGAGGCACAACTGTTGCTGATGATACAAAACTAAGAAAAGATATAAGAGAAGCTAATGGTGATATAAAAGTTATGAAAAATAACATAATAAAAAGAGCATTAGAAGCTAATAAGGAATCTGGATTAGATGATATATTAGAAGGACCAACAGCAATTGTTTCTGCAACAGAAGACTATTTGCAACCTTTAAAAGCAGTTTACAAATTTACAAAAGATCATGAAAACTACAAAATTAAAGGTGGAATGATTGACGGAGAAGTTAAGAGTGTAGAAGAAATTATGACACTAGCAAAACTTCCATCAAGAGAAGAATTACTTGCAAAACTTGCAGGAAGTTTACTTGGAACTATTTCAAAACTTGCTGTTGCGCTTGACCAAGTAAAAGTAAAGAAAGAAGCAGAAGGCGATAGCCCAAAAGTAGAAGTTGCTGCTGAAGTTACAGCAGAATAAATTGAAATAAAAAATAATTTAAATTAAATTATTAAGTTATTCAAAGTTAAAAAATAAAAATAGTTGTGAAAAGCCAATTTCACAAAAAGTAAGAAAAATAATGAAAATAAGGAGGAATTTTAAAATGGCAAAAGTTGATGAATTATTAGAATCAATCGATAGCTTAACAGTAATAGAGCTAGCTGATTTAGTTAAGAAAATTGAAGAAAAATATGGTGTATCTGCAGCAGCAGTTGCAGCACCAGTTGCAGGAGCAGCAGGAGCAGCTGCTGAAGAAAAGAGTGCTTTCAATGTAGTACTTAAAGATGTAGGAGCAAACAAAATCCAAGTTATAAAAGTTGTTAGAGACGCAACAGGATTAGGATTAAAAGAAGCAAAAGACCTAGTTGACGGAGCTCCAAAAACAGTAAAAGAAAATGTTGCTAAAGAAGAAGCAGAAGAATTAAAAGCAAAATTTGCTGAAGCTGGTGCAACAGTTGAATTACAATAATTATAATTTAATATTCACTAAAAATGGCTCAAGGTTAGCTTGAGTCATTTTTTTGACCAGTGAGTCAACCAAAAAAAGGAGTCCCCATTGGTCGAAAATTCTTGACTTTAATGAATATAAGTTATATCATTATTGCAAATTATTATGACAGGGGGAGAATACACAATGAGAATTCTATTAGATGCAATGGGTGGAGATAATGCACCAGACGCAAATATTAAAGGAGCAGTTAGTGCTATAAATGAAGTTGAAGCTGAAGTTGTATTAATTGGAAATGAAAAAGTTATTAATGATAAAGTAAAAAGTTTTTATGGGAAGGAATTGAAGGAGATATCTCCAAGATTATCTATACATAATGCTACAGAACAAATTGAAATGGAAGATATTCCAACACAAGCAATTAAGACTAAAAAAGATTCTTCTATGGTTGTAGGATTTAATTTACTAAAACAAGGCAAAGGTGATGTTTTTATTTCTGCTGGAAATTCAGGAGCATTGCTTACAGGAGCTACTTTATTAGTTGGCAGAATAAAGGGTGTAGATAGACCAGCACTAGCAGGTATCTTGCCAGCTTATCATGGAAGATTGGTTTTAATGGATTGTGGTGCAAACACAAATTGTAAGCCAATAAATTTATTACAATTTGCTCAAATGTCTAGTATATATATGCATAATACTTTAGGTATTGAGGCTCCAAAAATTGGCTTATTGAACATAGGAACTGAGGAAACAAAAGGTAATGAACTGGTAAAACAATCATATCAATTATTAAAAAAATATTCAAAAGATTTAAACATTAATTTTATTGGTAATTTAGAAGGAAGAGAAGCATTTTTAGGTGGCGTTGATGTTGTAATTGCTGATGGATTTACAGGAAATGTTTTTCTAAAATCTGTGGAAGGATTAGGCAAATTTGTAAAAAAGTCATTAAAAGAAAGTTTAATGCATAGTATTTGGAGTAAGATAGCAAGTCTACCAAGTTTACCAGCAATAAAAAGATTTGCTAAAGTAGTAGACTATAAAGAATATGGTGGCGCTTTGTTTCTAGGAGTTCAAAAGCCTGTAGTAAAAGCACATGGAAGTAGTGACGAAAAGTTATTCAAGTTTACAATTAAACAAGCTGAACAATTTGTAAAAAATAAAGCTGTTGACCAATTGACCGAAGTTTACGAATCATCAGAAAACAAGGAAAAAATGCTTGAAATCAAGGAATTCATATCACAATTAGAAACAAAATAAAAAAGAATTAAAAAAGAGCTTGACAATTAGGAAGCAATGTATTATTGTATTTA
Organism: uncultured Clostridium sp.; assembly: GCA_930980855.1. Taxonomy (GTDB): domain Bacteria; phylum Bacillota; class Clostridia; order TANB77; family CAG-508; genus CAG-793. Next base: position 36,464 of record CAKNIZ010000003.1, read on the forward strand.
TATGAGTTTATCGCATGTGAGGGGAGGTGAACTTAAGATGAGTTCAGAAGAAATTTTTGAAAAAGTAAAGAAAATTATAGTTGAGCAATTAGGTGTTGCTGAAACATCTATTACAATGGAAGCATCTTTTATAGATGATTTAGGCGCAGACTCTTTAGATATAGTTGAACTTATAATGGCACTAGAAGAGGAATTTGATATGGAAATTCCAGATAGCGATGCAGAAAAAGTTGTAACTGTAGGAGATGTTGTTGATTATATAAAAGACCATGTTGCTTAATAAATATATAATTTACGCGTAAAATTGAAAGGGTAAGTTTCCCTTTCTTTTTTATTTAACAGTAAAAATCAAGTTCTTACTATTAAATAAAAGTATTGCATACGTATACTACTATTTTATTATCACTATAGTATGATTGTATATTTGAACTTTTGGTTCCTTGCGGGAGCTTTGCTCCAAACGCACTTCGCTAAAGTCCCTTTAGCTCGTTTGAACGCTCACGCGGAACTGCAAAGTTTCAAATATACAATCATATTAAAATAATAATAAGTATTGAATTGTATATAAAATTGTTACAGAATTGTAAAAAGAATTTTATTGAAAAAAATAGTAATATATAATAAGATATTAATGGAGGTTTGTACATGAAAGGGAAAGAAATAGCGGAATTAATATCAACTGCATATGAGATGAAAAATCCAAATAATGCAATTGCGTTATTTGATCTTTTGTGTGACCAAATTAACTTTCCACATTTTGCAGAATATGAAAGAGGGTATACAGTAGGAAAAAATGGTAGAGCTATCGAAGATGATATTTCCGAATTTATAAAAGCAGTGGAGCAGAAGCTAAAAGGAACAGAAGAGTTAGAAGGATTCTATGAAAATTTAGAAGATGGTTTTCTTTGCTATATAGATGACGACATCATAAAGTTAAAAAAATTCTTTGAAGAAGGAATTTTTATGACAGGAAGTATTGTAAAATCCATAAAATCCGATGATATCAAAACAAAGATAATAAAATCAGCATTAAAAAATGGAGAAATCAATTATATTTATATAGATGTATTATCCTCTATAAATAATGATGAGTTAAAAGAAAAAGTTTTGGAACAAATAGAAGATCCAAGTTTTAGAATATATTTAATATGCTCTTTGAATTCTGACGAACTCAAAGAAAAGTATATGGAAAGAGTATCACCAGCAGATAGATTTAAAATAATAATATCACTAAAATCAGATGAGTTAAAATTAGAATATGCAAGAACAATCAATAAAAATAAATTGCAAGCAGCAATATTAATGCATCTTAAAAGTGACGAACTTAAACTTGAAAACATGAATGAAATTGACATAGCTGTAGTGCAAACTATAAAATCAGATGATATAAAAATAAAGTGGCTATTAGATAATAGAGAAAAACTTTCAGAAGAAGAAGTATTTAGAATATTGTTTTCTCTTAAAAATGACAATATAAAGTTACAAAATATAGATTTACTAGAAGATAGAAACAGTAAAATAGAATTGCTAAATAGAGCTAAAAGACCGGACCTAAAGTTATTAATGCATACGTGCAACAAATTGGGTATTAATATATTTGATGAATTAATTAATTCAAACAATGGAATTTATCCAGAAAATTATAATAGAAAATGGCAAAAAATAGGAATACCTCAAGATATGTCTTTTGGAATTGAAATAGAAGCTGCTTCAGAATATGCGTTTTTATATACACAATTTCCTCATATATGTAAAAGATGGGATATGACTAATGAACGCGTAAATAGAAAGTATTTGGAAGAAGAAAATATTTATATTATAGAAGCAAGTTCTCCAATTCTTTCAGATTGCAATGAGGATATCCAAGATATTTATAGAGTATGTACATTATTAAAAAGTGGCGGACTTGAAGTTGAAGATAATTGTGGAGGACATGTTCATATTGGCGCAAATTACTTAACTACAAAAGAATCATATCAAAGACTTATAGAACTATGGTGTAACTGTGAAAAAATAATTTTTGAAATTTGTGATGAACCATATAGTGTAAAAAGATTTACTTATGATGATTATGCAACTCCAATATCAGGTATATTAAAAGAAGGGAAAATAGAGGATGAACAAAACCTGAATAAAGATGAATTTATTGCCCAATTACAAAGTGTCCAAGGAGACAGATATAAATCAATAAACTTTGCAAATGTAGGCAAAAAAGCTTCTACTATAGAATTTAGAATACCAAATGGTAGTCTTAATCCAAATGTATGGATTGAAAATATAAAATTATTTGGCAGAATGATGAAAATAGCAGAGGAGTTAGGAAAATTAGATAATAGGGAAACGAAAGAATATACAAGAGAAGAAAGAAGAAAACTATGGCTTGCGACTATGCTTACAAATGCAAATGTACCAGAAGAAGATAAGGCAAAATTTTTAATTAATTTATTATTTGATGAAGAAGAATATAAACAAATATATTTTGAAAGATATAACACAAATAAAGGACAATTTAAAAATGAAAATGATAAATTTTCAATTATAGATTTTAAAAATTTATATAGAGAAATGAACTATATACAAAAAAACAAAGAAAGAAGAGGTAGAGAAAATGGAACAAAGGATGAGGATAGCTTTGACAGAGGTTAAATGCGTTTTAGAAAATTCAGAAGATGGGGTATTAACAAAAATACCAAATAAATTTAAAGAATATCTAAATGCAAATATGGATAAAGAATTTACACCAAGCTTTATTCCAGGACTTGCAATATTTGCACAACCAATCTCAATGGAAGCAAAGGAACTCCTAAAATTAGTTTATAGAGATTTCTTAGCAACAGAGGATGAAAGAAAAATACTTATTCAGAAAGAAGAAAAGATATTAAATACAAATGTAGAACAAGAACAAAATGAAAAAATACAAACAGCTCAAGTGAACGTTTTCGAAAAAAAGGAAGAAAGGCCAAAAGAGAATGAGCCAATAAAAAATTTGCAACTTATTAAAGTAGAAGAAAAATGGTATAAAAAGCTATTTAGAAGGCTTAAAAAACTTGTAAATGGCACAAAATTATAGTATAATAACAAAAGAGTTTAAGACTAGAGGAGAGATATGGATACAGAAAAAATTGAAAATAATATTAACTATTATTTTAAGAATAAAAATTTATTGAAAACTGCATTAACTCATACTTCATATGCAAACGAAAATAATGTTAATAGTTATGAAAAACTAGAGTTTTTAGGAGATAGTATTTTAGAATTTGTATCTAGTAAATATTTATATAACCATTTTCAAGAATTAACAGAAGGAGAGTTAACAAAGGTAAGAGCGCAGGTTGTATGTGAAGATAGCCTTAAAAATGTAGCAATTAAACATGAATTCTATAATTATATATTAGTTGGAAAAAGCGAAAGAGCAAATGAGGGGAATAAAAAGACAGCAATACTTGCAGATTGTGTAGAAGCGATAATTGCAGCGATATACTTTGATGGAGGCTTAAATAAGGCAGAAGAATTTATAATAGATAATTTAAAAGAAGCCATGGAATATGCAGCAAAACATATAGGAATGAAAGACTATAAAACTGTGCTTCAAGAAAAATTACAAAAGAATGGAGATGTACATATAGAATATAATATTGTAAAAGAAGAAGGTCCAGATCATGACAAACTTTTTACAGCAGAAGTAAAATGTGATGGAATTTTATTAGCAAGAGGAGAAGGTAAAAGTAAGAAAATGGCTGAAATGCAGGCCGCAAAAATAGCATTAGAGGAGTAGAGTATGAAGAAGGAATATATTATACCAATTTTTGTACCAAACTTAGGATGTCCAATGGAATGTACTTTTTGTAGTCAAGAAAAAATAACAGGAAAGCAAACCAATGTAACAGCTAAAGATGTAAAAGAAACAATTGAATATTATTTAAAGAATTTTAAAGATGATAGCAAATATGTAGAGGTTGCTTTTTTTGGAGGAAGCTTTACAGGAATAGATGTAGAAATTCAAAAAGAATTATTAGAAGCAGCAAATGAGTACATAAAAAAAGGAAAAGTAAATAGTATAAGACTTTCTACTAGACCTGATTATATTAACAAAGATATACTAAAAATGTTAAAAAAATATCATGTCAAAACAATAGAATTGGGAGTTCAATCTTCAAATAATTATATTTTATCGAAAAGTAAAAGAGGACATACTTTTGAAGATGTAATAAAAGCCTCAAAAATGATAAGATTACATGGATTTAGATTAGGACATCAAATGATGGTTGGTATGCCAGAAAGTACAGAATTAGATGAAATAAATACAACTAAAGATTTAATAAAATTAAAACCTAAAATGGTAAGAATATATCCTGTATTAGTTATAAAAGGAACAGAGCTGGCTAGAGAATATGAAGATGGAGAATATGTGCCACTTACTGTAGAACAAGCTGTAGAAAGATGCAAAGAAATTATATACATGTTTAGAAAGAAAAAAATAGATGTTATAAGAGTTGGACTTCAAAATACAGATGAAATAACAGACCCTAAGAAGGAAACAAGTGAAGTGTTAGCAGGTCCTTACCATCCAGCATTCAGACAACTTGTAGAAGATAGCATGTGGTATGATAGCATTGCAGAAAAAATAAAAAAGATTAATATGAAGGTAAAAGAAGTAGAAATTACTGTAAATCCAGAGTCTGTTAACAATGTTATAGGACACAAAAAAGAGAATGCTAAAAAATTAAAAGAAATGTATGATGTAGACATTGCAGTAAAACCAGATGAAAATATGAAACCTGGTAAATTTGAAATAAACGTTATAGAAACATATTAAGAGGTTGAATTATGATATATACTATTAAATCAGATATATTTGAACTTGCAGATATTTTTGATTGTGGACAATGTTTTAGATGGAATAAAGAACCGGACGGAAGTTATACAGGAGTATTTGCCGAAAATGTTTTAAATGTAAGTAAAGAAGGAAATACAGTTACTTTTAAAGGAATTTGCAATGGTAACATTGAAGAAATATGTAGAAATTATTTTGATTTAGATAGAGATTACAATGATATAAGAAATAAACTTTCCAAAATTGATGAAAACTTGAAAATTAGTGTTGAATATGGAAAAGGTATTAGAATATTAAATCAAGATTTATGGGAGACAATAATTTCATTTATAATATCTGCAAATAATAATATTCCTAGAATCAAAGGCATCATAGAAAGATTATCTAAAGAATATGGTAAAAAAATTACTTATGAGGGAAAAGATTATTATACATTTCCAACACCTGAAAGTCTAAGTAAAGCTACGGTCCAGGACTTTAGAAATTTAGGACTAGGATTTAGAGATATAAGACTATATGAAACAACAAATATGATAATAAATAAAGAAGTCGATTTAGAAAAACTAAAAGACATGAACACACTAGAAGCAAGAGAGGAATTATTAAAACTTTCAGGCGTTGGTCCAAAAGTAGCTGATTGTATATTGCTATTTTCTAATTTAAAAAGATTCGATGTATTCCCTATCGATGTGTGGGTAAGAAGAGTAATGAACGAATTATATATTAAAAAAGAAGATGAAACGAAAGTTACTAAAAAAGAAATTCAAAAATTAGCAGATAGCAAATTTGGAGATATGCAAGGTTTAGCTCAACAATATTTATTTTATTGGAAAAGAGAAACTGCGTAATTTTTATATAAAAGGAGAAAACTTTGAATATTATATATGGTAGAAGCGGAAGCGGAAAAAGTGAATATATATATAATAAAATAAAAGAAGAAATAAAATCTGGAATAAAAACATATATAATAACTCCAGAGCAATTCTCATTCACAGCAGAAAAGAAACTATTAGAAACTTTAGAAGAGGGTGCTACTACAACCGTAGAAGTACTTTCTTTTGAAAGAATGGCATATAGAGTTATAAAAGAAGTATTTGGAGAAGGCACAAAAAACTTAATAAATTCTAGTAAAGCAATGATAATATCATCACTTTTAGAAGAATATCAATCAAACTTTAATTTCCTTAGTAAAAGCATGGAAAATATAGACATGATATTAAAACAAATTACTGAATTTAAAAAACACAATATAACTGTAGAAATGCTTGAAAGTCAAATAGAAAAAACAAATGATACATATTTAAAATTAAAACTAAAAGATATGCTTTTTATATATTCAAAGTTTGAAGAAAAAATAAGAAGTGATTATATAGATGAAAACGATTTATTAACACTACTAGCAGATAATATTGAAAAAAGTCATTTATTTGATAATGCAATTTTCTATATTGATGAATTTGCTGGATTTACTAAACAGGAATATAATGTATTATCTAGTTTAATGCAAATTGCTAAAGAAATATATATAACAGTTTGCACAGATGATTTAAGAGTAATTAAAAGTCCAGAAGTAGACATATTTTATGATAATAAGCAAACTATTCAAACATTAAAACAAATAGGAGAAATAAAAAAGGAGATACATTTAGATAAATCTTATAGATTTAAAAATGCAGAACTTGAGCATCTAGAAAAAAATATTTTCGCAATTCCATACACAATTTATGGTAAAAATGTGGAAAACATTAGTCTAACGATTGCCAAAAATGAATTTGAAGAAATAGAATATGTTGCAAAAGAAATTTTTAAACTAGTAAGGGATAAGGGATATAGATACAAAGATATTGGAGTAATAACAAAAAACTTAGAGGAATATACAAGCTTGTGTAAAGCTATTTTTAGTGAGTATAATATTCCTGTTTTTATTGATGAAAAAAAAGATATTACTCAAGATATTTTCATAAAATATGTATTATCAATTTTAGACATATTTGCAAAAAATTGGTCTTACGAATCTGTATTCAACTATTTAAAAACAGGAATTGTAAAAGTTGATAGGATTTACGAATTAGAAAATTATTGCTTAAAATGGAATATAAAAGGAAAGAAATGGTATGAATCTCCATGGAACTTTGATGAAGATACATCATTCCTAGAAATTCAAAAAGAGGTAGTTATACCATTACTTGCGTTAAAGAAAAATTTAGACGGTGTAAAAACTGCAGACAAAATAAGTAAAGAGTTATATAACTTTTTAATAAACAATATTTTAGATCAAGAAAGTATTGAGCCTGAAAGTTTTAATGTTGTTGTAGAAGTATTAGATGAAATATCTGATTTATTTGAAAATATAAAAATGTCGTTTGATACATATATAAAACTTTTAAAAACAGGACTATCACATAAAGAAATAGGACAAATACCACAAACTGTAGACAAAGTAACAGTTGGAGATGTAAACAGGTCAAAAACTCATAAAATAAGAGCTATATTTGTAATAGGTGTAAATGATGGAATATTCCCTAGTGTTCAGTCAAGCGAAGGATTCTTTAATGACAAAGATAGAGAAGGACTAAAAAAACAAGGAATAGAGCTTGCAAAAGGTACACTAGAAAAAATGTATGAGGAAAACTTCAACATATATAAGGCTTTTTCAACTGCAGAAGAAAAAATATATATATCTTATCCAGCAGCAGATATAGAAGATAAACCACTTAGAAAATCTACCATGATTTCAAAATTAAAAAGGATTTATCCAAAATTAGAAGAAAAAGTGTATGAGCCAAATAATGCCGAAATATACAATAAAGAAGTAACATTTGCCAATCTTTTATCTAGTGTAAATGAGCAAAAAGATAAAGAATGGTATGAACTATATAAATGGTATAAAGACGATGAAAAATGGGCTAAAAAATTAGATAATGCCCTAAATGGTTTAGATTATACAAATGTACCAGAAAAAATAAATAAAGAAAATGTACGAAAACTATATGGCTCTACCTTAAATACTACAGTATCAAGATTAGAAAAGTATAGAAGTTGTTCGTTTGCATATTATTTAAAATATGGGCTTAAATTATCAGATAAAGAAAAAATGGATATAAAACCTGTAGATACAGGTTCATTTATGCATGAAGTAATAGATACGTTCTTCAAAAAAGTTGATGATATAAAAAATATAACAGAAGAAGATATGAAAAAAGTTATAGATGAAATTATAGAAGAAGAACTTTCATTGAAAAAGAATTACATTTTTACTGCAACAGCCAAGTATAGAACTTTAGTAAGAAGATTAAAAAAAGTAATTTATTTATCAATGAAATATATAGTGCAAAGCTTAAAACTAAGTGATTTTGATGTACTACAAAGTGAATTAGAATTTGGAAACAATAACTATCCAGCAATAGAAATGGCATTAGAAGATGGTAGAAGAGTATCAATTACAGGAAAAGTAGATAGAATAGATATTGCAAAAGCGCCAAATGGAAAATACATGAGAATAATAGATTATAAATCATCTACTAAAGATATAGAACTAAATAAGGTAATTGCAGGATTACAATTACAGCTTCTTACATATGTTGATGCAATAAAACAAAAAGAAAATTTAGAGCCAGCAGGAGCATTGTATTTTACATTATTAGAGCCTAAAATTATAGGCACAAATAAAAATATGACAAAAGAAGAAATAGAAGATATTATAAGGAAAAATTATAAAATGAATGGGCTAGTATTAGCTGATGTAAATGTAATCAAAATGATGGATAATACATTGGAAAGTGGAAAATCAGATATAATACCAGTTAGCTTAAATGAAAGCGGAGAAATTAATTATAAATCTTCAAAAACAGTAACTAAAGAAGAGTTCGAAAACTTGCAAAAATATACGATAGACATTATAAAACAAATTTCAAAAGAAATCTTAGATGGGGAAATAAATTTAAGACCATATTACATAGTAAATGAAAAGAAGACACCTTGCACATATTGTGAGTATAAATCAATATGTCAATTTAATCCAAGGATGGCTGGAAATTCATATTATTATGTTGGAAATAAAAATAGACAAGAAATACTAGATGAATTAAGCAAAAGGAATGAGAAATAATGAAAAGAGTAACAAAAGTAATAATAATCACAGTAGCAGTTATTTTAACATTTATAATAGGATTTGTAGCTTATGATAGACTAACAATAAATAACAAGTATAGTATTAATGAAAAAAATCTAAAAATTCCAATTTTAGTTTATCATGATATAGTAGAAAGTGAATCAGAAGTAGAATATGATTATATGCAAACTCCAAAAGAAACATTTGAAAAGCAAATAACAGGTCTTATGAAATTGGGATATAAACCTATAAGTTATGAAGATTTAATAGCATATAAAAACGGAGAAGAAAAAATATATAAAAAAAGTTTTTTGATTGTTTTTGATGATGGATTTGATGGAGTATATCAATATGCTTATCCATTTGCAAAAGAACATAATATTCCTATAACTAGTTTTATAATTAATTATTGCGTAGGGTTAGACGGATATTATACTTGGGATAATGCCAGAGAAATGGACAAAAGTGGAGTCGTAAAAATATATTCTCATAGTTTAAAACATGATAACTATGATACATATTCAAAAGAAGACTTACTAGAGGATGTAAATACATCTATTGAACAAATAGAAGAAGAGTTAGGTCATGATATTAAAAAAATATTTACATATCCTTGTGGAAAATTTACTGAAGAAGGGCAAGAATATTTATGGAAAAATGGAATTATACAAAACTTGACAGATAATAAAATTAATCAAAGTAAAAATTTGAATTTAGCTGGACTTCACAGAATGTATCCATTAAATGATAGCGTATGGAAAATATTATTGAAAATAGAGTATAGGAGTATTAAATATTCTGAATAATTATATATTAAAATTTACAGTAGTTATATATTCAAAGATTTTTTGTTTCTTGCTGTCGGACACAAAGTCCTCCAAGCTGCACGAAACTGCAAAATCTTGAATATATGATTTAACTATGTGTAGAAAGAAGATAGAAATGAAGTATAAATTTGACTGGAAAGATAAAATAAAAAATGAAGAATTAGAAAAAGTCATAGAAATTATAAAAACTAATGGACTAGTTTTAGTACCAACAGAAACAGTTTATGGTATAGCTGCTAGTGCTTTATCTGATGAAGCATGTAAAAAAATATTTATCGCAAAAGGAAGAGCACAAGATAATCCATTAATTGTACATGTATCAGATAAAGAAATGATAAGAAGATTAGTTAAAAATGTATCAGATATAGAAGAAAAACTAATAAATGCATTTATGCCAGGTCCTTTTACTTTAGTTTTAGAAAAAAATAATGTAATATGTGATACTGCATCAGCCAAAAATCCAACAATAGGTATTAGAATGCCATCAAATAGCATAATCCATGAAATAATAAAAGAATCGCAAATTCCACTTGCAGCACCAAGTGCAAATATTTCAGGAAAGCCTAGTGGAACTTGTATAGAAGACATATTTGAAGAACTAAAAGATAATGTAGATTGCATTATTGACGGTGGGGAATGTAAAATAGGAATAGAATCGACCGTTGTAAAAGTAATAAACAATGTACCAACAATACTTAGACCAGGGTATGTAACTGAAGAAGATATAAGAAAAGTATGCGGAAATGTAAGATTAAGTGAAAACTTATTTAAAAAGGTAGAAGAAAACGAAAAAGTAGAAAGTCCAGGCATGAAATACAGACATTATGCACCAAAAACTAAATGTGTGTTAGTTGCTAAATCGGAAAATCAAATAGCTAAGATAAATGAAATATTGCTAGAAAATGAAGATGTCTGTGTTATTGGATTTAAAGAAGATAGAGACTTAATAAATGCAAAAAAATATATAAATGTAGGAAGCAAATATAACTTAGAAGAAGTTGCAAGAAATATTTTTTCTGCATTAAGAAAAGTAGATAAAGAGAATGTGGATTTAGCAGTTATAGAAGGTGTAGAAAAAGAAGGTTTAGGCTTAAGCATAATGAATAGATTAGTAAGAGCCTGTGAAAATAAAGTTATAGAATAAGGAGAAAATATGTATTTAATTGTAGGATTAGGAAATCCAGAACCAGAATATAGTAAAACAAGACATAACATGGGATTTGATGTTATTAATATGTTATCTGAAAAATATAATATTCCAGTTAATAAAAAAGGTTTTGAGGGATTATATGGTATTGGCGAAATAGAATGTAAAAAAGTAATTTTATTAAAACCACAGACATATATGAATGAAAGTGGCAAAAGTGTTATTAAAGCAAAAGACTATTATAAAATTCCATTGGAAAATATCATAATAATCTATGATGATATAGATTTAGATGTTGGAACTGTTAAACTTAGAAAAAAAGGTGGAGCAGGCACTCATAATGGAATGAAATCTGTAATTGAGTTTTTAGGAAAAGGAGACTTTATACATATTAGAATAGGTACAGGAAAGCCAGAATTTAAAGAATTACTAATAGCTCATGTTATAGGAAAATTAGATGATAAAACTTATGAAACATTGATACCTTCAATAGAAAAAGCATGTTTATCAATTACAGAAATTTTAAAAAATGGTATAGATGTGGCAATGAATAAGTTTAATTAAAAAGAGGTGGAAATGTATAATATATTAATTAATAAAAATTATGATGAGAATATAACTAATATTGTGGTTGTACAAGATGGAAAAGTTGTTGAAATATATAATGAAAATTTAGATGAGGAAAGATTAGAAGGTAACATATATTTAGGAAAAGTTAAGAATATAATGCCTGGTATGCAATCTGCTTTTATAGATATTGGAGAAGATAAAAATGCCTTAGTACATATAAAAGATTTAATTCCAAAAGCAAGTGATGTGACTGGTAATGTATTTGAAGATACATCTAAAATGGATATTTCAAAAATTGTAAAATCAGGGGACGAAATATTAGTTCAAGTAAAAAGGGATTGTAATAAGCAAAAAGGACCAAGAGTTACTACAGATATTAAGTTGTATGGTAGATTTATAATACTATTACCTTGTTCAAAATTTATTACTATATCTCAAAAAATAGAAAATAAAAAAGAAGAGAAAAGGTTAAAAGCAATAGTAAAAAATAATATGCCAGAAGAATATGGAGCAATCATAAGAACTGTTGCTGAAGGTAGAAATGAAGAAGAAATAGTAGATGAAATAAATATATTAAGGAATATGTGGAAGTCAATATTAGGAAATGTGGAAAACATAAAAAATAAGAAATTTGCTCCAGTACAAATTTTTGATAATTCTGGAATTACAGGGAAAATTATTACTGATTTAGCTGAGAATAATTTGGAAAAAATATATACTAATATGGAAACATTAAAAGATAAGTATTTAGATTTAAAAGATAAAATAGAAATTGTAGATAATCCTTTAGAAAAATTTGAAGCTCAAAAACATATGAATCTTAATAGAAAGTTATGGCTTAAATGTGGAGGGTTTATAACTATAGACTGTACAGAAGCCTTAACTGCTATAGATGTAAATTCTGCTAAATTTACAGGAAAAAGAGAATTAGAAAAAACAGTGCTTAAAGTTAATATGGAAGCTACAGAAGAGATAACTAAACAGATTAGATTACGTGACATAGGTGGAATTATTATAATAGACTATATAGATATGGAAAATGAAGAAGATAGGGAAAAGATAAGAAATTATATTGTAGAATGCTTTAAAAATGATAGATCAAAAGTACAAGTATTAGAATTTACTAAACTTGGATTATTAGAAATTACTAGAAAACATATTTTTGGAAGATAAGTTATAATAAAAAAAGATTGCTTTAATTAAATTTTGATTTTTTGTTACTTATTAAAAACTTTAATATCATTAAAAAAGTATGTTAGTAGATTTTGCAGCTCCGCGTAAGCGTTCAAACGAGCTGGAAGGATTCCAGCGAAGTGCGTTTGGAGCGAAGCGACCGCAAGGAGCCAAAAATTTACTAACATACTTTTAAGTAATATTAGAATTCTATTAAGTAATAAAAAAATCAAAATTTAATTACAATATTAATTTTTAAATTTTTTACAAGCTTTTGCAATTTTCTTCATTTCCTCATTTCTTTTAATTTTTTGAGTAGTTGTTTTTATAAGAGGATCTGAAGAAATTATAATTTGTCTAATATACTTATAAGCTGGCATTTGTTTATTAATTTTTGTTTTTATATCATTCCAAATTTTATCACAATATTCATTGTCTTTTATACCTGGAAAAGCTTTCTTTAATTCTTCTTCGTCATATATAATTTTAGCACAAAGTGTTACATCTGTATTTCTATCTAATTTAGAATTATCTAGTAAGCCAAATACCATACTTTCTGTCACATATGGAAGTTTATTAATTAATATTTCTAATTCTTCTGGAAAAATTTTTTTACCATTTTTTAAAACTATCATATCTTTTTTTCTGCCAGTTACAAAAAGAAATCCATCATTATCTATATATCCTAAGTCTCCCGTATAGAAATATCCATCTTTTAGTACTTCATTAGTTGCTTCTTCATTTTTATAATATCCAAGCATTATTGCTGGAGTTTTTGTAATAATTTCACCAATTCCATTTGCATCTGGATTATCTATTTTAATTTCAATTGTTGGAAGCGGGAAGCCAACTGAACCAGTTTTCTTATGAAAACTATTTTCACCTGCAATAACAGGAGCTGTTTCAGTAAGGCCATATCCTTGATGAACATCAAAACCAAAATCATTGTAACCTTTTATGGTCTCCTTATCCATCGGAGCACCACCAGCTATTATTGTTCTTAACTTTCCACCAAGCCCATCTATAATAGATTTAAATATTTTTCTCTTAGTTTCAATATTTGAATGTCTAAATAATACTCTCATAATATTTACAAGAACTGTTTTCTTTTGCTCTTTTATTGTTTTTAGTATTTTTTTATACATTATTTCAAGCATTAAAGGAACACATACAAATCCTGTTACTTGGTATTCAACTAAATTTTTTTGGATATATTTTAAACCATCACAAATAGCTATTGTTATACCACAAGATGTTCCAAAAAGAAAAGTGGTTGTACTTTCAAATGTATGATGAAGTGGTAAAAAAGATAAAAATTTATCTTCTGTTGTTATTTCTATCATTTGGCTAAGTGCATATAAATCCATACAAATAGCATATTGTGAAAGCATAACCGCTTTTGCAATACTTGTTGTACCAGAAGTAAATAAAATAATACTCATTTCTTTATTATTAATTGAAATATCATTATATGATTTATGGTCTAATTTTTTGCCTTCTTTTAATAATTGTGAGTAAGATAAAATAGTGTCTTTTTCTTCTGATAAATCCATACATATTTTTATTTTACAATTAGATTTATTTACTGCATCTAAGTATTTTGAACTAAAAATAATACTATCTGCTTCACTTCTTTTTAATAAATCTAATAATTCATTTTCAGGTAGAGATTTATCTAAGGGAACTACAACTAAACCAGCGGTAGTGATTGCTAAATAACTTACGCACCATTCATATCTATTATCTGCTATTAATGCAACTCTTTTACAATTTTGATTTAAAAGACTACATGCTAAATCTTCTATATCTTTTGCAAATTGCTTATACGTTACTTTTATATGTTCAGTAGAATCTGGAGATTCTTTGTATTCAAAAGCAATAAGGTCTTTATACTTGGCTTTGTATAAATTTACCAACTCACGAAAGTCATTTAATTTTTGACCTTCATATAATTTATTGTTCATAATTTTACCACCTAACTTATATTTTTATCTTACTTATTGTATATCAAAATGTGGAAATTATCAAGGGAAAAAGAAAGATTTAAAAATTTCAACCTTGTCAAAAAATGTGAAATATTGTATAATTTATATTATTAATTGGAGGAAAATATGGCGAATAACAGAAGAAGGAAAACAAGAAAATCAAATGCAATAATTGAAACAATTAGTAACAAAAACTTCATAATAATTTCAAGCATCCTTTTAGCACTTATCATTATATGTGTAATTGTTAATGTAATACTTCATATAAACGAAACAAGAAAAATAGCAGAAGAGCAAAAAAGGATAGCAGAACATGTAGAAGAAGTATACACATCAGCAGAGGCAGATATTGATGCCGCAAATAATTATAAATCAAACTCAATTATTAGAATTTCAGCAGTTGGAGATATATTATTTGGAAACAATTTACAAAAATATGGAGCAAATGAGAACGGATTGTACACAGATATTTTTTCAGACATATCAAAATATTTTAAAGATTCAAACATTGTTTTAGGAACATATGAGCATAACATTACGGAAGAAAATAAGGTATTTGCAAATGCAATAAGAGAAACAGGAATTAATCTTGTGACTTTAGCCAATAATCACACTTTAGATAATGGACCAGAAGGACTAAATGAAACAAAAGAATATTTAGAATCAATAGGAATTGAAACAACAGGAGTATATAGAGAAGAACCAAGTAATAGAGTAAAAATTAAGGAAGAAAGAGGAGCAAAACTTGCATTTCTAACATACACATATGATGATGGCTCTACAGGAATAAATATCTACAATGAAGAAGATGTAAAAGCAGATTTAACTTATGCAGAAGAAAACGCAGACTATGTGGTAGTACTTATGCACTGGGGAGATGTATATTCAAATAGTGCAAATGATACGCAAAAATCTCAAGCACAATTTTTAGTAGATAATGGTGCAGACTTAATAATAGGAGCACATCCATCAGCATTAGAACCAATGGAAATTATAAAAAATAGTGAAGGAAAAGATTGTTTAGTAGCATATTCGTTAGGAGATTTTACATCAGATTTTAGTAATGAAAACTCAAATTTGGAATTAATACTAAATATCCAATTATATTACAATTCAGAAGAAAATTCAGTTTCACTATATAAAGTAGACTATGTTCCTATTTATATGATAGATTATGGAGCAAAATATAAAGAAAATAGATTTAAATTATTAGATATGAAAAATGAAATTGCAAACTATGGAAAAGAAGGAAACGATTTAGATAAGAAAACATACGATAAATTAGTTAGAGGAATAGATAAACTAAATAGTATTATTCAAAAGTAGTAGGAGGAATATATGAAAGTAGGATTTGTATCACTTGGCTGTAGCAAAAACTTAGTAGATACAGAAATGATGATAGGCTTATTTAAAAAGAATAAATATGAAATCGTAAATGACCCTTCACAAGCAGAAATTATAGTAATAAATACATGTGGTTTCATAGAGCCAGCAAAAGAAGAAGCAATAAATACAATACTAGAGATGGCAAAATATAAAGAAGAAAATTGTAAATACTTAATTGTTACAGGTTGTTTAGTAGAAAGATACAAAGATGACCTAATCAAAGCTATTCCAGAAGTAGATTTATTTATCAAATTTAGTGAATATGACTCAATTTGGGAACAAATAGATAATCTAATTAATTCTCAAACAAAAGAAGGAAAATTAGAATTTTTAGATAGAGTTATATCAACTGGAAAGAATTATGCATATATAAGAATTGCAGAAGGATGTAATAATTTTTGTACTTTTTGTGCAATACCATATATAAGAGGTAGATTTACGAGTAGAAAAATTGAAGACATTATAGAAGAAGCAAAAAAACTTGCCAAAGAAGGATACAAGGAGCTTATTGTTATAGCTCAAGATACTACAAAATATGGTGTAGATATCTATGGAAAGCCTAAACTAGCAGAACTTCTTCATGAGCTTAGCAAAATTGAAGGAATTGAATGGATAAGATTTTTATATGCTTATCCAGAGACAATAACAGATGAATTAATAGAAGAAGTAAAAAACAATAATAAAATCTGTAAATATTTTGATATACCAATGCAACATATTTCAGACAATATATTAAAGAAAATGAATAGAAAAAGTACAGGAGAAAGCATAAGAAAATTGATTGTAAAACTAAGAGAAAATATTCCTGGAGTAGTAATAAGAAGTACATTAATGGTAGGATTTCCAGGAGAGACAGAAGAAGACTTCAATGAAATGTATGAATTCGTAAAATGGGCAAAACTAGATAAACTAGGATGTTTTACTTATTCGAAAGAAGAAGGAACTACTGCATATAAAATGGAAAATCAAGTTCATCCAATGACTAAAAAAAGAAGATACAATAAAATAATGAGCCTGCAACAAAAAATATCAGAAGAAAACATGAAAAATCATCTAGGGAAAACATTGAAAGTATTAGTTGAAGGAAATGGAATTGGAAGAACATACATGGATGTTCCAGATATAGATGGTGTAACTTATATAAAAGGCAAATGCGAATTAAATTCTTTTGTGGAGTGCAAAATAACAGATATTAAAGAATATGATTTAATTGGAGAAGTGATTCAATGAAAATATTAATTGTAATAGATCAATATGATAATTTGAGTAATGGAACAACAATATCAGCAAAAAGATTTGTAGATGGACTAAGGAAAGATGGAAATGAAGTACAAATATTAAGTACGGGGAAAGATGAGAAAGATAAATTTGGACTAAAAACATATTGGTTCCCAAAAGTAATAGATAAATACTTTAAAGCAAATGAAATGGTATTTGCAAAACCAGATGAAGAAGTAATGAGGGAAGTATTTAAGAATCAAGATGTAATACACTTTTATATGCCATTTGTGTTAGCTAGAAAAGGTGTTAAAATAGCAGAAGAAATGCATATTCCACATACAACAGCATTTCATGTACAACCAGAAAATATAACTTATGCAGTTGGTCTTGGAACAAATCAATTGATAAATGATAAAATTTACACATATTTTAGAACATATTATAATAAATTTAGACATATACACTGTCCAAGTAAGTTTATTGCAAATCAACTCGAAAATCATGGATATACAGCGAAACTTCATGTTATTTCTAATGGAGTAGATGAAGATTTCAAATTTGATAGAAAAGAAAAGCCAGAAGAATTAAAAGATAAATTTATTATCACTATGGTTGGTAGATATTCTCCTGAAAAAAGACAAGATGTGTTAATTGATGCAATAAAGAAATCTAAATATTCAGATAAAATTCAATTAATACTTGGAGGAAAAGGCCAATGCTATGAAAAATATAAGGAACAGTCAAAAGATTTAAAAAATCCACCAATAATGCAATTCTTTGAAAAAAATGATTTAGCAAATGTACTTTCTTATACAGACCTATATGTTCATAGTGCAGATGCTGAAATAGAGGCAATATCATGTTTAGAAGCAATAGCATGTGGAAATGTACCAATAATATCTAATAGTAATGAATCTGCTACAGTGCAATTCGCATTAAATGATAAAAGCTTATTTGAACATGGAAATAGTGAAGATTTAGCTAAAAAAATAGATTACTTTATAGAAAATCCAGAGTATTTAATACAAATGAGAAAAGAATATGCTGAATTTGCTAATAAATTTAGAATAGATAATAGTATAAAACTAATGGAAAAAATGTTTGAAGAAGAGATAGAGGATTATGGAAAGAAAAAATAAGGGTGATTTATTACACTGTTCAATAATTTATAAAATATTGAGCAGTTTGTTATATTTAATTGCATATCCAATTTTATTCATCATTACTAAATTATGGCTAGGACTAAAGGTAGAAGGAAGAGAGAACTTAAATAAAGTAGGAGATGAATATATTACTGTTGCAAATCATATTAATATGATTGATTGCGCAATGATAGTACTTTCAATATTCCCACGAATTCCGTACTTTTTGACTTTGCAATCAAATTTAGAAATTCCTTTTATTAAATATTTAGTCATGCTTTTTAGAGGAATACCAATTCCTCGTAATATATCAGGAAAAGAAAAAATGGTAAATACAATAGATGGCTTATTAAAAAAAGGTGAAGTTGTAGGTATTTATCCAGAAGGACATCTAATTCCGTATTATGACGGACTTAGAGAATTTAAAAATGGAGCATTTGCATTTTCAGTAAAAAATCAAGTACCTGTAGTTCCGATTTTATTTACTTATAGAGAGGTAAATGATATAAGAAGATTTATAAGAAAGAAACCTTTTATAACTCTTACAATATTAGAACCAGAATATCCAAAAAAAGAAATTACAAAAGAAAATGTAATTGAGTTAAAAAATAGAGTATATAAAAAGATGGAAATGGAAAGAAGAATGAAAAAACTTTATAATGAACAACTAGAAAATGACGCAGAAATGCAGGAAGAGAAAATATAATTGAAAAGCCCCCCAAGCGGGGGGCTTTTTTCAGTACTTTTCTTCCTCATCTTCATCCTCGTCATCCTCGGATTCGAAGAACTCTTGATAGAACATACCAAATCCCATACCGACTAGAGGAATCCCTGTAAGGGGACCATAGGCGATAATAAGGTTGATTGTCAATGAGAGTGTATCGCTTCCGGGGAGGACTGTTTTGGTTGCGTTGCAGTAAAGCAACACTAGACCAATGATGATGGAGATTGCTGCAGAGGCAGCGAGGCAGATGTTTGAAAGGGTGCTCCGGTTTTTGCATGCTTCATTGAATTTCATAACAATACCTCCAAAAAAATTGTTACTATTTATTATACCATATTTTATGTAAAATGTAAAATTTGTATAAATATGATTGAAAAAATAGACGAATTAGTATATAATATATATAGTTGTAAGAAAGGTTAAAAATGGTGAAGAAATGAGAATTAATAAACTATTTAAAAATATAAATATCATATTATAGTTGGAAGTTTATTAATTTTGTATATAAATTATAAAGTTCTTTCTTTAATGTGATTTAAAGGAGGGATTTTTTTGATATATTTAGAAAACGTGACCAAATCTTTTGGAAATAGAGAATTATTAAAAATAAATAAATTAGAAATTGGTGATGGTGAAAAAGTTGGAATAGTAGGAAAAAACGGAGCAGGAAAAACATCTTTAATAAATAGAATATTATCAAATGACGAGAATGTAAGAATTAGTGGGCAAGCTAAGATCGGATATTTTAGTCAGGATTTGAGTATTTTAGATAATGAAGCAACTGTTTTTCAAAATGTTATGAATGATACAATACAAAGTGAAGTTACTGTTAGAAATATACTTGCAAATCTTAATATAAAAGGAAATGATGTATATAAAAAAGTAGGAGTTTTAAGCGGAGGAGAAAGAGTTAAGGTATCTATTGCAAAACTACTTGTATCTGATTACAATGTATTAATCTTAGATGAGCCTACTAATTTTTTAGATATACCTTCGATAGAGGCACTAGAAAAACTTTTAAGAGAATATAAAGGTACAATTTTATTAGTTACTCATGATAAAACACTTATCAATAATATTGCTCAAAACTTATTAATTATAGAAGACAAGAATATTGTTGAGTTTGAAGGAAATTTAGAAAAGTATCAAGAATATAAGGAAAAGAAGAAATTAGTAAATAAAGCAAATTTAGAAAACGATAAATTATTGCTTAGTATGAAGATATCTGAGATTATATCTAAGCTATCTATTGAAAAAGATGAAGGCAAAAGAAATGAATTAGAACAAATCTATAAGGAACTTATAGAAAAAAAGAAGGATTTATTATTATAAAGTGAAAACTGTGTGAATTAGCTTAAAAACTAGTCACACAGTTCTTTTCATGCAAAAAATCACTTATCACCATTTTAAGGCAAATTCATATTATATCTTGAGGTGATAAAATGTTTTTTGCATCAATTATACTTGCACTAATATCTCTCATTCTTTCAATATTAATAAGCATTGGTTGGATAACTGAAATAGCATGTTATTTTGGGTATTTTATAGCAATATATTTAGTAACCTTTGTTGCATTAATACCAGGATTTAATTATGTATTTACATTCTTCAGTCTATTATTTAATAAAAATAAAAAGAAGAAACCAATAAAATGCGAAGTAGATGTAACAGTTTTAGTTCCTGTTTACAATGCGGAAAACTTAATAAAAGAAACATTAGAGTCAATTAAAAATCAAAAGTACAATGGACGTATATATATAAATATTATAGATGATGGTTCAACAGACAACTCTATAAAAGTAATAGAAGACATGAATCTAGATTCAAATGTTACTTTAATAGAATTAAAACATAAGGGAAAAGCATATGCATTAAATGAAGGATTAAAACGAGTAAAAACGGACTATACAATTACAGTAGATAGTGATACAGTTCTTCATCCATTAGCAATAAGAAATATAATGCATAAGTTAGTAAACTCAGGAAAAGATACAGCTGCAACAGCAGGAAGTTTATTTGTGAAAAATGCTAAAAAGAGTTTTATTACAAAATTACAACAATGGGATTATACTTTAGGAATATTTGGTGTAAAACTAGTTCAAAGCGGATATAACTCAACATTAGTTGCACAAGGTGCGTTTAGTGCATATAAGACAAAACTTGTAAGAGAAATAGGCGGATGGCAAGATTGCGTTGGAGAAGATATTGTTCTAACATGGCAATTATTAAGCAAGGGATATAAAACTAATTTTGCAAAAAATGCCGTTGCTTTCACAGAAGTTCCTGAAAATTTAAGCTTGCTTGGAAAGCAAAGAAAAAGATGGGCTAGAGGTATGATAGAGGCATTCGAAAGAGTAAAAGTTTATACTTCAAAGAAAATGAGCTTTAAATCTAAATTTTTAATGAGTTTAAATATATTTTTCCCATTTACAGATTTAGCACTTCTTATATTTGTGCCATTAGGGTTAATATTACTTGCTTTTTGTAATCCACTACTAATAGGATGGATATCATTACTTGTAATTCCATTAGGATTGCTACTATGTGCATTAATTGAAATAAAAAGAAATAATATGATGAAAGAAATTGATTGCAAGTTAGAGAGAAGAAGTAAATTGGCATTTATATTCTATATATTAATATATGCATTTATTCTATCTCCTTATTGCTTAGCTGGGTATATTTCAGAATTATGTAGTAGTAAGAAAAATTGGTAAAAAAGAGGAAAAATTCCTCTTTTTACATAAATAAACTAAACACTCCATTAATTAGCATACATAGTATTATTCCAATAGTAGTAGGAAGTATAAATGAAATAATACACCATTTCCAACTTTTTGTTTCTTTTTTTATAGTAAGTAATGTTGTACCACATGGGAAATGTAATAACGAAAATATCATAACATTTATGGCAGTTACTATAGTCCAGCCATTAGCGCTTAGTATATTAAATATACTGTGAATATTATCCATTTCAACTAGACTTCCGGTTTGCATGTAGCACATAAGTATAATTGGTAAAACAATTTCATTTGCAGGAAGACCTAATATAAATGCTGTTAAAATGTATCCGTCCAATCCCATAAGTTTAGCAAATGGGTCAAAGAAGTTTGCTATATATGTAAGTAAACTTATATCCGAAATTTGAATATTAGAAAGTATCCAAATTATAATTCCAGCAGGTATAGCAACAGATAAAGCTCTTCCTAGTACAAATAAAGTTCTATCAACTAATGAATGAATTAATATTTTACCAAATTGAGGTTTTCTATAGGGTGGAAGTTCCAATAAAGTGCAATTTGTAGAACCTTTTAATATCGTTTTAGAAAGTACATAAGAAATTAGAAAAGTAAAACCTATACCAATACATATTACAGTAAAGACTATGAATGTAGATATAAGGCTGGATTTTAAACTTTCTCCTGAATATATGGCTCCACTAAAGAAAATTGTAGCTATTGTAATTAGAAAAGGGAATCTTCCATTGCAGGGAACAAAACTATTTGTGAGTATGGCAATTAGTCTTTCACGAGGCGAACTAATAATTCTGCATCCTATTACACCAGCAGCATTACATCCAAATCCCATGCACATAGTTAGTGCTTGTTTTCCAGAAGAACAACATTTTTTAAAACATTTATCTAGGTTAAATGCAATTCTTGGTAGATATCCTAAATCCTCTAAAAGAGTAAATAAAGGGAAGAATATACACATTGGAGGTAGCATAACACTAACAATCCAAGTTACTGTTTTATATACTCCATTAAATAGTAAGGAAAGTAGCCAACTAGGAGTGTTAATGTTTATAAAAAAGTTTTCTAATATTGGTCTTAAAAAGCTAAAGAATTGTGACAAAAGTTCAGATGGATAATTTGCGCCTACGATGGTAATCCAAAAAATGAGACAGAAAAAGAGTATCATAATTGGAATACCAAACTTTTTTGATGTTAGTATTTTGTCTATTTTTTTATCTCTTTCATTATAATTTTCATTTTCAATAGTACAAACCTCAGATGTAATTTCATTTGCTTTAGCAAAAACTTTTTCTAAGAAATCTTTGTCTGTTATACATTCTTCTATTCTATTGGGAGTAGGAGAGATTGCATTAGTGCAAACTTTTTGAGTGGTAACCATTAAATTTTGTAATGTCTTTTTCTTTCTCGCAATTGTACCAACAACAGGAACTCCAAGTATGGTAGATAATTTTTCAAGATTAATTTTAATTCCTTTTTTCCTAGCTTCATCTAATAAATTCACACAAACAATTACTTTATCTGTTAAATTCATTATTTGATATACCAAGTTTAAATTTCTTTCTAAACATGTTGCATCAACTATAACTAATGTAACATCTGCTTTTCCAGAACTTATATAGTCTTTTGCAACTTTCTCTTCTTCAGAATCTGTGAGCAAAGAGTAAGTTCCGAGGGATATCTACTAACAAGTATTTTTTATTATTATATGTACATATTCCAGCAGCATTTTCAACAGTTTTGCCAGTCCAATTTCCGGTATGTTGATGCATCCCTGTAAGACCATTGAAAATAGTAGACTTTCCAACATTGGGATTTCCAGCTATTGCAATGGTATAATCGTAATTATTAAAATCATTTATATTAGATATAATCTTATTCCCAGTAGAGTTTTTAGATAGTCCCATATATGCCTCCTGCTTAATCATATGAATATGGGTTGTACGAATATGTTAGAAGTGTGAAAGAAAAATGCGAAAAGCAATTGACAAATGTAAGAAATAGATGTAAATAAACATAGAAGAGGAACTATGTATTTTAGGCGAACCTAAAAATTGCTTAAAGTATATAGTTTTTTTGTGCGTTAAAAAATTTGAAAACACGGGAGGAATAAAATGAAAAAAGAAAGTAAAGTGCAAAATAATAAGAGAAGAAGGATAATAACACTAATGATAGTTATGATTTTAAAATGAAGGCAGGAAAAAAATTAAGTGAAATAACAGGAAATGAAACATTGAACACAGTTGCCTATGATAGTTTAGGAAACAAAGTAGTAATTCCAGCAAAGTTTAAAGTATTGAACCCGACGGATAATGTAGAAAATGGAATAATAATTGAGGATGTTGGTGCCGGTAATAATAATACAAAAGGAAATCAATTTATATGGATACCAATAGGGAAAATAAAAACGACTGAAGGAGAAAAAGAAATAACTTTTGGAAGATATACATATAATCATATAACTCAACCGCAAGCAGCAAGTTTATGTCAAAGTATGTATAGTAATAATAATTTTACAAGTTACCGCGGTTTTGGAACTGCAAATTATAAATATAATATGGTAGCTAGACCTATTTTATATTTGTAATATAAAAAGTGCTTCCGAAAACTTCCTTTTTCTGATATAATGTAAAAAAATAATGAAATGAGGGATTTTATGGAAGTAAAAGAAATTGTAAAAAAATTAAGTTATTACACACCAGAGTTGCCAAAAGAAGCAATAAAAGAAGCTCTAAAGAAAAAGGATGAGATGATTCCTGAATTATTAAAAATGTTAGAATATACAAAAGAAAATGTGGAGAAAATTTACAATGAAGAGGATAAATTTTTTGGGTACACTTATGCATTTTATATATTGGCAGAATTAAAGGAAAAAAGAGCATTTCCATATTTAATAGATTTGATGAAAAAAGATGAACAGGTAGTAGAATATATATTAGGTGATGAATATCCAGAGGATTTGCAAAGATTACTTGCAAGTACATATGATGGAAATGACAATGCATTATTTGAAATAATTGAAAATAAAGAAATAAATGAGTATGTTAGAAGCTGTGCATTACAAACTTTTTCAATATTATATTTATACGGAGTGAAGGAAAGAGAATTTTTAGTAAATTATTTTAAAAAGCTATTAGAGCAAAAAGAAGATGATGATAATTCATATTTATATGACGAAATTATTGAAGAAATATGTGATTTAAAATTAATTGAATTAAAGGAAAAGATTGATTTAATTTATAATGATAAAGAAAGAGAAGAACACAAGAAGGTATTAGAAGATGGCAAAGAAATAAATAGAAATGTTTTTCCATTAAAACCATGTTATGAATACATATATGATACTGTTGGAATAATGGAAGAATGGCAATGTTTTTGTTATAAGGAAGATGAGGAATTTAAAAATTCAGATGATTATAAAATATGTAAATTTATAATTTTACAAAGAGAAAACGAACATCATCAAAACACCTATAAAGTGGGACGTAATGATTTATGTCCATGTGGAAGTGGCAAAAAGTACAAAAACTGTTGTGGTAAAAATGCGTAAAACCCTTATAAAATAAGGATTTATAAAAATCAAAAAAATCGAAAATTTTGTCCACAGTGGACAGTTGTCCACGATTTGTCCACATAAATTTAATTTTGTGGACAAAAGGAAAGAAAACCCTTATATATCAACGAGAATCTACGTGGACAAATTTGTGGACATAGTTATCTAAAATGTCAGCATTCGAAATGCTGGCATTTTCCGTTTCACTAAATATTTTAGTGAAGGAGAGAGATAATTATGGTAAGCGTAAGAAAACGTGGAAAGGTATATGAATACCGATTTGAAATAGCAACAGTTGATGGAACAAGAAAATGGATAACGAAGTCAGGTTATTCAACAAAATCAGAAGCATTTAAGGAGGGAGCAAAAGCCTATAATGATTATTATTACAATGGAAACAAAGTACAATTAAAAGAAAATATGTCCTATGCAGATTTTTTAGATTATTGGATAGATACTTATGCTAGTTTTAATTTGCATTATTCGACTACAATATCTTATATAAATATTATTAAGAATCACGTTAAGCCGAGAATAGGATTTTATAAATTATGGCAATTAGATACAAGATTATTGCAAGAATTTATAAATAAAATATATGTTGAATATGCTTTTTCTAAAAATTATATGGCAAGTATTTTGAAAGTTGTTAAAGGTTCTCTAAAGTATGCGTGTTATACATTAAATTATATTAACACTGATCCGGCAGAACACGTTCATACTCCAAGAATAGATAAAATTGATACTGATCCTGCACACATATTTACTCAAGAGGAAATAGAGAGAATATTGGAGAGATTTAAAGGAACACACTCAATTTATTATTCATTTTTAACTGCTTATTATACAGGAATGAGAGTATCTGAAGTATATGGGTTGACTTGGGACTGCATTGATTTCAATAAAAAGACATTGACTATAAATAAAAATATAATCAAAAAAAATCAATATGGATTACCAAAAAGAAAAAATATTACTAAAGGACATTCGGTTGGAGTTTGGTATTATGGAGATTGTAAAAATCCACAAAGTAAAAGAACTATATCTATTGGTGATACTTTAGTAAATGCTTTAAAAGAATATAAAAAAGAGCAGGAGGAAAATCAAAAGTTTTATGGCGACTCATATCTTTATTATTATGAAAAGAGAGTATTAAATGATATTACTAAAAAAGAGGAAATAAAATTAGTTGAAGCAAAAGCAGAATTAGAAGTTGCTTTACCAAAGGCTGAATTAGTTTTTGTTAAAGAAAATGGACAGTTTTTAGGAACTGATTCGCCAAAATACGCGTTTAAAGTAATTCATTATGAATTAGGTATTAATAGTAGATTTCACGATTTCAGAGATACGCACGCAACTAGGTTAATTGAAAATGGTGCAGATATTAAAGCAGTATCAAAAAGATTAGGACATTCTAGCATACAAACTACTTATAATATTTATGTTAAAGTTACAAACAAAATGGAAACTGAAACAGTAGATAAATTTGAAGAATATACTAATACTTTAAATATTCCTCAAACATTAGAAATTCCATATCAAGTATGATTTATACATTTTTTTTTCTCTAATAAGTAATATAATATTTATAAGAAAAAGGAGTGTGATCATAAATGAGTAAAATAAAGTTAAAAGTAGATAGTTTAGAATACGGAATGCTTGTGAATGGATTAGTTGAATTAAGGAACAAGTTATTAAGAGAAAAAGAAGATACAACTCCTATTGATGAATTATTAATAAAATTAGTAGATAAGAAAGGATAAAGATAAAATGATAGAAGATTATAGTAAAAGATATCCGGAATATAATCGTGGATACTGGTTTTCACAAAGAAATCAAAGATTTTTATACTCTTATGATAAGAACAATAGAGCATTTTATTTAATTGATGAACAAGAACAAAATATAACGAAGATAGATAATGAAGAATGTATTAGACTGTTAAGAAATACTTATGCACTACAACTTGAACAAGGACTTATTGATTGGCTTATAAATGAAGAAAAATCGGGATTAAAGTATTTTAAAAATATAGATGAGTTAGAAAAATACTATGATGAGATGTAAAAATAACATATTTTGAACTGGTAATAAAATATCAGTTCTTTTTTTGTGCCTTGAAATGGCAGTACATAGCCATCTTATTTATATAAGGTGGCTAAATATAAAAGAAAGGAGGAGATGAAGATGTCACAATGTAAGGTAATTGCAGTTGCTAATCAAAAGGGTGGAGTTGGTAAAACAACAACGGCTTTTAGTACAGGAGTTGCATTATCTCAAATGGGTAAGAAAGTTCTTTTAGTGGACGCTGATCCACAAGGTGATTTAACGACTTATATGGGTTGGTATGAACAAGATAAATTACCTTTAACATTAGCAGATTTAATGGAACAGTCTATGAATGATGAGCCAATAAAAGTAAAAGAAGCAATATTACACCATAAAGAAAATGTAGACTTAATTCCTGCTAATTTGGATTTGTCGGCAATGGAAATGTCATTAGTCAATGCAATGAGTAGGGAGTACACTATGAGAAATTGTTTGTCAGAAATCAAAAAAGATTATGATTATATTATAATGGACTGTATGCCAAGTTTAGGTATCGTAACAATAAATGCTCTTGCTAGTGCAGATAGTGTTATTATTCCAGTTCAATCACAATTTCTTGCTGCAAAAGGTATGACGCATTTATTAAAAACAATTTCTAAAGTAAGAAGACAGATTAACCCAGATTTAAAAGTAGATGGTGTATTACTAACTTTGGTAGATAAAAGAACAAATTTATCAAAAGAAGTAAAAACACAACTACAAGAAAATTATGGAAGTATGTTCAATTTCTTTGAAACACAAATACCACTTGCAGTAAAAACAGCAGAATCAACTTCACGAGGTAAGAGCATATTCACTTACGATAAAAACAGTAAAGTGGCAGAGGCATATTCTTCATTTGCAAAGGAGGTGGTTGATATTGGCAAAGAACGAAACAAAAATGCCGTTTGCAAAGTTAGATGACTTGTTTACAACAGAAGAAGAACGACAAACGGCTAATTTAGAAAAAGTTATTGATATACCAATAACAGAAATTGAAGACTTTCCAAATCACCCATTTAAAGTTATTGTAAATGATGAATTAAAGGAAATGGCAAGTAGTATAGAAAAAGATGGTGTTCGAGAGCCTGCATTAGTAAGACCAATAGGAAATGGTAAATACCAAATGATTTCTGGACATAGAAGAAAGAAAGCAAGTGAAATTGCAAACAAAGAAACTATGCCCTGCATTGTTAGAGATTTAACAGATGAGCAGGCTGCAATAATAATGGTTGATAGCAACTTGCAACAAAGACAAAAAATATTATTTAGTGAAAGAGCATTTGCTTATAAAATACGAATGGAAGCCGAAAAACATCAAGGTAAGAGAACAGATTTAACTTCGTGCCAAGTTGGCACAAAGTTGAGAACTGATTTGAAACTTGCCGAAAAAAGTGATGATAGTGCTAGACAAATACAAAGATATATAAGACTGACTGAACTAATAAAGCCATTACTTGATATGGTGGATAGTGAAGAAATTGCATTTAGTCCGGCAGTAGAACTTTCATTCCTTACAAAGCAAGAACAAAAATGGCTTATGAATAGTATTGAATGTAATGTTGCTACACCATCATTATCACAGGCACAAGAAATGAAACGATTAAGTCAAAGTGGGAAGTTAAGTGAAGATAAAATTGAAGAACTATTGAGTCAACAAAAGCCAAATCAAGTGGAAAAATTAAAACTTGATTTCAAAAACTTAACTCCCAAAATGCCAAGAGGTATGCCAAAGGAAAAGTATGCCGATCACATTTACAAAGCATTGGACTTTTACAACAAGTATTTGGAAAAAAAGCGAAGTATGGAAGCAAGGTAGTGGGAGTATTTTTTACGAAAAATCCCTCCTTACAAACCTCCCTAGTATATTACTAACTGTATTACTAACTGAAAAAAAATATATAATTACACAAATGCAAAAATTATTGTTTTAGATTATACTGGAATCAAAGGAAGTGATTGGTATGAAAAAGAAAATTGTATTTGTGATTTTTCTAGTGATTTTACTTGCAGTATTGAGTGTAGTATTTGTTGGAAATATGGCAAATGAAAGGAAAGAGGTGGAAAAAAGTGTTGTGAATGAAACAAGTGATGTTCCAGAGATAAATGAGGTAGAGAAAGAGGAAGAAACAGTTGAGAAAACAGAGCAAGAGTCTACTTCAAATGGATTAACAGAGGAAAAACAAGAGGAGCGAGAAGAAACTGAGGCTCAAAAAAGTAATGAAAAACAGCCTACTGTGATCCAAAAAGAAGAAAGTAATAAATCTGTTAAAACGGAGCAAAGCGAGAGTAAACCTCAAATCCAAGAGGAACAAAAACAGGAACAGAAGCCACCTGCTACGAGCAATGTTCAAGAACAAACACCAGTACCACAAGTAGACGAGGAATACGAAAGGTTAAAAAAGCAGGTAGAATATGCTACTTACGAGGAATGTCAAAAAGCAGGGTTTGAAAAAGCCTTTGCAGATACAGTAAATATATTGGGTTTTAGTTGTCAGGAAATAATTTATAAAGGCGAAGTTTTAGGATATAAGTTACACCTTGATTATACAAATCCAATGGAATAAAGAATAATTTTAGTGGAAGCGACCATAAAACGGTTGCTTTTTTTATTTTTAGAAAGGAAATGATTAGATATGAAATGTAAAAAATTATTATCAGTATTACTAATTGCATTAACATTGTTTGAAGTGTTTTCTTTTACAATGCCAGCAATAGTTAGTGCAGCAACAAACGCAACATTATCACACCCCAAAGTGCCAGATGTATGGTACACAAGACGTGGTGGTGGAAAGCCTTATATGTCAGCACAATATGAAACTTATACAATGAATGGAAAAGTCGTTTATTGTATTGAGCCGGGAATTGATATTGCAACAACAAGTTATTTAGGTTATGACGGTTTGCAATCATCTCCATATAGTGCAGAAATCAATAAGAAAATAGAACTTATTGGTCATTATGGATACGATTATCCCGGACATCAAACATTAAGATATAGAATGGCTACACAAGCCCTTATATGGGAAACAACAGGAGGTCAAATTGTAGAGTTCTGGACACAAGCCTCTGGACACGGTGATTATATCAATATAGACGCAGAGAAAAATGAAATAATGAGATTAGTAAATTCTCATTACAATAAACCTAGTTTTAATGGAACAAAACAAGAAGCAGTAATCGGGCAAGAATTTAAACTTACTGATTCAAATGGTGTATTAAGTGAGTATGAGGTTTATAGTTCTGATGGACTTTCTGTAAGAATTGATGGAAATGATATTTATATCACACCTCTTGAAGTAGGTGAACAAACATTAAATGTAGTAAGAAAACATTATGATAATTTTACAACTATTGTGTATTTAGGAAATGGAGTAAACTCTCAAAAAATGGGATATTTTAGATTTTCTGATCCAGTAGTTGCTTCTGTTAAAGTTGATACAAAAGGTGGAGATGTAACAGTAGAGAAGAAAGATAATGATACACAAACAAATGAGCCACAAGGTGTTGAAGCAACATTAGAGGGTGCAGTTTATGGTATTTATAATCTTAATGATGAATTAGTTGAGAAAGTTACAACTAAGGCTGACGGAACAGTTACAAGTCCAATTTTGCCAGACATTGGAACATTTTATTTGCAAGAAATCAGTCCAAGTACAGGATATGAACTTGATACAAATAAATACTATTTTGAAATTACTACCGAAGATTTACACCCTGCAATAAGTGTGTATGAACAAATTATCAAAAGAGATGTGGAAATCAACAAGTATTATGCTAGTCCTGAAACAGGTATTTTAAAACCAGAAGTAAATATCGAATTTGGTATTTATGATAGTAAAGGAAATCACGTTACAACAGTTAAGACTGACGAACAAGGTTACTCAAAAGTTAATCTCGTTTATGGCACATATACTGTAAAACAACTTAATACAACAGATGGACACGAGAAAGTAAAAGACTTTAAAATAGTTGTTAATGGAAACTCACCACAAACAATTAGATACGCTTTATCAAATGCCCCAATTACTGCAAAATTAAAACTTGTAAAAACAGATTCTGAATCAGGAAAAGTTATACCTTATGAAAATGTAACATTTAAAATCAAAAATCTTGATACAGGAGAATATGTATGTCAAAAAGTAACTTATCCAGATAAAGAAGAAATCTGTGAGTTCAAAACCGATGAAAACGGTGTGTTTATCACTCCTTATCCTTTAACAAGTGCCACTTATCAAATCGAGGAACTAACCAGTCCGTCTGGATACCTTTTAAATGAAGAAGGTATTGTATTTAGACTAGATGAGAACAGTACAATTATAGAAGATGATGAGTATGGAAAATATATTGAAGTTGAGTTTGCTAATGATAAGATAATGGGTGAAGTTGTAATTGAAAAGACAGGAGAAGCATTTACTGTTGAAGATGGAAAATACTCTTATGAAGAAATCAAATTGAGTGGAGTAGAATTTTCAATTTATGCAGATGAAGACATCATTACTCCAGACGGTGTTACTCATCATAAAAAGGGCGAGTTCATAAAATCTATTGAAACAGGATCAGAGGGAACTGCCACATTTACTGACCTTTATTTAGGAAAATATTTAATCAAGGAAACCAAGACAGTAAATGACCACGTTATAGATACAACGGAACACAAAGTAGAATTAACTGAAATTGATAATAAAACTGCTGTTGTATCTGAAACATTAAAACTAAAAAATGAATTGAAAAAAGCAGAACTTGAATTCACTAAAACAGATTTAGTAAATGGAGAGCCAATTCCTAATACAATAATTGAAATTTATGTAGAAGATACAAATGAACTAATTTTCACAGGAGAAACTGATGAGAATGGTAAAATTATTATTACTGATTTAGTTGCAGGAAAAAAATACTATATTTTAGAAAAAGAAAGTGCAACAGGATATGTAATAACAGATGAAAAAGTCACTTTTGAAATTACAGAAGATGGCGAAGTAGTAAAAGCAGAAATGAAAAACAAACCTATTACTGGAACATTAGAATTTACAAAAGTAGATTTATCGACAGGAACACCACTACCAGATACTTTAATCGAAATTTATAATGAACAAGATGAATTAGTATTTAGTGGTAGAACTGATGAAAACGGAAAAATTGTCATTGAAGAAATGAGATATGGACGTTACTATATTTTGGAAAAGGAGGCACCGGCAGGATACGTTCTTAATGAAGAAAGAATGTATTTTGAGATTAGAGAAGATGGTGAAATCGTAAAAGCGACAATGGAAAATGAAAAAATTGTTGTTGAAGTTCCTAATACAGGAATTAACGATTATCATTTAATTGAAATCTTTGGTGGCTTACTAATTATAAGTGGAATAGGAGTTGTTGTTTATGTTAAAAAAAGAAAAAAACAACAATAAGAAAGGCAAAAAGAGTCAACTTTTAATAGTTGGCTCTTTGCTTATCTTAATTGGAGTTAGCGTAATTGGAATGAAAATATTTCTTGATATGAGAACAGATAATTTAGAAGATAAAGCACTTGTAGAATTTTATGAGGAACAAGAAAAAGTAGATGAAGATTTACCTACTGAAACAGAAGAAACAGAAAGTAAAGATAATGAAGTGAAACCAACTAATTCATTAAATTATATTGCAGTTTTGAAAATACCAAGTATAAACCTTGAAAGAGGTTTAGTTGCAAAAGATAGTTACTACAATAATGTAAATCGAAATATCAAAATTCTTGACGAATCAGATATGCCAGATCAAGAAAATGGAAATGTAATTTTAGCAGCACATAGTGGAAATGGAAGAACTGCATTTTTTAGAAATCTTGATAAAATGCAAATAGATGATACAGTAAGCATTTTCTATAATGGCTATGAATATAAGTACCGTATGATTAACACTTATGATATTGAGAAAACTGGTACTGCTGAAATAACAAGAAATGGACAAAAAAGCACATTGACACTTATTACTTGCAGACACAATACAAATAAACAAATTGTAATCATTTGCGAATTAGTTGAAAAAATATAAGGAGGAACGCATATATGGAAGCGAAATACAATTTGAATTTAATTACCAAGACATTAGAAAAATTATTCAAAGCAGGGTTTAATACTGATAAAAAAATACTTGCTATGCAGATGTCAGATTTAAAGAAAATACCAACATTATCTTCTAATGAAATAATGATAATTATAGAGTTTAAGGAAGCAATTAAAAATAAAGATATAATTGCTTTTTTAAGTGGAAATCAAGGGAAAGGAAATGAGAAACAATGAAAACATTTGAAGTCGATGTAAATATAAATGGAAAAATCACTTTTGAAGTGCAGGCACACAATAAAAAAGAAGCCCAAGCAAAAGTTGATGAGTTATTAGGAAATACTGCTTTAAAAGAAGCATTAGAAAAATATCAAAATAATATTACTTTGAATAGCAAAGTAAGAGATAATAGAGATTTAGAAAGATAGAAAGGAGATTATAAAATGCCATATCAAAAAAGAATACCACCGGTAAAAGTGGAATTAAGTATAGAAAAATTTAATTTATTAGTGGAAATGCTTACAAGATATACACAAATGAGTGATGAAAGAGTTGCACAACTTGCAACTAAAATGAAAGATAAATTATTAAGATATAGTATTCCAAGAACAGAGGAAGAACAAGAAACGAAAGTTGATATTAGATTTTATCCTAATGAAGCCTCTGAAATTATATATATGTTAATTTACAATGTAGAAGATTTAGAAATTAGTACAAACTATTTTGAAGTCCTACAAAAAGTGAGAGAAGCAAAAAAACAAGAAATGAATAATGAATAAGAACAAAATATAGAACAGAATGGAGGTGATTATATTGGCTAGAAGAATTAGAGATATTACTGCTCTATATGGAGAAACATTGCAAGATTTAACTAAAAATCCAGAGGAATGGGTTTCTTTTATGGAATGTGCTGCAATGAATTATAAATATTCTTTCTCCGATCAAGCACTTATTTATGCTCAAAAGCCAGAAACTATTGCTTGTGCTGAAATTGAAACGTGGAATAAAGCATTTAAAAGGTGGGTAAATAAAGGAGCAACTGGTATTGCTTTACTAACTGAAAAAAATGGATACCCATATATGAGATATGTTTTTGATGTATCAGATACGAATAGTAGATTAGGTAAAAACTTTCTTCTTTGGACTGTTACAAAAGCATACGAAGAATATGTTATTGAAGTATTGGAAAATAGATATGGCGAGTTAGAGGATAAAAGTTCACTTGCAAATGCAATTATTTCATCAGCATATAATATGGTAGAAGATAATTTGCCCGATTATTTGGAAGATTTAAAACAATTTTCAAATAACAGTATATTAGGCTCACAAGACGATACTCATATAAAAGCAACTTATCAAAGTTTATTATCTAATAGTGTTGCTTTTATGATGATGAAAAGATGTGGGATTGATCCTAATGAATACTTTAAAGCAGATGATTTTAAAGATATAAAAGAGTTCAATACTTACGATACAATAACAAGATTAGGTATTGCTACAAGTGATATATCAGAAATGGGTTTGCGTGAAATATATTCTACTATTAAAAATGTGCGAATAAATGAAATAGATAAAATTCGCACATTTGATAAAGAAAATCAAAAAGATTATGATATAAGTGATAACAGAAATATTGAAAGTGAAAGGAGCGAGGAATATGAAAGAAATAACTTACACAATGCAGGGAGATTACAGAATACCAGACCTAATGCTACCACAGAAAGAGAGAAAAGAGGTCAATGGGAAATACGCATTGATGAGGTTAAGATACCTAAAAGACCACAAGAAAGCATTATACACGACACTTCTAATGAAAGACCAGTTGATGGAACACCTATCAGAGATACAGGAACAAGTAGAAACGAAAGTGGAACAATTAGTATCACAGATGATGAAACAAGAAAACGTGACGGAAGAATTGAAACAACAAGACCAAATGAGATGGGTGGGCTTGATGAACAACTTGAAGATATCAGCAGAGGAGATAGCAACGAAAGAACTAATTTACAATTAGGTGTGTTTGATAAGGACAGTAGTAACTGTCCTTATGTTGTTATAGACGCAAAAGTAAATCAGATATTAAGTTTTGCTAATTTAAAAGTTACTAATGAAGAAATTAAAAATTATTTTGAAACTGAAAAAAATAGAACTAAAAGGGCAGAATATCTTAAAAATGCTTTTGATAATGTTTATGTTGGTATTTTTATTGAAACAGAATTATATGGGTATAAAGCATTTGACAATGGACTTTTAATTTGGAAAGGAAATTTCTTATCAAGAGATACAGAAAGTTTTATAAGTTGGGAAGATTTGACTGACCACTATAATTCAATGATATTGTTGCACCAATTATATGATCGAAAACAAAAGTTACCAACTGAAAAAGAACAATTATCATTATTAGACCTTAACGAGAAACAAGAAAGACCAGAGTTAGAATTTTCACAAGAGTTTATAGATACTTTTTTTCAAGAACAAAACCCTGAAAGAAAGTTTTATATTTATAGACAATTACAAAGTAGTTTGTCTACAAATGAGAATATAACATTTTTAAAAAATCTCTATGGATTAAGTGGAAGTACCCATACAGTAAAAGGCTCTGGTGTTGGATTTGATAGTAGTAGCAAAGGTATTACTTTATATCGTGGATATGAAGCAGATGAAATAGAAATTTTATTGAAATGGAATAATATTGAAAAAAGACTAAAAGAACTAATCAAATTAGACCGTTATCTAAATCCAAAGGAAATGGAGTATTATCCGAAGTGGCTAGAAGAACACGAAAATAGTCAAAAAGAAGAATATGAAGATACTCTGGAACAAGAAGAAAAAAATGATACTGAAATTATAGAAGAAAATGTAGATTATATAGAAGAATATGAGTATCATTTAGGAGATAAAGTCTATATTGGTGCAGACGAATATGAGATTATTTCTTTTGATGATAATACAGTCAGACTATATGATTACCAATATCCATTGTTTAATCAAGAATTTTCAAGAGAAGAATTTGATAGGAAAGTTCAAGAAAATCCTGCAAATGACCATTTAAAAGTCAGAAAATTAAAACAAGAA
Source organism: uncultured Clostridium sp. (assembly GCA_930980855.1). Lineage (GTDB taxonomy): Bacteria > Bacillota > Clostridia > TANB77 > CAG-508 > CAG-793. The sequence goes on from CAKNIZ010000003.1 coordinate 73,094, forward strand.
GAACAAACATCTCCTAATGAATATGGAGAGTTTAATGATGAAGTTGATCTTGTTGAACACATCTTGCACCAACATAAGATATTTGATATAAAAGTGAATTTTAACTCTGATGAAGAAATCGTGGGTTATGATGATGAAAATGAGTGGGTAGGAAAAGAATTATATGATTTTCTATTTAATCAATTATTTGAATATAATGATGATGGAACTGTTAAATTAGTTGATAAAAATGATATAGAAAGATTAAAAGAATATCAAAAGAAATACGAAGTTGCAGAAAAACAAAAAGAAGAACTAGATGATTTAATTGGAGAACATCTAACAATAGATAACAGAAAGTTTATTGTAGATAGTATCAATAATGATAGAGTATCATTAAAAGATATTACTTTTCAAGGAACAACTGGTTTTCCAATATTTAGAGATGAAAGTATAGACTATGTAAAAGAATTACTGGCTGAAAAGGAAAAAGCAGAGTTTGTACCTGTTTTTGAGAAAAAGAAAAAATCAAGAATTACTACTTTTGATTTACACCCAGAAATTAAAAATGAAGATAGAAATAATTTTCATATTACTGATGATATGTTAGGAGTAGGAACAGACAGGGAAAAGTTTAATCGAAATATTGCTGCAATAAAAGTTTTGAAACTATGTGAAAAAGAAAATCGTTTTGCAACTCCTGAAGAACAAAAAGTGTTATCACAGTATGTTGGTTGGGGTGGATTACCACAAGCATTTGATGATAAAAATAGTTCGTGGTCTAGTGAATATTTAGAATTAAAGAATTTATTAGATGAAGATGAATACAAATCAGCAATGGAATCTACTTTAACTGCTTTTTATACACCACCTGTTGTTATTAGAACAATGTATAAAGCATTAGAGCAAATGGGTATGAAAACGGCAAATATCCTAGAGCCTGCGTGTGGAACTGGTAATTTTATAGGAATGTTGCCAGATACTCTTAACGAATGTAAGTTATATGGTGTTGAACTCGATAAAATATCTGGTAAAATAGCACAACAATTATATCAAAAGAGTTCTATTGCAGTACAAGGTTTTGAAAACACGGTACTTCCAGACTCTTTTTTTGATGGTTGTATTGGAAACGTACCTTTTGGAGATTTTAAATTATTAGATAAAAAGTATGATAAAAATAATTTTTTAATCCACGATTATTTCTTCGCAAAAGCCATAGATAAAGTCAGACCGGGTGGAGTAATTGCTTTTATTACGAGCAAAGGAACATTAGATAAAGAAAGCCCTGCTGTACGAAAATATATTGCTCAAAGAGCAGACCTTTTAGGGGCTATTCGTTTGCCAGATAATACTTTCAAAGCAAATGCAGGAACAAAAGTAACATCAGATATTATATTCCTACAAAAAAGAGATTCTATTACAGATTTAGAGCCAGAATGGGTACATTTAGATACAAATGAAGATGGTATCAAAATGAATAAATATTTTATAGATCACCCAGAGATGATCTGTGGTAATATGGTAATGGAGTCAACACAATTTGGAATGGACTCTACTTGTAAAGCAAATGAAGATACTACACTTGAAGAACAATTAAATGACGCAATTCAAAATATACACGCCGAAATAAAAGAATATGAATTTGATGACATTGGAGAAGATGAAGAAGATTTATCTATTCCTGCAGATGTTAATGTTAGAAATTTCTCATACACGCTTGTAGATAACAAAATATATTACCGTGAAAATAGTAGAATGTATCCACAAGAATTACCACTAACGACACAAAATAGAATAAAAGGCTTAATTGAAATTAGAGATTGCGTCAGAACTCTAATTGAACTACAAACAGAAGATTATCCAGATGAAGAAATAAAACAAGAACAGAAAAAATTGAATACTTTGTATGATAATTTTATAAAGAAATATGGATTAATCAATAGCAGAGCAAATACCTCTGCTTTTTCTAATGATAATAGTTTTTATTTGTTATGCTCATTAGAAATATTAGATGAAAATAAAGAATTAAAAAATAAAGCAGATATGTTTACTAAAAGGACTATTAAGCCGAATATTCAAATAACAAAAGTCGATACTGCACAAGAAGCATTAGTTGTATCTATATCTGAAAAAGCAAGAGTTGACCTTGATTATATGCAACAGTTATGTGGTATAGATATGGATAAGATGTTAGAAGATTTAGAGGGACAAATATTCAATGTTCCTATTTATGGTGATCCTAATGTATGGGTAACTGCCGATGAATATTTAAGTGGTAATGTTCGTGAAAAATTAAAAATAGCAGAAGAATTTGCCAAAACTGATTCAAGGTTTGAAACAAATGTAAAACATCTAAAAGAAGTACAGCCAAAAGATTTAGAAGCAAGCGAAATTGCCGTAAGATTAGGTGCAACGTGGCTTCCACCAGAAGATATAGAAGAATTTATATGGTATTTACTAACTCCTTCGTGGTATGTAAAAGATAATGTAAAAGTGCATTATATGGAAAGTACGGCACAATGGAGTATTGAAAATAAGAATTATGATAGAGGTAATGTAAAAGCAAATTCGACTTTTGGTACTCATAGAGTGAATGCTTATAAGATCATAGAAGAAACACTTAATTTAAAAGATGTTAGGGTATATGATTATACAATAGATGATGAGGGTAGAAGAATACCAGAATTAAATAAAAAGGAAACGGCTATTGCTCAAGCCAAGCAAGAACAAATTAAGACTGCTTTTGAAGAATGGATATGGACTGATCCAGAACGTAGGCAAAGACTATGTAAAATGTATAATGAAAAATTTAACTCAATTCGACCACGAGAATATGATGGCTCACATATAAGGTTTGATGGAATGAATCCAGAAATAAAACTTCGTAAACATCAAATCAATGGAATTGCCAGAATACTTTATGGAGGGAACACCCTATTAGCACACGAAGTTGGAGCAGGGAAAACATTTACAATGGTCGCTGCTGCAATGGAAGCAAAAAGATTAGGTCTATGCAACAAGAGTATGTTTGTTGTTCCTAATCATATAGTAGAGCAATTTAGTTCGGAGTTTTTGCAATTATATCCGTCTGCCAACATTCTCGTAACGACAAAGAAAGATTTTGAAACAGGAAACAGAAAAAAGTTTTGTTCAAGAATTGCAACAGGAGATTATGACGCAGTTATCATTTCACACAGTCAATTTGAAAAAATACCAATGTCAGTTGAAAGACAGACACAAATACTTCAAAAACAGATAGATGATATTATGAGAAGTATTACCGATTTAAAAGAAAATCACGGAGAACGATTTACTATTAAACAACTAATGAAAACACAAAAAAGTTTGGAAACAAAATTAAAGAAACTCAATGACACATCAAGAAAAGATGATGTTGTAACATTTGAGGAATTAGGAGTAGATAGAATATTTGTTGATGAGGCACATTATTATAAAAATCTTTTTCTTTATACTAAAATGAGAAATGTTGGAGGAATAGCACAAACGGAAGCACAAAAGTCTAGCGATTTATTTATGAAATGTCGTTATCTTGATGAACTAACTGGAGGAAAAGGAGTAACTTTTGCGACAGGAACACCAGTAAGTAACAGTATGGTAGAGTTATATACAATGCAAAGGTACTTACAGTACGCAGAACTTGAAAAAAGAAATCTCCAAAACTTTGACGCGTGGGCTTCAACTTTTGGAGAAACAGTTACCGCTATTGAATTAGCACCAGAGGGAACAGGTTACCGTGCCAAAACGAGGTTTGCCAAGTTTTATAATTTACCAGAACTACTGGCAATGTTTAAAGAGGTTGCAGATATTCAAACATCAGATATGCTTAATCTACCAGTACCAAAAGCAAACTATGAAAATGTTGTAGTAAAGCCAACAGAAATACAAAAAGAAATGGTTGCAGATTTAGCAGACCGTGCTGAAAGAGTAAGAAATAAAATGGTGGATTCATCTATTGATAATATGCTTAAAATCACGAATGATGGTAGAAAACTAGCACTAGACCAACGTCTTATGAATGAAATATTACCAGATGATCCAAACAGTAAAGTGGCTACCTGTGCTAAAAATATTTATCGTATATGGGAAGAAAATAAAGACCAGCAACTTACTCAACTTGTATTCTGTGATTTATCTACTCCACATAATGACGGTAAGTTTAATGTGTATGATGATTTAAAGAAAAAATTAGAAGAAATGGGTGTACCAGAAGATGAAGTACAATTTATTCACTATGCAAATACTGACATTAGAAAGAAAGAATTATTTTCAAAAGTTCGTAAAGGAATAACGAGAGTTTTGATGGGCAGTACCCAAAAAATGGGGGCAGGAACTAACTGTCAAGATAAACTTATTGCACTACACGATCTTGACTGTCCGTGGCGACCTAGCGACCTTATACAACGCTCTGGAAGAATAATAAGACAAGGAAACAATAATCCAGAAGTATTTATTTATCGTTATGTAACAGAGGGAACATTTGACGCATATCTTTATCAGTTAGTAGAAAATAAACAAAGATTTATATCACAAATAATGACATCTAAAACACCAGTAAGAAGTGCAGAAGATATTGATGAAACAGCATTATCTTATGCTGAAATTAAATCACTTGCTTCTGGAAATCCTTTAATAATTGAAAAAACAGAACTTGATACAGAGGTTGCTAAACTAAAACTTTTAAAACAAAGTCATTTAAGTCAAATCTATGCCATAGAAGATAGAATAATCAAATATTATCCTAATGAAATCAAAAGATTAGAAACAAAAATATCTAATTTAAAAGAGGACATAGAACTTTTAAAAAGCAATACAACAGGCGAAGAAATAAAGTTTGATAAGATGATTATTCAAGGAAAAACTTATATAGATAGAATGGAAGCAGGAAATAAAATACTAGAAATATGCAAAGGAATGCCCAATCCAGAGCCAATAGAATTGGGAGAATATAAAGGCTTTAAAACAAGTATAGAATTTGATAAAATAGGCAGAACTTTTAATTTTATTTTAAAAAATAAATTATCTTATGAAGTGGGATTAGGAACTGATCAAAGTGGTAATATTACTCGTATTGATAATGAATTAAAAGATATAGAAGATACTTTAAAATCAACAATAGATTCATTAGAAGATACAAAAGTACAATTTGAAAATGCCAAAGAAGAAGCAAAAAGACCATTCAAACAAGAACAAGAGTTAAAGGAAAAATCTAAAAGACTTGATGAATTAAATATAAAATTAAATATGAATGATAAGGAAAAAGAAGTGATAGATTTTTCTGACAATGAAGAAGTAGAATGTCAAAACTATGAAAGGGCTTATGCAAGATAATTTACACATTGGAACTACGAAAATGCTTCCTATAAAATATAAATAGGAGGTGTTTTAAATGAACTTGTTTGATGAAACTTTTATCAGGAATTACTGTGAAGATAGTTTTGGTGAATTTGTGTCAGATGTCTGTGTTAGATTAAAAAGAAATAATATGTCATACAGATCAGCACAAGAAAAAATGGAAAAATTACAATGTGATTTTCCAAAATTAAGAAAAATTATAGAAGATAATGAAAGTGAAGAATTAACGAAAGAAGAAGCCGAAGCATTAGGAAAATACTTGCGATCGGCAGATGACGCAAGATGGGAAGAAGCAAAGGAATTATTTTTAATGGGTATGAGGGAATCTTATTACCTTTTTAAATTGCTACGAATAATTAAAAAATAAAAACAGTAAAAAGCGATTTTAGTATAAAAACTAGAATCGCTTTTTTAGATTGGAGGGAATAATAATATGAAAACTTATAAAGTTGAAATTGAAGAAATACTACAAAATGTTTATGACATTGAGGCTAATTCTCTTGAAGAAGCAATAAATATTGCAGAGGAAAGATATCGCAATGAAGAATATATATTGGAAGCAGAAGATTTAAAGAAAACTAATTTTAGGGAATATAAAGATGAAGTTACAAGAGATGAAAAACCAAAGAAAAAAGAACTGGAAAGGTAGGTAAATAAAATGCAAAATGAAATGAAAATTAGAGAAGAATTGTATTCAAAATTGGAAAAAGAGTACAATTCTTTTATTGAAGATTTAAAGAAAAGTCCACCAGAGAAGATTATTGATAAAGCGTATGAAAAGGTTATGAAAGAAGAATTATGTGCAATGTTTTATCCAGAATATGATAGATATGATATTGACCAAATAAAAGCGTTAAATAAAACAAAAGAGCCTTTACAAGAATTATATGATGGGTGGATGGATAATGATAGTGGCATACACCAAGCACTTGAAGATTGCACATTTGAGGTGTTGGAAGAATTAGTGCAAGAGCAAAAACAAAAAAATAAATCAATGGAAAGGTAGTGATTTATATGGCTTACTACTCACCAGAGATTATACAAAAAGTAAAGCAAATGGACTTACTAACTTATTTAAAAAATTATGAGCCAGAAGAATTAGTACAGTTCAATAGAAATACTTTTATGACCAAGACTCACGACAGTTTAAAGATTTCCAATGGTATGTGGTATTGGTTTTCAAGAGGAATTGGAGGTAAAAGTGCGTTAGAATATTTAATAAAAGTAAAAGAATATTCTTTTTTAGAAGCAGTAGAAACTATTATTGGTAAAGTTGCAGTTGTACCCCCAAAAGAATATAAAAGTTACTCTGCAAAAAAGGAAAATAGATTATATTTACCAAAGAAAGCACCTAATAATAACAAAGCCAAAGCATATTTAATTAGTCGAGGAATTGATGAAAATATCATACAAGAATGTATAGATAATGATCTGATTTATCAAGATTATCCTAACAACAATGTTGTATTTGTTGGATATGATAACAATAAAAATGCAAGGTATGCAATGTGTAGAGGAACAAATGAAAGTAGATATATGAAAGAAGCAACAGGAAGTCATAAGGCTTTTTCTTTTAGATTAGAAGCATTAGAGAAAACAGATAGAATACACTTGTTTGAAAGTGCTATTGACTTACTTTCTTATGCTACTTTAATGAAAATATATAATCGAGAATGGTACAATGAAACACTTATATCATTAGGAGGAGTTTATCAACCTGCCAAAGAAATAAAAGATAGTTCATTACCGATTTCTTTAAAATATTATTTGAATAATCACCCGGAAATTAAAAAGATTATTCTTCATTTAGATAATGACAATGCAGGTAGAAACTCAACATTGGCAATTCAAACATTGTTAAAAGATAAGTATGAAATCATTGATGATCCACCAAAAGTAGGAAAGGATGTCAATGATTTTTTATGCAAAAAATTAGGAATAAATCCAAAGAAAAATAGAGAAAGGGAAAGGTAAAATTATGAGATTTGATTATTATGAATTAGCAAAAATTTTAAAAGAAAGAAGATTAGAATTAGGACTTACAATAAGAAATGTAGAAGATTTAACAGGTATAAATCATAGCGAAGTATCACGAATTGAAAACGGTTTGAAACCTAAAATTGATATTATTGCATTGATTAAAATATGTGAAGTTTTAGATTTAGATTTTGAAAAATTACTGAAGGTAACTAATTATTTAGTTGACGAAGATTATAGAAAGAGAGGAATGGAAATTATGAAAAAGTTTAAAGTTTTATTACAAAAATCAAAACAAATTGAATTAGAAGTTGGTGCAGAAAGCGAAGAAAAAGTAGCCGAAGTTGTGAATGATATTTTAGATAAAATTGATTTATTTGAACTAGATGGAATGGAAATATCAAACGAATTTACTGAAATGGAAATCGAAGAAATAGATGATAATGAAGAAGAAAAGGAAGAAGAATTAGAAGAAAATGTAGATGAAAAATGTTGTAAGAGTTGCCCATATTTTTGTTCAGAATGTGGAAGATGTTTACTTTAAGAACAGGCTATCTTTAAGAAAGGTATGTCCTAGCCAGCACTGAATATATACTCCCGTATATATTCGTATGTGGGGAAAGTCCCCAAACCCCTTATGAGAATATCAGAGCCAATTATTTAAAAATATGTTGGCTCTTTTTCTTATTAAAAATTATGAGAGAAAGGAAAATGAAATATGAAAGAATTATTATTTTTTATAATGGGAATGATCATTGGAGGTTTATCAATGACAACTCTTATGTGTTGTTTACAGATTAACAGAATAAATGAAATGGAAGCAAAATGTACAGAGTTAGAAAAAGCAAATACGGAGGTGCAAGATGAGAAATAGAAATATAAAAAAACAAGTATGGCTTAATAGAGAAGAAGCAACGCAATTAAAAAAGAAAGCAAAGAAAGTTGGACTTAATGAATCAGAGTTATTAAGAAACTTGATTATAGGTTTTGAGCCGAGAGAAAAACCGGGAGAAGAATTTTATGACACAATGAAAGAGATGAGAGCAATAGGAAATAATCTTAATCAAATTGCAAGAAAAGCACACTCACTTAATTTCATTGATGAGCCACTATATAGAAAAGAAGCAGAAAAGTGGAATCAGTTTATGCTTAAAGTAAAAAAGGAATATCTACTACCGAAAGAAAATAAATAATTTTATACTATATTCTTCCATAATATAGATAATTTTTAATTTTAATGATATAATTAGAGCAATATTAAATTAAGAGTTTTTTAGTAAAATAGTAAACGCTAACTACTAATATTTTGGAGGAAAAATTATATAAATGAAAAGTAAGAAGAATAAAAACAAGAAATCAAAGTATATACTATTGTTTCTTTTGATTATAGTAATATGTGCAATATTTTTTGTGCAATGGGCAATGAAACCCGAAAATTTTAGAGAAGTGAAAGATCAAATTAGAGGATTGTTTTTTGAAAGTAAGATAGAAGATTCTTATAATGCAAAATCTCTTATTATGGTTGATCTTTCAAATGATGAAAACTTTATATCAAAAAAGGCAGAAGAAAAACAATTACCTGCAAGTTTAGCAAAATTATATGTTATTGAATATGCAACAACTTTAACAGATTTAGATGATATTGTTTTAGCAGATTATGAAGCACTCTCACTAACAAAGCAAGGCTCATCTGTTGCTAATATTAAAGAAACAAATTATTATATTCATAATTTGTTTGCTGCAATGTTAGTGCCATCCGGAAATGACGCTGCATACGTTGTTGCAGATTACTGTGGTGGCATTATTTCTCCAAATACTAAAACAAGTCAAGAACGTGTAGAAGTGTTTATGGAGAGCTTAAATTTATATTTAAAAGAACAAGGATATGATGACACCGTATTATATGATCCTAGTGGTTTTGATACAGAAGCACGCACAACTGTATTAGATTTAAAAGAGGTTACAAAAAAATTATTGGAATATGAATGGTTTAGAGATATAGTATCGCAAACTTCTTATACGGCTACTTTACCAGATGGAAGTACGCAAACGTGGAAGAACACAAATACTTTTCTTGATCCTACATCAGAATATTATAATGAAAATGTAATCGGAGTTAAAACAGGATCATTATCTGATGATTACAATCTAGTAGTATTATATAAAATGCACGGAAAAGAATTCCTAATATGTAGTTTAGGATCACAGTCAGATTATTCAAGATATGATGATGTCAATTATATTTTAAAAACAATAGATGAGTCAGATTACTTAAAAAAATAGTAAATATAATTTTGAGAAAAAACTACTTATTAAGTAAGGAGATTTTGATATGTTAAATTTTAGTCAAGAAACAATATATAGCATTTTATGTGCAGTATTACCTTGTGCTATTTATTATATAATTAGAAAAATAAAAGGACAAAAAACATCAATTTTACCAATAATCATCTTTGTTCTTTATATTTGGCAAGTGTATGAATTGACTGGTGCAGGAGGACTTTCTGATATAATATATGCTCCACAAGGTGGAGATAATCAGTCGATTATAAAGGCAACTATAAATCTTGTCCCTTTTAACATTATTGAAAGAACATTCTTTTTGAATATTTTAATGCTTATTCCATTAGGATTTTTAGTGCCTTTTATTTGGAAAAACTATCGTAAATGTTATAAAACAGTATTATTGGGTGCAGGTTTTTCATTGTTAATAGAAATATCACAGCTGATTACAACTCGTGCAACAGATATAAATGATTTAATTGCTAATACAATAGGGGCTTTAATTGGATATATTCTTTGGAAAATATTTTCATTATTATTTGGTGAAAGAATGAAAAAATCGGCAGATGGAAATAGTGATGTAATTTGGTATATACTATTGAGTTTCTTTGGTATGTTTTTCTTATATTATCCATTTTGGTTTTCAAGATATATAGCACCATTGATTTTTTAACGTATCATTATACGGTATTTGTTGTAGTATAGATTATTTGCTGTTTTTATGATATAATTAGCACAACAAAGAAATCGTTAAATTAAAATTTGTGGAGGTGTATGTTTTTATGAAAAAAAGAAAAATAATTCGAGGAATTATACTAACAGTTTTACTAATATGTACTGCTTATTTGATTTACTCTATTATAACAAATCCACTTGGTGAACACGACATTATGTTTGCTCTTGCAGTTACAGCAGGATTTATTGCGTTAGCATACGATAAAGAAAAAGAGTAATACAAATTACAATTTATCGAAAAGATTATCAAAACGAGATAGTCTTTTTTTGTTGCTTATTAAAAAAGTTTTAGGAAAAAATTTTAATTGCTTGACTTAAATTTTTTATTATTCTATCATTTAGTCAGAGGAAGATCTTACTCAAAAAATATGAGGAGGAATGATAAAAAAATGTATCACGCAAGATTTAAAAAGAGTCATTATGAAGCAGGCTACAAGTGGGGTAGTTTACTATATAAAAATGGAAGTATTATAAGTAGTCAACACACTTTTGTTATAACAAAAGAAAGAAAAGAGTTTGCTAAACAATGCTTACCAATATATAAAAAATATTATCCAGAAATATTAGAGGAAATAAGAGGTATTGCTGATGGGCAAAAAAGTTCTTATGAAGATTTATATACTTTCTTAATTAGTATGTATTGTTTTGAATTTAATAATCATTGTACTTGCTTTGCATTTAAAGATGATCATAATATAATTTTTGGAAGAAATAGTGACTTTTTGGTAGAATTAGAAAAATTATATATGAACTGTTTATACAAATTAGACGGTGGATATGCTTTTAATGGAAATACAACAGCATTTGTTCAAATGGAAGATGGGGTAAATGAATATGGACTAGCAGTAGGACTTACTTTTGTTTATCCTAAAATAAGAAAAGCAGGATTAAATTCTGGTATGTTAGTACGTTATTTGCTAGAAAAATGCAAAACAACGGAAGAAGCAATAATAAAACTAAAAGAGTTACCTATTGCTTCAGCACAAACTTTAACAATAATAGATAAAAAAGGAAAAATGGTAGTAGCAGAATGTAATCCTAAAAATATAGAAATAATTAGACCAAATGAAGACGGAAACTTTGTTGCTACGGCAAATAATTTTAACTCATTAAAAATGAAAGAATATAGAAATATTGGAATTGATGACTGGAACTCTGATGAAAGATATAAAGTTGCCTATAATTCATTAAAGGAAAATAAAAATGCTTTTTCATTTGAATTAGCAAAAAATATATTGTCTGGAGAGTTTGGATTTATGTGCCAATATGATCGAAAGACAGGTGCAGATACGGTATGGTCAGTAATATATGATTTAAAAAATAACAGAATATATAGAGTTGAAGGAAATCCATCACGAAAACAGTTTAAAGAAGATACAAGAATGAAGTTTAAATAATAAATTGGGGCTTATCAGAAATGGTAGGCTCTTTTTTTATGCCCAAAATAGAAAGGAGTGAGGAAAATTGCTACAACAGGAATATGGAAAATAGAAAAAAGACTGGATCACGTTATAGATTATACAACTAATATAGAAAAAACTCTTAATAGTGAATATGGAAGAGAAACATATTATGACTTGCATAATGTAATTGACTACGTTGAAGCAGATTTTAAAACAGAGAAACAATACTATGTTTCTGGTGTAAACTGTAATGTTGAAACTGCTTATGAGGAAATGATTATTACAAAACAACAATACAATAAGACAAGTGGTATTTTAGGGTTTCACGCATTTCAAAGTTTTGCAGAGGGAGAAGTAACACCAGAACAAGCCCATTTAATTGGTTTAAAACTTGCCGAAGAAATGTGGGGAGATAGATTTGAAGTAATCGTTAGCACTCACTTAAATACAAAACATTATCATAATCATTTTGTTATCAATTCCGTTAGTTTTAAAGATGGCAAAAGATACTATGATAATAGAACAACTTATGCAAGATTAAGAGAGTTGTCAGATTCGCTTTGTCAAGAATATGGATTAAATGTTCTTGAAGAAAAGCCGTGTAGAAATAGTAAAATAAATTATGCTAATTACTACAAAGGATATGTAGAAAAGAACAATTACTATACTACGACAAAGGCAGATATTGATAGAGCCATTGCACAAGCATATTCATATAAAGACTTTGAAAATCTAATGAGAGCAATGGACTATGAACTCACTTATCGTGGGCAAAACATATTAAGTGTAAGACGTGATCCTTACAAAAAGAATATCAGAGTAGAAAGAAACTTTGGTAAAGATTATAGTATTCAAAGAATTAAGGAAAGAATAGAAACAGAACAAGAAAAGAGAATACCATTTATAGAAGAATATGGTGTTAAGAAGAAAAGATATACTCCAAAGATAAAGCAAAAACACAAAGGACTATATGGACTGTTTCTTCATTATTGTTATTTATTAAAGGTCTTTCCAGAAAAATATCCACGAAGAAAATTAAGTCCTGCTATTCGAGCAGACATAAAAGAAATGGATAATATATCAAAACAAACAGAATTGCTTGTAAGTAATAAATTAGAAACTTACGAGCAATTTTTTGCATTTAAGACACAAAAAACGAAAGAATTAGATAATTTGTTAGATCAGAGGAGCAAATTGTGGTACAAGCATAAAAAATCTAAAAATCCAAGTGAAAAGCAAATGATTAGAAATCAAATTGATGAGTTATCTATTTCTATAAAAGAATTACGAAAGGAGGTGGTTTTATGTGATGAAATAGAGGAAAGAAGTTCTAAAATAGAACAGAATGTAAAAGACTTTGAAGAAGAACAAAGAAAGGAGGAAATCAAGAATGAACACATCAGGGGACGCTGCTGAAAGTGTTGTTAGAATGAGTTTGCAGGGTACAGAGGTAGCATTAAAACTTACAGGAAGTGCAGCAAAAAATATTGCAGCACTTCTTTATGCTATTTATAAAGATAAAAAGCAAACAAAAGGAAAGACAACACTTACTAATATGTTGAAATCTGGTAAAGAATTGAAAGTCTTTACAGTTAAAAAAGATGATTTGAAAACTTTTCAACAACAAGCCAAACAGTATGGGGTTTTATATACTGCACTCATCAACAAAAACAATAAAAACTTTGACGGTATGGTTGATATTATGGTAAGGGCAGAGGACGCTTCCAAAATCAACAGAATAGTAAAAAGATTTGATTTAGGCACTTATGATGGAGCAACTATTAAAAGTGAAATTGTCAAAGATAAAGCAGAGAAAAATGCCAAAGATATGGGTGTTCAAGAAAAGAGTGCAGAAGATAAACTTGTAGATGATATTTTATCAAAACCTGTTCAAAAAGAGGAGAATGAAGTGTCAAACCCCAATGTTGCGAAGATGGAAAAAAGCCCTCCGTCCGAGCATTCATCAGAGAACAAAAACAAATCAGAAATGGGTACTAAATCTAAAAAGCCATCAGTTAGAGAGGAATTAAAGAATATAAAAGAAGAACAAAAAGCAAAATTAGATTTAGATAATTCTGATCGTAAAAAAGATATACCAAACAAGGTTGCAGAACATAAGCAACCTACACCAAAAAAGAAAAAATCAAAAGAAAGAGGGTAGAGAAATATGGATTTTGACGAAATTCTAAATGGCTCTAATCAAGGGCAAAAAGATTATAATCCAAAGCCATTTGATAAAGAAGAATGGGCAAAAAGGAAAAATCAAGAGAGAAAAGAACTCTATGATTTAATTGATAAAACTGCAGATGAAATCAAAGTTGATTCTGCAAAGTTTAAAGCATATTTAGACACACAAGCAACATTTGATAAATATTCTGTTGGAAATGCACTTTTAATTACTGCTCAAATGCCTACTGCAACACAGATAAAAGATTATGATGGTTGGCAAGAAGCAAAAGCATTTGTAAAGAAGAATCCTCAATGGATCAAAATATTAGAGCCGGGAGATTCATACCAAAGAGCAGATGGAAGTATGGCAACATCATACAACCCAAAAAGAATGCTTGATATATCACAAACAAGTGCAAAGTCTATAAATAGAACAAATAATTATGATGATAAAACAATGTTAAGGGCATTTTTACACCAAAGTCCAGTTGATATAAAGGCAGTAGATAACTTATCAGATGGAAAAGGTGCAGAATGGAATAAAGATGATAATGTTTTATATATTCGTAGAGGTTTAGACGCACCTGTTATCTTTAATGCTTTATCGGTGGAACTTGCAAGAGCAGGGTTGGAAGAAACCGGCAGTAAAGAACTAGATGACTTTAAATGTTATTGTACGTCTTATTTGGTATGTAAAAAACACGGTATTGATGTATCTTCATATAGATTTGATAATTTACCTGAAGCAATAAAACAAATGGACGCAAGCGAAGTAAGAAATGAATTAGGAACAATTAGAGGAACTATGGAAGATATAAATACAAGAATGGGGCAATATTTTGAAAGTATTGCTAAAACTCAAAAAAATAAAGAATATGAAAGATAGGAGGAACAAAAGATGAGAGAAACTGTAAAAGTATTGGAATTAGATAAATACGAAATTGGCATAATTATCAATGCTCTTAATGAATTTAGAAATAGATTATTAAGAGAAAAAGAAGATACAGAGCCAGTTGATGAAGTATTACTAAAAGCCATTGACGCTCCAGAAAAAAAAAGACCTTTTTCAAGGTGCTTAACGAAAGATGAAAGAGGATACTTCTAAATCAAAGTGGGTTTATATAATTGGTATTATTCCTGTGATATGGTTGGCTCTTTTAGTTGCTCCCTATTTATATGGAGGTGGTTTATCTTCTATATTAAAGGGTATGACAAAAGCATTAAAAGAGCCATTTGATATTGAATTATGTGCTAATTCATTAAAAACAGTAGTAATATTTCTTGCAATGTATGGAATTGGTATCATAGTATATTTATCATCTAAAAAGAACTATCGTAGGCGTGAAGAACACGGCTCTGCAAAATGGGGCGTTGCAAGAGTAATAAACAAGAAATATAAACAATTACCAGATAACAACAATAAACTTCTTACACAAAATGTAAGAATTGGTTTAAATGGTAAAAAACACAGAAGAAATCTCAATGTTTTAGTATGTGGTGGTAGTGGTGCCGGGAAAACAAGATTTTATTGCAAGCCAAATTTAATGCAATGTAATACAAGTTTTGTTGTGCTTGATCCAAAGGGCGAAATTGTCAGAGATGTTGGTTATTTATTAGAAAAATCAGGATATGAAGTAAAGGTACTAGACTTAATCAATATGGAAAAAAGTCATTGCTATAATCCATTTGTTTATTTGAAAAGTGACAATGATGTTCAAAAACTTGTAACAAACCTTTTCAAGGCGACTACACCAAAAGGATCATCTTCACAAGACCCATTCTGGGATACTGCTGCAAGTATGCTTTTATTAGCATTAGTATTTTATTTATGGTATGAAGCACCAGAAGAAGAACAAAACTTTCCAATGGTTATGGAACTTTTGCGTGCAGGAGAGGTACACGAAGATGATGACACTTATTTAAGTCCATTAGATGTACTTTTTAACAAATTAGAGAGTAGAGAGCCAAATCATATCGCAGTAAAATACTACCGTGATTACCGTAGTGGCTCTGCTAAAACATTAAAATCTATTCAGATAACACTTGCTAGTAGATTAGAAAAGTTTAATTTGCAAAGTCTTGCTTCATTAACTATGACAGACGAATTAGATTTACCATCACTAGGAGAAAAGAAAGTGGCATTGTTTGCGCTTATTCCAGATAATGACACATCATTTAATTTTTTAGTTAGTATTTTATACACGCAACTGTTTCAGCAGTTGTTTTTTTTAGCAGATCATAAATATAACGGAAGTCTGCCAGTACACGTTCATTTTGTAATGGATGAGTTCGCAAACGTGTCATTGCCAGATGATTTTGACAAGATTTTGTCAGTAATGAGATCAAGGGAAGTATCAGTAAGCATTATTCTTCAAAATTTGGCTCAATTAAAAGCATTGTTTGAAAAACAATGGGAGTCAATAGTCGGTAATTGTGATGAGTTCTTATATTTAGGTGGAAATGAACAAAGTACCCATAAATACGTTAGTGAACTATTAGGAAAAGAAACGATAGACCTTGACACTCACGGCAAAAGCACAGGACATTCTGGTAGTTATTCTACTAATTTTCAATTAAGTGGACGAGAACTAATGACACCTGATGAAGTAAGACTTTTAGATAATCAATATGCCATTTTATTTATTAGAGGAGAAAGACCAATACTTGATAATAAATATGACATATTAAAACACCCAAACGTATCTAAAACAACAGACGGAAAAGAAAAGCCATACTTTCACGGTGGTACAGAAAGAGCAGTTGCTTCCATTATATTTGATGAAAATATAGAAGTTGATAATTTAGAAAACTTTGAAGAAATAGAAAGTGAATACGAGATTATTTCTTCAGAAGATATTGATGAATATTTAAAAAGAAAGGACGGAATTTAAAATGAAAAATAACAAAAAATTAACTTTAAGTAAGAGAGGTAAAAAACTATTTAAAATATATGCAATGAGTATTTTTACTTTTGCAATAACTATTGGAACAAGTATGACAGTTTTAGCAGCAGATGATCCACTTACAGTAGTAAACAACTTGTCAGATTTTATTTTTGGACTTATCCGTGCGATAGGTATGATTTTGCTAGGCTTTGGTGTGGTACAAATTGGTTTATCACTAAAAAGCCACGATCCATCACAACGTGCAAATGGTTTCTTAACACTTGCAGGTGGAGTAATCATTACCTTTGCAAAAGAAATATTAAATATGATAGCAGGATAAAAGGGGAGCAAGTTATTTGCTCTCTATTTTATTACTAAAAGGAGGTGCTAAAATTGTCAGATAACTGGGTAGTTCAAAACTTACAGAATGCTTTGGATACTTGGAATGAAAAATTGGCAGAAATATGGACTTTAATTACTCAATCGCCATCAGAATTTAAAGGTGGAGGTATATGGACAGTTATTACAAATATACACGGTGCATTACAAGCAATAGGACTGGCTTTATTAGTATTGTTCTTTGTTGTTGGAGTAATGCGAACTTGTGGTAGTTTCGCAGAAGTGAAAAAGCCAGAACACGCCGTTAAATTATTTATTCGATTTGCAATAGCAAAGGGTGTAGTAACGTATGGTTTAAATCTAATGCTTGCAGTATTTAAAATAATACAAGGAGTTATATCTACAATAATGACATCTGCTAATTTGGGAGGAGCAACAACAACTGTATTGCCACAAGAAATAATCACGGCAGTCGAGAGTTGTGGGTTCTTCGAGTCCATTCCTCTGTGGGCAGTCACACTCATTGGAGGATTATTCATCACAGTATTGAGTTTCATAATGATCCTTACCGTTTACGGTAGATTTTTTAAATTATATTTATATACGGCTATTGCTCCAATACCTTTAAGCACATTTGCTGGAGAGCCTACGCAAAATGTGGGAAAGAGTTTCCTTAAATCCTATTGTGCAGTATGTCTGGAGGGAGCGATTATCGTTTTAAGTTGTATTATATTTTCAGTATTTGCCTCATCTCCACCAGTAGTAGATACGTCAGCAACGGCAGTAACGCAAGTATGGTCGTATATAGGAGAATTGATTTTCAATATGTTAGTGCTTGTTGGAACAATTAAATTATCTGATCGAGTGGTAAGAGAGATGATGGGCTTATAGGAGAGTGATAAAAGATGAAATATTTAGTAACGCACATTTTAAGTGAGCAAGAAAGAACTGAATATGAAAGCAAAGGACTTTTTTGTTATGATTTACGAGATAGTGATTTTGGCAAAGATATTGCCAGTATTGAAAAGCGTGTTGGAGTCAATAGAATTGGCTCTATGATTACAGATAAAGAAATAAAATTGGGTAATACCATAAATGATAATTGGGTAGATTATAACACTTTTGTTGAAAGCAATAGAAGTGTTGATACGGTTGAAGAATTATTATCTAAAACCAAAAACAAAGAAAGAGAGGCGAGATAATGGAGGATATTATAAAACAAACAAGAGATAATGTAGAAGCCTTTTTAAGAGAAGATATGGAACATCAAAATAAAAGCATTGATTATTTGTTAGTAAATCCAGAAACAAAAGAAACAATTACTCTTGCAAGTGATGGTGGAGAAGAAATAATACAATTTGCTCCGTACACAACAAAAGAAAACGGATATGAAAATGGATATATGAATGTACCAGAATGGGATTTTAATTTTGACACATATCTTTTTGAAGAATTACAAAAAGGCTATGAAGTGGGTTATATGTCTGATGACTGCCATTATGGAGTATGGCAAATTATTGATGAATGGTATCCAGAAGATATTGAAAATAAAGATGGAGTTCAAAAGTATTTAAAATATTGCAAAGATAATGAAATAACAAAAGAATATCTTGATAATAAAATAGGTCTTAATACAAAAGATGTAATGCAATATTATGAGAATTTAGAAATTGGAGATACAATGGAATATTTAGAATATATTGCAGAGGTTGATGGATTAAATCCAGAAAATAATAAAGAGCATATCGTTAATTTCTACGAAAATAAACAAGACTATATAGATGGAGAAAGAATTGAAAGTGTATCTTTAAAGACCGAAAATTTAAAACAAAATATCAGAGATTATATTGAAGAAAATTATAATTTAGAAGAAAAGGATATGGGAGATGAAAGAGCCTATTTCACTTTTGTTTTAGGTTATGATGTATTACAAGATATGTTTAGAAATTCTACTGCTCCAGAGTGTGATCTTGTTTATGATTTTTGCGATTATGAAGCAGGGAGATTTTTAGAATCAAAAGAATATAGAAATCCAAAGCATTCTGGATATGAAATGTTAGTTGAGTGGGTAGATAAAAATAAAGGACAAATATTAGAAGATTTTAAAGAGATGACTGGTGGAGAAATTGAAATTTATAATGGTAATATGCGAATTATAGAAAAAGGTTATAGAAATAAAGAGCCTGTTGCATTAGTAGAAAAAACAATAGGAAATGAAAAAGAGTATATAGTTGCTTTTTTCTATACAACAAAACAAGATAAATTAGAGTGGGCTTATGGATATTATTATGACAATGACAAAGTAAAAGCCCAAAAAGATTTTCAAAAAGTTGTTTCTGGAGATAATCTTGCAGATACCTTTAATAAAAAAGAAAGTAGGAATAACTATGAAAAATAAAGAGCCTATAAAATATTTTACTCACCCTGAAAATTCTATATTTGCAGGTATGCAGATTAGAGAAAATCCAGATGACGCCTTTGAAAATGCCATTAAAAGAGGTATGAAAAATCCAGAGGACTGGATGTATATGTATTCGGAAAATGGTAGAGATTATTTTAAACATTGCGACAGCAGATGTTATAAATCATACCCACAATTTGGTTTGGTAGAAACAATTAAAAATAAAATACAAAGGGAAAGGTAGGAATATAATGAGTAGAATAAAAGAAAGTGAATTATATATTTATACAGAAGATAATGAGAATTTTGAAAGTTATGATAATCAGAAGGCTTTATTTAAAACTAAAATTGTTTCTGATATGAAACATAACGGAGAAATTGTGGAAGTAATAGGTCTTTTGAAAGAAAAAGATATTTATAATGACAGGTATATTGTTCGTTTTAAAGATGGATCAATAGATAATAACATTATGAGTGTAGAATTAGATTTTGATTATAAAAAAGAAATAGAAAGAAAAACAAATCAAAAAAATAAGGAAAGGAGTAGATAAAAAGTGGAAGTAAAAATAAATCGTGAAATACGAAATTATACTGAAAGTATATTCTTTGGACTGTCTTTACGACAGTTCATTTTTTCTATATTTGCTTGTGGAGTAGCCGTATTACTTTATTTTTTATTAAGAAGTAAGTTTGATATTGGCACATTGTCTTGGATGTGCATATTAGGTGCTGCTCCATTTGCAGCACTTGGTTTTCTAACTTATAACGGAATGACTGCTGAAAAGTTTATATGGGCTTGGATTAAATCAGAAGTTTTAACTCCTCGTCATTTAACTTTCAAGCCAACAAACTTTTATTATGAACTTATGAAAGATAAATTAGAAAATAAAGAAAGCGAGGTAAAGAAGAATGAAAAGTCTGAAAGCAATATTTAAAAATGACAAAGAAAAGTTTATTGCTCCAAAAGGAGTGCAAGATGTAGTGCCAGTAACCCGAATATGGGAAGATGGCACTTTTTTAGTGGGAAAAAATAAATATTCAAAAACATATCGTTTTACAGATATAAACTATGCAGTAGCAAGTAGAAGTGATAAAGAAGCAATGTTTTTAGAATATTGTGAACTATTAAATAGTTTTGATACTGGTGCAACAACTAAAATAACTATATCCAATAGAAGATTGAATAAATTAGATTTTGAAAAAACTATTTTGTTACCACTTGTTGGAGATGATTTAGATGAGTATAGAAAAGAGTATAATAAAATGCTTATGGATCAAGCAAATAGTGCAAACGGAATAGTACAAGAAAAATATATTACAGTATCAGTAAATAAAAAGAGTTTGGAGGAAGCAAGAAATTATTTCTCACGAATAGGTGCAGATTTAACAAATCATTTTGCACAACTTGGCTCAAAGTGTGTGGAATTGGACGCAGTAGAAAGATTAAGAATATGTCACGATTTTTATAGAACAGGAGAGGAAAATTCTTTTAATTTTGATATGTTATCAAATATGAAAAAAGGACATAGTTTTAAAGATTATATATGTCCTGATAGTTTCAAATTTGAAAGTGATTATTTTAAAATGGGAAAAAGATATGGGAGAGTAATATTCTTAAAAGAATATGCTTCCTATATAAAAGACAGTATGGTTGCAGAAATGACAGAACTTAATAGAAATTTAATGATGAGTGTTGATGTTCTTCCAATACCAATGGACGAAGCAGTACGAGAGGTTGAAAACAGACGACTTGGAGTTGAAACGAATATAACAAATTGGCAACGCAGACAAAATGCAAATAATAATTTTAGTGCCGTAATTCCTTATGATTTAGAACAACAACGTAATGAATCAAAAGAGTTTTTAGACGATTTAACAACACGAGATCAAAGAATGTTTGTATGCGTCTTAACTCTTGTTCATACGGCAGATACAAAAGAACAATTAGATAATGATACAGAAAACTTGCTTACTACTGCAAGGAAGCATTTATGTCAGTTTGCAATTTTAAAATATCAACAACAAGATGGATTAAATACTGCAATGCCACACGGTGTAAGAAAAATAGACGCATTAAGAACACTTACAACAGAAAGTCTTGCAGTATTTATACCGTTCAAAGTACAGGAGATAAATCACGAGAACGGAATCTATTATGGGCAAAATGTAATCAGTAAAAATATGATTATAGCAGATAGACGTCAATTACTGAATGGTAATTCATTTATATTAGGAGTTAGTGGAAGTGGTAAGTCATTTACTGGTAAAAATGAAATAGTATCAACAATATTGAGAAATCCAAACGCAGATGTAATCATTGTTGATCCAGAACGTGAGTATGGCTCACTTGTTAATGCTTTAAAAGGCGAAGTAATAAGAATATCAGCAACAAGTGATAGTCATATAAACGCAATGGATATGAATAGTGAGTATGGAGATGGTGCAAATCCTGTAATATTAAAGTCAGAGTTTATTTTATCTCTTTGTGAGCAGTTAATTGGTGGGAATAATCTCGGACCAAAGCAGAAGTCAATTATTGATCGTTGCACTGCTTCGGTCTATCGACATTTTCAACAAGGAAATTATCAAGGAACACCACCAACATTACAGGATTTTAGAGAGGAACTACTAAAACAGAGTGAGCCAGAAGCAAAGGAAATAGCATTAGCCATTGAATTGTTTACGAATGGTAGTTTAAATACGTTTGCAAAGGAAACAAATGTTGATACTGACAATAGACTAATATGTTACGATATTTTAGACTTAGGTAAACAGTTACAACCTATTGGAATGTTGGTCGTACTGGATAGTATTCTTAATAGAATAACAAGAAATAGAGCAAAAGGTAGAAATACCTTTATTTTTATCGATGAGATATACTTGCTTTTCCAACACGAATATTCTGCAAATTTTCTGTTTACTTTATGGAAGCGTGTTCGTAAGTATGGGGCATTCGCAACAGGTATTACACAAAATGTTGATGACTTATTACAAAGTCATACTGCAAGAACTATGCTTGCAAACTCTGAATTTATAGTAATGCTTAATCAGGCAAGTACCGATCGTGTTGAACTTGCAAAATTGCTTAATATATCTGATTTACAAATGAACTATATTACTAATGTTGGAGCAGGACAAGGCTTAATTAAAATATCAAGTATTTTAGTTCCTTTTATAAATAGATTTCCTAAAAATACAAAATTATACAAACTAATGACTACAAAACCGGGCGAGGGTATGTAGTTTAGGAGGTGACTATATTGGCAGATATAAAAGTAAAAGATACAAAGAACAAGACTATAAAAACAATAGATAAAGGTATAATAGCAACAGAACGATTTAAAGATACCATTGTTCATACAAAAGAAAAAGCAGAAAATACTGGGGCAAGTGATGGCAATATAGTTGAAGATGGAAGTGAAAAAATAAAGTTTGCAACAAATAGAACAGTTGATGAAACGATTTATCGTACTAATCAAATTGGAAAAAAATCACTTGCTAAAACAAAAGATAATTTTATTAAATCAAAAATAAAAATCAAAGCATTTAAAAATAAAATGACAAGTAAGAAAGTACAGAAAACAGTAGAAAAAACAACAAAAACAGCCATAAAAACAAGTAAAAGTGTTGCTAAAAATACAAAACAAGTTGCAAAGCAGTCTGTTAAGGCTTCACAAAGAGCAATAAATACGGCAAAACAAACTGCAAAAGCAACCGTAAGAACAACAAAAGCAGTAGTTAAAGGTACTGTAACAGCCATAAAAGCCATAATTGCAGGAACAAAAGCACTTATTGCTGCACTTCTTGCGGGTGGGTGGGTTGCCTTAATAGTAATTATTGTAATTTGCTTAATCGGCTTATTGTGTAGTTCTATTTTCGGAATATTTTTTAGTAGTGAAGATACTGGAAGTGGGAGAACAATGAATAGTGTTGTTACAGAACTAAACAATGAAATGGCAACAAAAATATCAAATATACAAAAAGAAAACACTTATGATGATTATGTAATTGACTCTAACAGAGCAGAGTGGAAAGATATTTTAGCAGTTTATACAGTTAAAGTATCAAATGGAAATAATCAAACAGAGGTAATGACATTAGATGATAACAAAGTATCTATATTAAAAACTGTATTCTGGGATATGAATAGTATTACTTCCGAAGTAAAGGAAGAAATGGTAAATGAAGAACAGACTGAAAATGGAACACCTGTAATAAAGCAAGTAAAAAAGAAAATATTGCATATCAATATAACAAGTAAAACAGTTGATGAAATGATAACACAATACCGTTTTACTCCAATGCAAAAACAACAGTTAAATGAATTGTTAAGCGAGGAATATGCAAGTTTATGGTCATCTGTAATATTTGGTACTTCAGTTGGTAGTCCAAATATAGTTCAAATAGCCTTATCACAAGTTGGTAATGTTGGAGGTCAGCCATATTGGAGTTGGTATGGATTTACAAGTCGTGTAGAGTGGTGTGCTTGTTTTGTATCTTGGGTAGCAAATCAAGCCGGATATATAGATACAAATGTTATTCCAAAGTTTTCTGGTGTTATACAAGGAATTAACTGGTTTAAAGCCGTAGGCGAATGGAAAGAAGCAGGCTTTGTTCCAAATCCAGGAGATATTATTTTCTTTGACTGGGAAAATGATGGAAGTGCAGATCACGTTGGTATTGTTGAAAAGGTAGAAAATAATACTGTTTACACAGTAGAGGGTAATTCTAATGGAGATACTTGTAGGCAGAAAGAATATTCTATAAACAGTAATGTTATCTTTGGGTATGGTACACCTGCATATTAAAATTAAATGACTATTTCTAAATAAAAAAAGAAATAGTCAAATACATAGTAAAATATTTATTTTTAAAATGATGTATGTTAAAATATATCTAAATAAGATTTATCTAATATAATATGGCACAATATCTATCTTATTGTGTTTTTATATGATATAATTAGTATGTATTACTAATCGGAAAATAGTAATTTGAAAGTGAGATGATATTTATGTTTTATGAGGCTTTTCCAAAGGAATTGAATAATGACTTACAAGAAGTTTTGAAAATAATTCCAAAAGAAACTTATAATAATGTGAGTATTGGCTATTCTGAAAATGTAATCGATTATTGTTTGAATAATGTAATAGTAAAAATTCCATACAGAATGTATTTTACTGACGTAGAATTTTTAAAAATAGAACATTTAACAGATATACAAAAAGAAATCTTATATTGCATTTATACAAGAAGTTGTAATGGCTATATTAGAGAAAAATACTTAAAAGAATTGTTAAAACTTGATTTTGACTGTTGGGCAATACCATTTATTGTTAAACTTTCTGATGAATATATAGTAGAAATTTTGGAAGTTATATATGATGAATTAAAAATTAGAAATAATGATGATATAAAACAATTTTGTCTTGAAAATAAAGATATTATAAATAAAAGTTATTCAAGAATGATTAGTTATTGGAATGAATTTTATAGAAGCAAAGAACCTAATTTTCATAAATATATTGGCAGAAAATTATTTAGAGAATGTCTTGGTTATAATAAAGCATTTGAAAGATAAATTACAATTTAGTGATTTGTTAAACAAATAGACTAACTATATGAATGTCAAGAGTTTTTAGAAAAAATTTTTGACATTTTTTTAAATAAATTTTTGCAACACAAATAAGCATTTCGAAAAATGCTTTTAAAAGCTATGCAATTATTGACATTAAGCTATTTTATCAGATTGATACACATTATTTGTTTTTAATAAATAATAAATTACACGAACTAATTTCTTTGCAACATGTCCTAGAGTAACTCTGTAATGTTTGCCTTCAGATAATTTCTTTGCTTTAAAATTATTAAAGGTTGCATCATTCATACAAACCATCCTAGCAGCATTTATTAAAGCAAAACGTAAGTATTTAGAGCCTCGTTTTACCATGACAGAATGAGTTGAAAAGAATTTTCCAGACTGATACATTGATGGATCAAGTCCTGCAAAAGCCAATAGTTTGGCAGGAGAATCAAACCTTGATATATCTCCAATTTCAGCAATAATAGTACCAGCTAATTTATAAGAAATTCCTGGAATAGATAAGATAGGAGAGTTTAATTCTTTTAAAATTTCTTTAATTCTTTTCTCAATATCATCAATCTGTTGTTGTAAGAATTGAATAATGCTAATAGTTTGCTTTAACTCAAACGAAACGGAATTACTATTTAGACCTATTGATTTTTTAGCTAAATCTCTAATCTCAATAGCTTTATCTCTATCAAATTTCTGATTAGAATTTTCTGATAGAAGATGTGTTAAATGCTTAAGATTACATTCAGCAATTTCTTTTGCACTTGGTAATTCATAAAGTAAAGCTAAACAAGACTTTTGGGCTACAGAAGATACAATCTTCGGAAATTCTGGAAATACAATATCCACAAGTCTTACAAGAGATGTTTTAAATTTTGAATTTTCTTTTACTAAACGAAATCTGTGCCTAGTTAGTGACTTTAATTCAGAAATATGATATGATACTGGTATGTAGGGTTTTAAGTTATCTGAGATAAGCATTGTAGCAATTATGTGAGCATCTAACTTATCTGTTTTAGTCTTTCTAAGGCTTTGACCTTTTACATAAAGATTAGTTTGTAATGGATTAATAAGATAGATATTAAATCCTTTTTCGGTCAGAAAGTTTAGAATATTATTACTGTAATGGCCAGTAGCTTCAAGCCCTACTTTAATATTGTCTAGTGAATTAGAAAAATTCATTAAAGAATTGTAGAGATTTTCAAAACCATCTAAATTGTTTGTTATGGTTAATTTCTCGATTAATATTTCGCCATCAGAATTCATAGCAAAACAATCATGTTTATCTTTTGCAACATCAATTCCAACATAAATCATAGAAAAAACTCCTTTACAAAATATTTAGACAATGTGTTCCACAAAATGCTTGCCGAAAGTAAACTCGTTCAATATTAAACGTCAAGCGTTATCTAACTAATTAACAATTAAACAAACATCTGTGGTTAGAGTCTATTAATGTAATCGTCAAAGCGATAGTAATTTGCACTAATCCACAGTGTCTATGTAGATATTATACAATGGATTTAAGAATTAAAAAATGTATAATGGACTACATGTTTATTATACGAGTAATTTGTAAAGGAGGTATTTATGGGAATAGAACATTCGCAAAAT
>CAKNIZ010000004.1 GCA_930980855.1 uncultured Clostridium sp.
ATTTTTTATTTTTTTTTCTAAAAAACTATTGACTTTTCATAGTTGGTCTCCTTTCAATTTAGTAAAAAGAAAATATAAATAGATTTATTATTAAAAACCTATTTATATTTTATAATCGTATTTGGAAAAAAACAAGGTTGAACATACTAATATTTATATTTACCATATTGACCATAGTTTTTGTCAAACCATTCCTGTAATTTGTTTCCATTTATTATTATTTTTCTTTTAAATCGAATAGCTGGAAATCCATTAACTTTAACTAATTTTAGCATTAAGTTTCTACCTATTCCTAATTGCTTTCTAGCTTCATCTACTGTAATCCCAAATCGTAATGTTTCTAATTTTTCACTATTATTCATTAGTATCACATCCATTCTTGGCTTGTTCTAATTTATTTCTAGCCCAATCTTGTGAAGATGCAATACTTTGTATAAGATTTCTATTATATATTTTAAAACATTGTTTCATTTCTATACCAAAGGTATTAGGGTTAATTTCTCCTTTGTATTTTGAACTTTGCATATAATCAAGTGTTACTTGTGCATAAGCAACTGCTTCCTTTTTATTCATTACTATTAGCACCTCCCTTTACATAGTTTTCTAATAAATTAACTGCACTTTCCCAATTTATAAGAGAGTCTTTTGTTAGTTTCATTTCTAATTTTTCTACATAACTAAATTCTCTTTTTACTCTAATATAAATTTCTAATTTTTTACTGTTATCTCCTGAATAATGTATTTCTGCATATACTTTATCTTGTTTTTCATTTAGTTCATCTGCAAGTTTAATGAGTCTTAATAGATGTTTTTCCATAATTTCACACCTTTTGCAAAAACAATTTGCTTACCTTTCTTTTACATATTTAGGTACATCATAAGAGCGGCCAAGTTGTTCATCAAACTCATACCTTTTTCTTGAAGGGTTATATTTATAAGCACTACTGTTCCATTTTCTATAATTTTCATCACTAAATTTTCTAGTTTTAGACAATTCTTGTGATGCTTGTTTATGTTGCTCTTGAACAAACGCATAATTATCTTCAATTTTTTTGTTTTCTCTTTTTTGTTTAATAAAATTATTTTGCTCTAATCTTCTTTTTTCTTTTGATTTTTCTTTTCTGAAATTTTTTTCTTTTTCATACCTAGAATCTATTTTTATAATTTTCGTTACATAAGCAGAACTAACTTTTATAATTCCTGCTATATCTTTTACTTTTAAATGTTCAGTATAAAATAGCTTAAGTATTTTATCTTTTTGCATTACCATGTAATACCACCTTGTATTTTTATTAGTTAATTTTTTGTCGACACTTTTTGGATATGACAAGACTATTAGAGAAATTATTTTATCTCTAATTCTTTCATTTTCTTAGCAAAGGCCTCGCGTCTTTTTTGCCTATCTTTTGACTCTTTATATAAACGATATTTTAATTTTATTTTAGGTAATATAACATCGAATATAAAAATTATTAATACAAGTGATAATCCAACTAATAGACACTTAAAAAACATATGCTTTATTTTCTCCTTTCTTAAATTTAGTTAAAGGACAGATGAGAGCTAGTTCGACCTGTCCTTTAATATAGTGCTTCCTAAAATTTGCCCTTCACTATATATACATTGAGTAAGTCACCAAAATTCTCCCCTAAATTACAAAAAATTTTTAAAAATTTTAAAATTTATAATTTTTTATTCCTTCTATCAGTTTTAAAATTATATATTGATATCTATCTTCATCGCCAAAGCTATACCTTTTAATCATTTTCTTTTTTCTTTCGATAATTTCTAACATTGACATATCATCTCCTGATTGAGCTAATTTGCCTAATTCATATAAACTTTTATTTTCCATTTTTTGAATCCTCCTTAAAATATTTTTTTAACTTATTTATTGCTCTTATTTTGATTTTGCTGACTGTTTTAGAATATACCTCTAAGATATCTGCTGCTTCTTTTTGGGAAAGTTCTTCATCAAATAGTAAAAAAATAACTGCCTGCTCGATAGCAGACAGTGACTTCAATGCTTTTTTTAATTGTAATGACATATCAATATCTTCGAATAATGAAAAAGAACTATTGAGGTCAATGAACCCTTGTAATAAAGCTGAGTAGTCCTCATTATCAACAATCATCTTTTCATTATTTATTAATTTCATTTGTTTTTTAAAATATGACCTTGATGATAATATGATAGTTTTATTAAGGTAACTATCAAACCTTTCTTCATTATAATTGTTTTCACTATGCATAAGTGTTCCTCCCAAATTTTGTTTTGGGTTTAATCCACTCTATTTAAGAGGAACACAAACCGAAATATAAAACCTCCTTTCATAAAAAATTACATAAAAAATGAGCCTATTAACCATATTTAGTATTAATATATCTATCATTTGTTTACTATATAAGTTAGTCTTTTGTCTTGATCTATATTCTTCCTAAATAGGCTTCAATAAACCCACCGTTATTATACTGCTACGATATAAAAAATGTTGAATTTTACCATATTTTTTTCTAAATATTGGATTTTTCAAAGTAGCAGAAATTGTCAAATATTGTAAAATTGAACATTTCAAGCATTCTTTGTTCCTATAAAGGAAAGAAAATTGGCACTGATAGAATATTCATTATTCCTACAAGGGAATGTAAAATAGTAACAATAGGAACAGGAGGCATATAAAAATGGATTTAGACGCAATAGAAATAGGAATGCGAATTAGAAATATACGAGAAAATGTCTTCAAAGAAACTCGATTACTTTTCGCTGAAAGATGTGGAATATCAGAAAATCATTTAGGAAAGCTAGAAAGAGGTGGCATAATGATTAGCATTTCTGCATTAAATAAGATATGTAATGCAACTGGAGCTAGTTCGGATTATATATTGTTTGGTAATAATAAGAATAGAGAATTTAATATAAGAAAAACGATTGATAGATATTTAGATAATAGCTCAAAAAAAGGAATTAAAAATGTACTTTAGAATTATTTCAGCTTTAAAGGCATTTTATGACAAAAAAGAATAGCAGGATTATAGCTGCTATCTTAACTATTCTTTATCTAAATACAAAATCTGTGGCTATGTTTAAATTACTCATTGGAATCTTACAATTTATTTGATAAAGTTAATAAATCTTCATTTTTAGTTCTTAAATATACTCTAGTAGTATTTAAACTACTATGTCCTGCTTGATTTGCAACTTGCTCTATTGTATAGCCAGCATTATGGAGAGCATTACTGCAAAAGAAAGCTCTTAATAAATGAGGATGTAAATTGAGTATTTTACACAACTTTTTATACTTATTTAACAATCTATTACAAAAATTTCTATTTAAATGTTCTACTGTATTTTTATTTTTTTGACCTATAAATAGATAAGGATTTTTTATTTTCATACTTTCTCTTTCCTCAATATAATATCTTAAGGCATCATACATTAAATCGTTTATTACAACTTGCCTAAATTTATTTCCTTTACCTATTATATTTATAAATCGTTCGTTCAGCTTAATATCTGTTAATTTGATTTTTATAAGTTCACTTTCTCGAAAACCACCGTATATTAGTAAACAGATAAAACAAAAGTCTCTTTTCGCATTTTTCTTGTCTTGACTAGCAAAATGTTTTAATTTATTTACTTGTTCTTGCGTTGGTATATCTTCGTGCAATAAACAATCTTGTATTTTAATGTAATCTTTTTCCCTAACAACTATATCGTTTTGTATTTTTTCTTCTACTAAAAATTTATTATACATTTTTAATGCATATAATTTTCTATTGACGGTTTGAGCAGATATATTGTGATTTAATAGATATGATTTATACATCGATATATCTGCATGAGAAAGTCTTATTAAATTTTCATTATATGAATCTTTATAATATTTTTCAAATAACTCGATATCTTTTAAATATGAGTTATATGTATTTTGCGATAGACCTTCTTCTAGCATATAAGTTTTAAATTTATCTATCATATAAAATCCCCCTTCAATTATGTTACATTTTTTTGCTATGATTTTGTTCAGTTATGTTACATTTTCTAAAAGAAAGTTTTATAAAAAAGTAATAAAATGTATCATAAGTGTAGTTATGTTACATATTTTTTACTTTTATAAATTACTCTATATACATGATATAGAGTGATTCATTTGTTAAGTTTATTTTTTGTATAATAAAGCATAGAAAGTGTAATATACATACCTTGTAAAAAACCATTTTTGTAATAAATTTTATTTTCCCTTTCATAGTATTCTGAAATAGTATTATTCCTTTCATCAATGATTTCTATTAAAGATCGCCTACTTTTAGGATGTACTCTGTGATTTATAAATTGGTACATTTTATTTGAAATGTTTGCACACTTTTTATGATAATTTCTAAGATTAGAATCTTCTATATCGAAAATATCAGAATCTGAAAACCAATCAAACATTATATCAAAAAAATCATAACTCTTTTTTTTCATAATAGTAATCCTCCTTACAGTATAATTGTATAAAAAGATTTTAAAAAACAAAATAGTGAAGAAAAATTTTTAAAAAATTAATTTTTTGCGTTAATCTTGGGCTTTTCCAAAAAATATCCCTATAAAAATTGTAAAAAAATGTTGAAATATACACTAAAAAAATTAATTTTTGGTGTTTATTGAAATAATTTTTTAAACCCTATAAAATATAAGTGTGTAATAAGATTCATGTTATAGTTTTCAAACTATAACTACCCATAAAAGAATAGCTTTTATGGCATAACTACTAAAGTTTATAGTTAGTAGTAGTAATTTCTACATTTTTATATAATGTAGCATAAAATGGGTATTTAGCATAACAATTATATAAATTTTTTTGTGTATGTTTAAATAAAAAGAAAGTAATTATTCTAAAAGTATGCCCCCTAATAACTTTTGAATATTGCTTTCTATTTTTTTGCCCAAATTTAAGGAAAGGAGGATTAATCAAAAAAATCTTTTTACACAAAATTTTTGGAAGGAGATTTAGTTATTATGAAAAATGGATTTAGTTTTGAACTATATAGTACTATATTTACAAACTGTTTTTTACATAGTTCAAGATATTCTAATGGAGATTTGCAACTTAGTTTGTTTGGTACTGATCCAACCACTAATGAAACTGCACACTTTGCAGATATTTCACTAGAACAAAATAGTAAAGTGCTTGGAGAAGATGAAATTGTGGTTGATTGTAAATTTAAGCCTACCCTAATACCACAGTTATTAGAACTTGGTATTATCAGGAATCAAATAGGAATATGTGTTGTAGATGACAATATATATCCAGTTTATACTATTGATACAAGCAAAATACAAAAAAATTACTGTTATGCTGAAAAATTAGTTGCTGCATAATAGGTGGAAAGGATGAAATATTATGGAACAAACAATTTACGTAAATTTACCAGTAATCGGAAGAATACAGCATGGAGAACAAGTACCAACTGCAAATGGAGGAAAAAGAGCAAAAGAATTAGGTCATTTTATAGCAAAAGTTCAAGATCAATATATGCAAGGATACTTACAAAAATTTAACCAAATGTATAAAGGAAAAACAAGTATAGAAATAGAATTTATTACAGATGAGCCTTTTTCCGCAAAATATTCAAGGTCAAACCAGTCAGGACAAGTATGTTATTGCATGTATGGAACTGATGAAGCAAATCAAAAAGCACAAGAGCGGTTGGAAAAGAATAAAGTGTTTAGGTAGTAATTGTCAATATAGACAGAAAAAACAAGTTGGTTCACCTGATTGCAAAAAAGTAGGTTGGCTAAAGTTTTTAATTCCTAAAATAGCAAATGATAGACTATGGCTTATGAAAATTACTAGCCAACAAGCAGTAGATACACTTTATAAATATTTTTCTTTACAAAAAGAGCAAGGACAAAGTGTTAAAGGAAGTTATATTTTATTTCTAAAACAAGTTGAAAACTCCAAAGACGGAAAGACATTCAACAACTATATAATTGATATTATTAAAAAAGAAGATTTTATTTCTAACACAACAAATCCACAAAATGAAGAAAATTCAATAAAACAATCCACAGTAAACAAACAAATTGTGAATAACAATGTAGAAAATAATACTAAAAAGATATCTGAAACGCCAAAAAAAGAACCTAAAAAGAGAGTAGCAAAAAATAGTGTTCAAAAAATAACAAAAATTGAAGTGTCAGAAAATCCTAATATTAATAGATGCTACTATTTTACAAATCATCATACAGAAAAATTTATGAAAGGTGGAAAACCGAAGGAATATTTTATTGGGGAATTTTACGATATGACAGATAATCCTGCTAATTTTATTGTTAAACCAGATTTAATTGACCAAATACTTGAATGTGGTATCGGTTCTGTTCTAGAAACAGAAATACAAGAATTTAATGATAAAAAAATATTAACAGGTTTTAAGTTCGTACAAAACAATGAAAAAGAAGCACAAAAAAATATAGCAGCATAAGATAGGGTTTCTTATACTACTACAGTTGTTTACAATGTCATTTGCATTGTTTTTTATATCATATATAAAAATTATATGAAAGTCAACGTTCAAGAAACAAAAAAATATAGATAAGGAGAACTTTTAATGTATGGTAAATTCAAAAAAAATCATAAGGTATTTGTAAAAGGATATGGAGAAAAATCTGGAAAGTTTTATAACAATAAATCTGCTATTATTGTAGAAAGAGATCCTTATTTCAAAGACTATTTAGTCAGATTTACAGATAATTCTGAAGATTGGATATTACCAAAGTATTTACGAAAACCTTATGAAAGAAAAAGGAAGGAAAGAAAATAATTATGAGAATTAATTATATAAAAACAATACGGATTTAGGAAATTCAAAGAAGTGTTTGAAACAAAATTATATGATACAACAGCTATTAGTGGAAAAAATAGCTCTGGGAAAAGTAATATTCTTTATGCTATTGTAAATACACTTTTAGGAACTAACTTATCAGGAGATGAAAAATCTTGCCTTATCAATAAAAATGTAGATAGCTCCTATGGAGAATTACATTTTACGGATAATCAAGGAGTTAATCATGTACTAATTCGTACTAAAAATAGAATTGAAACAAAAGACAATTCTATATTACTCGATGGAAAAAAAATAACACAAAATGAATTAATTAGCTTTTATAAAGATAAAAAATTGTTTTTGTCTATCATAAACCCATTATATTTTTTATCAAAAAAACCCTCAGAACAAAAAGAAATGGTAGATAAATATTTATCTGATGTAAAACCTATTGAGATATTTAATGAACTTATTGATTTACAAAAGCAAAATTTATTAAAAAGATATTTTAAAATACATGTAAGAGAGATTTATAACAAGTTTAGTGAACAAGAATTAAAAGAACTTTATATTTCTAATAAATTACAAGAAATTACTAATAAACAGTTTGAAGAACTATCATCAAAAGAATTATTTAGTAGCTTTAAAGATGTTGTCTTAAGAGATATAAAATATTATAATATGCTTTCTCCAAAAGAGCAAGAGGAATTTATAAATACTCACATATTAAATATTTTTATGGATATTGCATATAATAATTTAAGCCAAGAAGATCAAAAACTATTAGAGGGCATCCCAAAAGACATACCAACATACATATCAGAATTAAATCAAGATATAAAGAAAGCAGAAAGTTATATTACTACTTTAAATGGAAAAATTGATTATGCACAAAATATAGCAGATGAAAAATTACCTGAATCTAAAAAATTTGAAAAAGAAGTTGAACTTTCTCTTGCCTATCAAGAATTAGATTCATTATCAAATGATAAGCAAATCATAGATAAGGAAAATCAAAAGCAAAAAATTGAGGATTTAGAAAAAGAAATTTTAAATATATCAACAGAAATTACAGAACTTGAAAAAACTATGAAATCAGGCAAGCGAAAATATTTAGCAATAAAAAATGGAACAGACTGCATTTGCCCTACTTGTGAGCAACATATACAAGACGAGGCAAAAGAAAAAACTATTGCTAATATGAAAAAAGATTTAACGGATGCTTTTAATAAGAAAAATACATTAGAAACAAAAGAAAAGGATTTAAAGTTTAAACTTGCAATGGAAAGATGTCAATATCATGCATTAGGCGGAGATACAAGTATAGATAATACTAAAAAAATTGCTAATATAAAAGAAAATATAGACAAATTAGAATTAGAAAAAAAAGAAATAGAAAAATTTAATAATGAAATTTCTATCAAAGAAAAAAATATACAAAATGCAAAAAATGACATATCTAATTTTAATAAACAAATTTCTATACAAAATAAATTAATCAGTGATTTAAAAGAAACAAGAAAAGTAGCACAAAAGTTATATATTTCTTATATTGAGGAAAAGATGAAACTTGCTAAACATTATTTAAAAGATGTTAAAGTAAAATTCTACTCTGTTTTAAAGACTACCGGAGAAATAAAAGAAGATTTTATAATAACATATAAAGATAATCTACTCTCTAATTTATCTCATTCTGAAACTATTGCAACTGCTTTAGAATTTGCCAATATGTTTAATAAAATTGCAAAAACAAACTTCCCTATCTTTATTGATGATATGGAATCTTGCGCTGATTATGATTTCATAAAAGAATATACTGATAATTCTCAGATAATTGTATCTAATGTAGTCAAAGGCTCAAATTTAAAAATTGCAGATTATTACAATAATGTGGATTGCACCATTATAAAACCTCTAATAACTAACGCAAAAACTATAAAACTTTATAACAAGAATGCCACTGCTATTTCAAAAGCAGCATAAAATTTATAGAAAAGACAGACATATTCTGTCTTTTTCTTATTATTAAAGGAGTATCAAAATGTATGAAGTAAAAAATTCACAATTTATCAAGATTTTTGATGAATTATCCTATTGCCATGATAGACTAAATGTTTTTTCTGATTTTGTAAAAATGTGTGCAATTAGTATTTACAGATCCTTTGCACATAATGAAACATTGGAAAATGAATATTTAAGAACAATAAAATCTTATAATAAAAAAGAGCAAGAATTGTTTACCAAAATGTTTGCTGAATTAATTATTATGTATGAGGAAAGTAATGAAATTGTAGATATAATAGGATCAATTTATATGGATACCAAGTCTAAGGATAAAAAATTAGGACAAGTTTTTACACCTGAACATATCGCTGAACTTATGGCAGAAATTAATGTTGAAAAAGGCGAGAATTTTAAAACAATAATAGAAAAAAATGGCTTCATAACGGTTATGGATCCAGCCTGTGGTTCTGGTCGGACTTGTTTTAGTTTATGCTAAGGTATTAAAAAAACACAACATAAATTATCAATCGGATATACTTGTGGATGTAACAGATATTTCTGATATATGTGTTTTCATGGCTTATATACAGTTATCATTATATGGAATACCTGCTATTGTAAAATGTGGTAATGCATTAACACAAGAAATTAAATTTACATTAGTAACACCGCTATATTTTTTACAGTATTGGAAGTTTAGAAAGGATTTTATACAAAAAACAGAAGATAACACTACTAATCAAAAAGAAATCATTATTAACAAAACAATACAAGATAAATTCAAAGAGGTCATGGTAAAAGGAAATTGCCAAATCTCTTTTTTTTAAAGAAAGGAAGATTTACATATGAAAATAAAATGTTTATTAGTAATGCCTAACAAAGAGGTACAAAGAGTTAAAATACCAGGAAGTTTGAAATTTGTAAGAGCTTTAATAGGAAATGATTTATTAAAGATAAAAGCAAGTAAAAACAACTTAATTATTGCTAATCAAAATGCAGAAAAAGATGAGTTTAATAGACTTTTTCAAGGGTGCATCTTATATGGAACTTTTTTAGTTGTTTCTACAAAAAACAAAAGACTTACTTCAATGAAAAGAACAGATATACTAAAATTTTACAATATTTTTAAACTTGCAAGACATCAAAAGAAAATTTCAATATATAAAGAAGAATTTTTAGAAGAATACTATTACAGACAAAAGGAAATGAAAGAGAAAAATAAAGAGCATAATAAAGAATCTATCTTTAAAAATGTTGCATAAGTAAGAAAGGAAGGATTTAAATTATGAACAATTACGAAACTATTTTTTTAATTAAGGATGATATTACAGAAGAGCGAAAAAATACTGTTATAGAGGAAATTAGAAATTATCTTACTAATAATGGAAAAATATTAAAAGAAAATCATTTAGGAAAAAGAAAATTAGCTTATGAAATCAGAAAATATCAATATGCTTATTATGTTTTAATCGATTTTTCTGGTGAGCCTAATATTATACTAGAATTGGAAAGTAAATATCGTATAAACGAAAGTATACTAAAGTTTATAGTGATAAGACAAGATAATTAAGTAAGGAGGTAAATTTATGAAATATAAAACATTTAACTATAAAAATTATGGAAGTTGCTATTTTAATGTAGGAAACTATTTGTATAACAAACAAGCAATGGCAATTAGTATTGTTAATTCAAAAGGTGAAAACATTATCATAGCGACCGTTAATATGGCTGATTATTTATATGCTCCTAATACTGCTACCATAAAAAATTATTCTGAAGGTACAGGTATGACAGAGTTTTTAAAAAGACTTGGAATTGTTGAAGAAATTTATTCAAGAAAACCTTGTAATTCCATAGCTATTAAAAATGAAACCATCGACTATTGTCTTATCAATGTTGATAAATTAAAGGATTATTCAAATCATTATGAATATGAATGGACCATTTAACAAGAAAGGAAGGAATTTAATATGAATATAATAATTTTGTTGGGAAGATTAACAAAAAAACCAGAAATCAAATATTCACAAGCAAATAATGTAAAAATTGCTACCATATACATTAGAAGAAATTTTAAATGGTAAAGCTGAATAAGTCAAATTATCCAAGCACTAAAACAGAGAGAATAACTAGATTATTCCCTCCTGTTTTAGTGCATTTTTAAAATTTAGCTGTGAATAGTAACACATTTAGTTTAGCTGTGAATAGGAAATACACTAAAAAAGGTGAAGAAAGTCAAACTGACTTTTTCAATATAATTACTTTTTCTAAGCTTGCTGACTTTGTAGAAAAATTTTTAAATCAAGGTACCCAAGTTTGTATTAGTGGTAGACTTCAAACAAGAAATTACGAAGATAAAAATGGTATAAAAAAACATGTAACTGAAGTTATTGCTGAAGAAATTGACTTTGCTGATAGTTTTACAAAAATTGAGGGAAATACTGATAATACACAAGAGACTGTTAGCGACAATTTAAATGAAAAAGACATATCAGAAGATTTTATTTCTAATGGTGATAATTTACCATTTTAAGGAATTTTATTAGCTCAAAATTAATAAAGGAGGAGAATAGAATGAAAACAAATATAGTAAGTGTAAAATATGAAGACAGATATATGCCTAAGACATTTAGTGGAAAGGCATATTCTTATTTTACTGCAATTCCTTTAGAGGTCGGCGACTTAGTTGTCGCGCCCACATCTAATGGAAAAAAATTGCAAGAGTATCAGTTATAGATATTCCAGAATTTCAAGTTGAATTTATGCAAGCTAGTTTAAAATTGATTACAGAAAAAATCGACAAGCAAAAGTATTTAAAAGAAGATAAAATAATATCCCAAGAGGCGGCATAATATGAATGGTAAAGAAATAGCAAATATTTTAGTTCAAAAGCTAATTGCAGAAGGATTTATTGTTCATATGTATAATTCATATACTACAAGTTCAATTTATATTAAATTAGACTATGGACTTTCTTGTGCTATTAGAATAGCAGATCATCCAGGTAAGAAGAAATATAGTTATAGATTTAATGTAATAAAAGATTATGTAGGAGATAAGGTCATTATAAAAGATGACCTTATTTGCCGTTTTTATAGCTTTACAGAACTACACGAAGTAATTCAAGCGGTAAAACGAGAAAAAGAAAGCAAAATCAATAAATATGGCTTGCAAAACTACAAAAAATATATGGAAAGAGAATCAAAAAGCGATTTATATAAAAGATTTAAAAAAATGGAGGTAAAGAAAAAATGACTGGTTTTGATAGATTAAAAGAGCAGGTAAAAGACCAAGAAGATAAAGCTTTAGTTCAAACAGTAGAATATTTATTATCTCGAGATGATATGGAACAAAGATATCTAAGTGAAGAAAAAACACTTGCTCAAATGTGTGAGTTTATAAAAGATAAAGCGAGTAAATACATGAAAAACGGTTGGAATTACATTACAAATGAAGTTGTTTATGCATGGGCTATTATGTATTTTTCATTACCAAATTCTTTTTTAAAAATAGAAAAGAAAAATACAACTAAAAGTGATAGAAAAGCCAAAACATCTCCTAAAAATAAAAATATTAAAAATAATGTTGTTTCATTGGAAGATGCCAAAAAAAATATAGAAACGAAAAAAGAAATAGCACAAATATCTTTATTTGGAGGTGTTATGAAATGAAACAAGAAAAAATAGATGAACTAATGCTAAAAATAGATAAGAAGTGTAAGTTCCCAAAACATTGGAACGAGTTTATTAAAAAAAATTCTAAAACACACCACCTTATTATAAAAGATAAAGGAAATAAAAAGCTATATTGTACTAATTGCAATAAATATTTTATTGATAAAACAATAAAAGTTCGTGATTATATAGAATGTCCTCACTGCAAGCAAATGTCATGTGTTTATGGAATAAATTATTATAGACACTCCTTTGAACAATCTGTTGTATTAGTTCAAAGAATGGATAAAAAAGTTATTATAAGGATATTTGAAATATATTCTTATTTTGAAGAAGGTGATAAAAAAATCAAAAGAAGCTGTATTGAATATGCAAGGATTATTCCTGGTATAGGCAGATTTTTAGGCAATAATGCTTATATTAATATGTTTGGAGTTTTGAGAGTATATCATGGTTTCAACAAACTTAATTGGTCAGAATATAAAGGACATAAATTTTTGACAGATAATCCTACATATCCATATGACAAAAAAAGAATTGTAAAAGGTACAATTATGGAATACGCACCAATAAAAGAATTTATGAATAAATTTTCATATTATTGTTATAATTTTTTAGATGTACTAGAGTTGGCAGCTTATAGTAGTTTTGAATTATTGTGGAATATGAAATTATACAATTTGTGTTTTTACTCTAAGGCATTAAATAGAACTGGCAGTTTCTATAAAAGATTTAAAGTCCCTAAAAGCTTTTTAAAATTTATGCAAGATAATGATGTTTCATATAAAGAACTAATGCTATTACAGATATTACAAAAGGATGATAAGGAATTAATCCAAAAATACCGTTATACTAATATCAATTATTTAAGGTTCTTAATTAAAAATAATGTGCTAGATGACTTCTTAAAATCTGGGATAGAAATTAATTATACTAATATGAATCTAATAAAAGAAATAAGTAAAGAAATTCCTCTAAAAAAATTAATGAAATATCAAAAAGGACTAAACAATTTGAATATCTATAAAGATTATTTAAATATGGCTAAAAAGCTTTCATATAATTATAAATCCTCAAAAGATTTATTTCCAAGAAATTTAATCTCAAGACACGATAAAATGCAGAAAAAAATTGCTATTGAAGAGGATAGAGATACACAGTTTAAAGCATATTTAAGATATCTAAAATTATCAAAATATACTTATGAAGACGGGAGATTTATTATATTCCCTGCTCCTAGTATATCTGATTTAAAAGACGAAGGTACACAGCAGGGGAATTGTGTTGGATATATGTATCTCAAACCATATATAGAAAATGAAACGGAAATCTACTTTATAAGAAATCTATCAGAAATTAATAAATCATTTATAACTCTAGAATTTAAAAATGGTCGTATAGTGCAAAAAGAACTACCTCATCATAGCCGAGATTTTTCGGAAGAACAGTTGGAATTTATTGATAAATGGCTTGGATTTAGAAGTTTTATAGAGCAAAAGGAAAAATATAAGAAAAAACAAGAAATTAAGATTATAAAATATAAGCTTAATGAAGTGGTTGCATAAAAGGAGGAACGAAAAGATGAATTATGCAAAAAATTATAACCGAAAGGCTAAAGCAAAGGAAATATATGAAAAAGTATTAAATAATGTCCAAAATATTGTTAAAAATGGAGAATATGCAAAATATTTGAAATTTCAAAATCAATTTACTAAATATAGTTTTAATAACATTGTTCTAATATATAGTCAATTCCCTGACGCTACTAATGTTGCTGGAAAATCTAAATGGAAAGAAATTGGACGAGAGTTAATTGAAGGTGCAAAAAGTATACAAATAACTGCAGGAATGCCAGCACAAGGAAAAACAAAAGTAAAAAAAATCATAGATGGTAAAGAAGTTGAAGAAGAACAAACATATAATTATATAGCATATAAACAAGTATATGTATATGATATATCTCAAACCGTTGGGGAACCAATACCACTAGAAGTTAAAATGCTTGACAGTAAAAATATGGGTTCTTTTTTTGATAAATTAAAGCAATTTAGTAAATTTCCAATATACGAAGAAAACTTATATGGAGGATTAAAAGGTTTTTATAGTCCTAAAAATAAAACAATTACAATAGACAAAAAATTATCTGTTGATGCGAAGGTAGCAGTATTACTGCATGAATTGACACATGGAATATATGATGACTTTGATTATAAGACTGATAAAAATTTATCTGAAACATTTGTTGAATCTGTTGCCTATATAGTTGCAGACTACTTTGGACTTGATAATTCTATGTGTAGTTTTAATTATATTACTAAATATGCAAATGGTAATCCTAATATTTTAATGGATTTAAGTACAAAAATAAAAAATTGTGCAAGTGATTTTATAAAACAAATAGAAGAATTTGAAATTAAAAAAAATCAACTTGCAGCTTGAAAGTAGGAGAAAATGCTAAGTGTAGTTGGCTATCAAACTAAATAAAATTTCTAAATTAGATTTTTTTGATTGAATTTTTAATGTTAAAAGATATTAAAAATATTGAATAAAATTTATATAGTCTATCCATTTAAAGGATAGACTATTTTTTCTTTTTGAAATATTTTTAATTACAATCTAATAAATCTCTATGTAACTTATATTATAATTATTGGTCGAAGTATATTTATAGCTTTATAATATGTATATCTCACTTTCGAGGTTGGATAACCTAATAAATAACTTATTTCTTTGAATGTAAAATTGCCGTATATTTTTAATGATAAAATCTTTTTCTCTTTATCATTTAATTTTGAAATTGTTACAACAAATAGTTCTTTATCTAAAATTTTTTCTTCATGATTACATTCACTATCATAAATGTTTTCTGTTAATTTTACTTTTGTAATTTTAGTATTTTTTCTAATATAATCAATAGCTGTATTTTTAGTTATCGTATATAGCCAACTAGTTATATTTTCGTTAGGGATCTTATTTTTATTAAGTCTAATAATTTTTTCAAAGACTTCTTGTGTTATATCTTTACTAGCTTCGTATTCATTTGTTATAGAATGAGCGATTTTCCTTATATAATCATAATAAGTTACATAAAAATTATTAAAACTATCTTTTTCTATATCATTTTTATAGTTTTTCAATAAGTTTGGCAAAGATTTTGCTAAATAATTATTTTTCATAATTCAATGCCCCTTTTATCTTACCATATTTTTCCATTTTAATCAATATTATATTTTCTCTTTATAAAAAAATTTTTACATTTTATTAAGTGATAAATTTCGACTTTTTACTGTAAAATTTTTCCTTTTTTTACGTTTTTGTAATTAAGGAGGTTTTATTATGGAAAATAATAATATTGAATCAAAAGCATATCTATTTGACGCCTTTTTAACAAAAACTATAATTTATTCTTCTAACAATTTTTTCAAGAAAAATGCAAAAACTAATAGCATAGAATTAAATGTTCTAGATGACGAAAACTTTTTTAGCGATTCTATCAACGGTATGTCCCAAGAAGATCATTTATTTGAAAATCCAGCTGATTTTACGTTATCAGTTGAAAATTCTAAATTATCAAAAGCCTTAAAATATCTTTCAGAACAAGAGCGATTTGTTATTATTATGATATTCTATTGTGGATTATCTTTAGATGATATATCTATTATTTTGTCAATTAATTACAAGTCTGTTAGTAGAATAAAATTAAGGGCACTAAAAAAATTGAAAAATTTTATGGGAGGTAATGATTATGGAAAAAATTAAATTGTATGAATTGGGTAAAAAAGCTCAGCTTGGTGATAAAAACGCAATGATGCAAATTATTCAAGATAAAGAAAATTTAATCAAAAAATATTCACGTGGAAATGAGGATAAATATCAATATATTGTACTAAATCTAATAAAAGCTATTAATACTTATAATTTTTAAATTATTATACTACTCTTGTCCCTTTTATACTTTTTTTCTACATATATTGGTATTAGTCAATCAAATCTAATATAAAGAGTACAAGTATGTACTCTTTATATTAGGTTCAAAAGTATATTGCTTAGATAAATAAGGAGGTCTAGTATCTCTACTAGACCAATATGAAAAACCACATATATACAAATTTAATTACTGTATACCACTAGAATATAAATGGACTAAATAAAATAATTATTTATTCTCTAATAAATTATGGATTTTACCAATTACCATACAAAGGTATGCTATTATACCCTGAAGCTATACTAAGTCCAGTATCAACAAATCCATGTCCATATCCAGCACCTTCAACTTTTACCCAGTTACCGGCTGTACTTTTTACATAATTAACTTGCATCCAATCTCTATGACTTTCTCCTGCTGTACAACTTGTTGTAGCTACAAACATACCAGAAGCTACTCTTCCCCAATATGATGCATCTGCCCTATAAACATTCATGGTTCTTCTCATCTTATAAATTAGATATTCTTGTCCGTTTATTACTTCTCTTGAATATGGATGATTTTTAATATCATCTATTTTATAATTTTGATTTGGATCTAAAAGTCCATCTTTTAGACCTCCACCTGATGAATGAAATAAGGCATATCCATCATGTTCTTGGTGACGTCCACATACTTCTCTTGGATATAGGTTTCCTATTTGTTTTGATATATTATCCATATCCATGATTCTATATGTTGTATTTCCAACATTTACTCCAAAATAAGGACTTGCCATTTTTAAACTCCTTTCACTTATTTTATTTTATTAATATATTAATAATGAGACTATTATAATACTATTATCATTTTTGATTTAAAAAGCAGTTTAAAATTGTATTGAATATTTTTATCCAAGTAAATGGTTTACCACCTTTTACAATTTTTTTTTAATTACTAAATATTTTGATTATAATATTATAAAGAGCTCTTTAATTATATATAGAAAGGTATAATATAAAAA
This sequence comes from uncultured Clostridium sp., assembly GCA_930980855.1. Lineage (GTDB taxonomy): Bacteria > Bacillota > Clostridia > TANB77 > CAG-508 > CAG-793. The sequence continues at coordinate 17,423 of CAKNIZ010000004.1, forward strand.
TTATATTATAATTGGTGAATTTATGGACCCTTTAGTAAAAAAAGCCCAAGAATGGGTTAATGAAACTTATACTGGTAGAGAAGGATATGTTCCTCTAGATGATAAAGATATAGATGGTATAGCTGGTTGGAAAACGGTATATGCACTATTAAGAGCTTTACAAATTGAATTAGGAATTACTCAAACATCAACTAACTTTGGACCTACTACAACAAGTAGATTTAATGAAAGATTTCCTAATGGAATTCAAGTACAAGATGAAGACGATAATACAAAAAGCAATATTTATCGTATAGTTGAATGCGGTTTATGGGTTAAAGGATACTCAACTGGTAGTACAGAGTTAAGCGGATATTTTAAATCTGGTCAAGGTAATGCGGTCACAAACTTAAAAGAACATGCTGGATGCAAAAATACTGATTCTACTGTTACTTTAAATATAATGAAAGCGCTAATGTCAATGGTACAATTTCGAATATTAGGCACTCCTCCAGAAAATATGTATAATATACGTGTAATCCAACAAAAATTAAATTATAACTATGAAGACCAAATTGGTTTATCCCCATGTGATGGTATATATGGAAGAGAAATGAATACTGCTTTAATTAAAGCCTTACAAGTTATTGAAGGCTCAACAGGAAATGATGTAGATGGTATATTTGGAGATGGAACAAAAGCTAAACTTCCAATATTACCAGATAATTCTCAACGTTTAACTCCAGAAAATAGAAAAAGGGCAGTTAGTTTATTATCTTGGTGTCTATATTGTAATGGATATACAAATGCAAATATAGAGCAAGAAATTTGGGATTCTAATTTAGCAAATTTAGTATTAGAATTTCAAGCTGATAATTTATTAAGTGAAGATGGTATTGTTGGTGCTGATGTTTGGATGGGATTATTATTAAGTACTGGTAATCCTTCTAGAAGTGCTAATGGATGTGACACAAGATTCAGAATGTTCTCTACTATTATAGATTATTTAAAATCTCAAAATTATGTTGTTGTAGGAAGATACTTAACTGGCGGTAATTTTAAACAATTAAACAAAGAAGAACCTAAAACGTTAATCGATTCAAACATAGGAATATTTTTAATATTTCAAGAAGGACAGAGCAAAGAATTTTTTACTGCAACAAATGGAAAATATGACGCAGAAAGTGCTATAAATGCCGCTAAGAAGTATGGTATTCCAAATGGAAATATAATATATTTTGCAGTTGACTTTGACGCTACTGATAGTGATATTTCTTCAAACTTAATGCCTTATTTTGCCAAAGTAAAAGAGGTTATGCAATCTTATAATAATCCTTTCAAAATTGGTATTTATGGAACAAGAAATGTATGTCAAAGAATAATAGATGCTGGATATGCTGAAAGTGCTTATTTAAGTAGTCTATCTACTGGTTTTTCTGGAAACCTAGGATATAAGAAGCCTGAAAAATGGAATTTAGACCAATTCTGTGAATACTCTGTTGATTTTCCAAATCTTATGACAGTTGACTTCGACAAAGTGGCTTATAGAGGATTAGTAGAACCAGTTAAATCTTTAGAGTCTCCTAGTTCAAATGGTCATGCTTATCTTAGAGCAGGCGCAGACCAATATTATCTAGGAACTGCTAAAAACATTGATAGACAAGGTAGTACTGGAGTTTATTTTACACCGTTATGTTCTAAATTAAATATTCAAGGATTATTTAAAATGGTTACAGTTCCTGAAGATGAAGGTGTAGGTAATTTTAGATTAGCTATATATTTGCAACAGTATAATTCAGATGATCCTGATCATCCAATAGAAATAAAAGATAAATTTTTATACTTAACAGATGGAGAAATAAATGAAGGAGAAGAATTTGATGTTATTCCCGGAGTTGATTATAAATTACGATATGAATTAAGAGACATAGGAAGCACAGAGGAGCAAACTTCTACTGCTACTTGTGATGTAGATATCTATATTACTACTTCAAATTAAAAATAGGCACTTGATAAGTGCCTATTTTGTTAGATACATATATATTCTAAAACCAACTAGTTCATTTTTGAAATTATTATCATCTGCGGAATAACACATTAATCTATCATATTTCATTTCAACGCTATCATTATTTTCTATATCCTCTTTAGTATAATTATAACAAAGCCCTCTTTGTATAATACGATTATTACATCTTTCAGTAGTATATTCAAACAAATTTCCGTATAAGTCAGCAATATTTTTGACATATAATGATTCATCTTCTCCTGTTAGACATTCTTTCCCAGAAAAATTCCCGTAATTTATATAATCATACGGTTTACAATTTACAAACTTATCATGTTGCCAAGCTGTTGTTGTATCGTAAACAAATGAATTACATAAGGCTGTTTTTATATTGTTTGTGTCTCCTTCAAAAAAATTGTTTGCAATTTTATTTGCTTCTGTATAAGTAACATTTTTCCATGCCTCTCTATTCTTTTTTATTACAGGTTGATTATTTTCATTTCCAACTTCAAAACGTCCTATATAAAATCCACCATATTTTTCTATACTATTTTCCAATTCAGTAATATTATTAAGGTATGGTTCTCCAAACCTATATCCATCATATTTTATATAATCGGTCGTATTGTATTCATCAATTCCTTTATTTTCAAAATTATAAAAATATCTCGCGAACTTTATAGTATTACCATTTCCGTCTAAACTACATGGAACCCATACAAATTGATTACCATTTGTATCTTCTATTACTAAACCTTTATCCCAATTTTGTATAACTCCGTCCTTCTCTTCCCAATCGTTTTCACTTACTTTAACACTATGAAATCCTTCTGGAATAACCGGAACCATTGATGGGACTATCTCACCTTTGTTTTCTTCTATATTTTGTCCTATAATTGGTTCATTTTTATAAATTATAAATATAATTAGACATAACATTAGAAATGTTAAAGAAATAATTAGAAATATTTTATTTTTCTTCATTTTTTACCCCTTTATTATTATAAAATTTTCGTTCATAATTATTTAAGAACTTATTATTATTTTCAATTTAGTGCATCTACACTCCCGAAATATGCGTCAACTCCTGGATAAGATTGTCCAGCTGGTAGATTCCAATATGGTGGATAGTTTATAACAAAGAAATCATAATCATGTATAATTTTATAAGCATTATATAATTTTAATACAGAGTGTTCATTCATTGCTTCATTATATAAATTAGTAGCTTCTAGCAAATCACTTTTTTCTTCACTTTCATTTAACATATTAATTGTACTTATAAAAGTCTTATAATTCTCTTTTAATCTACCACAGTATTCCATAATTTGTGTGCCCAATAAGTCCTGGTATGTAATTTCTGTATCTGATGTTTCGATTACCCATTCTTGAGAAGTAGAATCATTTAATTCTTGTTCCTTTATTATATTTTCTAAATAAGAATGTATTAACCTAATATTATTTTGAACTGTTATTTTATTTTCATTAGATATTCCCACAAATATATCATTTTGAGTATCATAGCAAACATCTTCATTAGGTAAAGGTAAATTACTATCATACAAGTTTAAATCTTCATTTGTATAGCGATGTATAGTATTATATAAACTTATAGGAACTATATACCTTTGTGTTTTTCCATTATCATCATATACTTCTGCATATCCTTTAACATCTATACTTTCATCTGTATTTGTATTATTTTCACTTGTAAAAAATTTCTTATATATTTTTATATGACATGTTTTATCTCCATTTATATTTAATATGTAATAATATGAATCTTCCACTTCATCGGTAGTTTTTTGCCAATCTGTTTCTAAAATATCAATCCAAAAATCTGTATAATTATTAACTTGATATATTACTTTCTCTCCTGTTATATAACTTTCTCTCTCAATAGAAGTAATATTTTGAGGAATAAAATTCTTGATAGATGATGTCTCAGTTAAATACTCTAGTTCTTCATTTTCTTTTGTTTCATTAGTATTTGTATTATTTGTTATATTATTTGATGAATTAGCTAATAATTCATCATTTTTTGATTTTTTAGCCACAAAAACAAATAAAATACATACTAAAACAATAATTATTAAAATTATTCCTAATAAAAAAATCCAATTCTTCTTTTTCATAATACCTCCTTATTAGAATTATATTAAAAAAAATATATTTTTTCTTATTATACCATAAATTTACATTTTTATCAATAAATAAGAACTTAGATATTTTATTTCTAAGTTCTTATTTGTTTGTATATCCAAATACTAAAAAAATGAAGAATCTTCTAAGAAGTTACTTAAAAATTACCTTGGATTGCCCATGAATTATATCCAGAAGCACTTCCGAATCCGGTATCAACAAATCCATGTCCATATCCTTTGCCTTCAACTTTTATCCAATTACCAGCTGTACTTTTTACATAATTAACTTGCATCCAATCACTACGAGTATCTCCGCAGCATGGTACTTCTGTTGCTACATACATGCCACCAGCTACGCTTCCCCAACGTGATCTATCTCCTCTATAAACAGTCATGGTTCTTCTCATCTTGTAGATTAAATATTCTTGTCCGTCTATTACTTCTTTTGAATATGGATGATCTCCTAGATATTCAATCTCTAAATGATTTGGATCTGTGTGAAGAGAACCATCTTTAATTTTACCATCTGAAGCTAAAAATTTTGTAAGATAATACTGTTCACCATCATATAATAGACATACTTCATTAGGATAGATAGTCCCTATTTGCTTTGCGTCAACTGCATAATCTGTAACTCTTATATTATGATTTCCCCTATTTACCGCATAAGTATACATTTTTTTCACCTCCTTTCTCAAATCTATTTTTCTTCCTTATTTTCTACTATTTCATTTACTTTTTTTTCAAAAATTTTTTGATATATCTCTAGCCCTTTGGTTAAAAATATAGGAACTTTCAATCCTAATTCAACTAGGTTTTCTAATATACTTCTTGCTTCATTTATAATTAAACATGCTAATGTAAACCAAGCAAATAAATTAATAAATTCAATATTAATATTTATCTTATTTCCCATCTCAACCAATAAATATGTAATAATAAAAGACACAAGAATTAAAAACCAATATCCAACCTTTTTTATAATTCCTTTTAAGCCATTTGCCGAACTTTCTGTTTTTGTAAATTTTGCTTTCGCTATTCCTGTTAAATAATCCAATATATTCAAGACTAAATATCCAGCAAATAATATCCACTCTGTTCCAAATGTAGAATTGAGACTTGTTATAATTACCGCTATCATTGAATTTATTTTATTAAATATTTTTGATATTTCCTCCATGTTTATTGCACCTTTCATGGTAATTATACATTTATATAAAAAAAAAATTTAAAAAGTTGTATGTTGTTGTTTACTATTAATAAATTTACTTACTATCGTATATACAAAAAATTTTACGGTTAATTTTTGGTCTATTTCTATATCAAAATATTTACATAGTGTATTAATTTCTGTATCTCTATAAATTATATTTATAGCATTTTCTAATGTCCATTTTACTCTTTTTATATTTTTTACCTTGAATTTTTGCGCCACTATTGGATAAACGTTTTGGCTCATATTTTCTATAGCATCTTCATTTAATATACATATATAAATTGCTGCGGCTAGGTATTTATACCCTTTACTATATTGTTTGATTTTAAATTGTTTTAGTTCTTTATTAATATATCTTTCGATTTCTTCTATGCCCATTTTTTTCCTCCTTTATATTTATATGTGTTTATACTCTTTCTTTTTTCTACTTAAACTTATAAATTTTTATTTAAATTTTTCAACAATTGAATTGATATATTAAGTTTTAATAATGTTTATGATGTAAATAGATACAATAATAAATGCTTACAATATAAAAAACTAAAATTGTAAGCAAAAAAACTTTTGTATGTAAATTAATTAGTACACCAAAATATATAGATATAAAAAATGATTATTATTTTATTATCTTTTTTTTTTAAATTTCTATTTTTTCTATCCATGATTTTTCATCTTTTCCAATTGATTAACGCTATTATATCTTGCATATATTATTTGAACCACTTTAATTAGTTTTCTACCATTTTATATGTTTAAATATATTTCTTTATTATAATATGATTTGAATATATTCAAATAAATAGCTATTTAATATATAAGTAAGGATGTGATTAATTTATGAGTGTCGATGAAACAAGACAAAGAATAACAATAATTGCAAAGAGTTATTTAGGGTATAAAGAAGGTTATAACAATGATAATTTATTTGGATCTTGGTATGGAATGCCTAACCAACCCTGGTGTGCTATTTTCGTAAGCTACTGTATGCATAAGGCTGGTGTTTCAGAAAGTACTGTTCCTAAATTCGCATACTGTCCAACAGGATTTAACTGGTTTGCTAACAAAGGTCAAACTAGAAATAAAAACTACGTTCCTCAGACAGGAGATATAATCTTTTTTGATTGGGAGCAAGATGGTGTTATTGACCATGTTGGAATTGTTGATAAAGTTATTGGCAATACTGTATATACTATTGAGGGAAATCATGGTGACCAAGTTAATATATACAGTTATCCAATAGGTAGCCCTCAAATAAGAGGATATGCTATTCCAAATTATAGTGGTAATGAACAGATAAAAAATAGTACTACTGAAGCCCCTTCTAAAATGCCTTTAATTTATAAAGGTTCAACTGGTGAAGCCGTAACATATGCTCAAAATAAGTTAATTAGTAAAGGGTATATTCTAAATTATGGAGCTGATGGTATTTTTGGTTCTGAAACAGAAGAAATAGTTAGACAATTCCAAGCTAATAATGGACTTGCTATAGACGGTATGATTGGGCCAGCTACTTGGGCAAAATTAGAAAAAACTACAACAATAATACCCTCTAGCTATCCTGGTTCTTTAATTGGATATGGATCTAGTGGTGATAATGTAAAGAAGGTTCAAGATGAATTAATAAGAAGAGGATATTATGTTAAAGGAGGAGCCGATGGTATTTATGGTAATGGAACTAAAAATGCTGTTATTAAATTTCAATCTGATAGAGGCTTAGATGCCGATGGAATTGTTGGAGAAAATACTTGGAATGAATTATTTTAATTCACTTACCTCTTTAACATTCTCTAATAATCCAACTAATTCAGATGATGATTATTTAATGGCAGACTCTCCAAAACAATTCTTAGAGAAAAAATTATTCCTTAGTTAAAGACTATTATGAATACTCTTCAAAAGATAAAAGCACTTCAAAGTCTAGAAGACGCTTTCGATATCTTGATGACCTATGATGATATAGTAACCAAATATATTAAAGAATTCAAAATAAGAAATTCTTTAATACAACCTATAATAATGTATAAAATTTAGATAACACTATTTTAGATACAGTCGTCAAAGCTTATTATGAAACAGGCATTAAGATCAGTGATTATAGTACAGGTATATGACAAATATTTGCATCTACTACTATAAATGCATTAAACTTTGCCATTGACCATGGAATTATTACCTAAAAAAAGATAGGAGCCATTAAGCTCCTATCTTTTTTTATCGAGTTTCTTTTTCATACATATTCATTATCTTCTTAGCAAACTGGCTAGATAATTTTTCTGAAAAGTCCTCTTTCGAGAATGTTCCAAAAATTGCACAAAATGCTATTGTAGAAGCTTTATTTAAATCTGTATATTCTTTTGCTTTTTCCTTAACTTTATTTTCTACTATGTTATCTACTCCTATTCCCTTTATAAATGAACTTATACGCTTTTTCTTGTATAATTGTCCCCCATAATATGCTGCAAATACTTTATAAATCTCTATATCTTCTTTTATTAAGCTTGCTATATTAACTGCATCAATGTCCTGCTCTAAATCTACCCATCCGAATCCAGTCGCTTCAGCATTTTCAAACCATAATTCTTGAGCAAAGTTGTCCTCCGTACATCCGATTAGTCTATATACGTCAGTATCCGAACACATATGTTTACGTTTTATTCTTTCTATATTACCCCCTAATTGAAGTAAATCTCCTGCCCATCCAGTTAAATCGTTTAATTCTTGGTCAAATGCAAAGAAATTATGTAGTAATGAGCTTATACTTGCTGCTAAATGTGTTATTTCCATATCTCCGTATTCAGATGGAACTTTTATATCTTGTCTTCTTTGTCCATCTATGAGCATAGTATCTAGGAATGATATATAATCTGAATCGACTTTTCCTGCTGCCAAATCCCAAAAATCACCTACATAACTATTTACATTTCTTAAATAATCCATTATGTTTTTATTTTTTTCAATTATGCTCCATCCTTTATTTTTTTGGTCAGAATACTCGTTAGTTAAAGCATATAAATTTTCTAATTGTTTACTCAACTTTTCTATATTGCTTGGCTCTTCTCTTAGATGATCTGCAGCTTCTATTTTCCCATTATAAGTTACCTTGTCTATATCAAAATCATTATTAAAATTAGTAATTTCGCAATATTGGTCATAACACCAATCACTTGGCATTTTTTGTCCTATATTACAAGAATATCCACTTGACATATCGGCAACAAAACTACTAATGCTTAGTTGGGCTTTTGATACTTCTGTGCATACTAATCTTGGACCATATATTCCAACTTTATAATCTCTATTTAATGAATCATTTATTCCCTCGAAGAAAGGGATAATATACTCTGAAATTTGGTCAGCGTATACATCCAAGTCTACAGCGAAATAAATTACTGCTCCCACTGGCACTTTGTGTTTAATAGCACACTTTGATGCATTTAACCCAGCATTAAATCCTTTAATATAACTAAAATCACTAATCAATCTATTGTTTTCTTGATAAATAAAGAACGCTTTTAATCCAGCATCAAATATCCTTTGTAATTCTCCTTCTCTTAATTCTTTGAAACTACCACCGATTTATATATCTTCCTACTACTTCATATCCATTGTTTTTTAATACGTTTATCCTTTCTTCTGTTATTTCAAACCTTGTATCGCAAGCATTCGCTGCTCTTGAAGTATCTCCTGAACTAACAGCTAAAGCAAACCAAGTTTGTGCACCAACAATTCCATCAGCATCTAGATTCATTAGAGTTTGAAAGTTAATAACAGCTGTTTTTGCTCCATTACCATAAATACCATCAAAACCATTTGGGTCAAAGCCATTTAGATATAGTAAATATTGAAGTAGGTATATTAAGTCCTTATAACCTGAACCGATATTTATAACAGGTAGAGCATTTTTTGTACCATTTCCCCATACCCCATCAGCATCAACACCTATTTCGAATTGGACTGCCTTTTTTATAGCATTATTTGTATTTCTATCATATAACCCATTAGTTGCTAAATAATCTCCCATCATATTTAAATATTTTCTATTTAATTCTTGTTGTATTTCTCTTACTTTGATGTTATATTCGCCACCGGTTGTAGTATAAGCTTCTGTAGTTAAAATAGATTTAACATCAATAGCACGTACAATTCCATCAGGATTTTCTACGCCTAATTGTGTTTTCATTAAGATGACTCCTTCTTCTGTTTCAGTTGAAAAAATCTCCATATTATCCCAATTACCTGATATTCCTCTACAAAATAGTCCTCCATTTATTATAAAATTTATATTCTTCATTTTTTGTGTACTAGGAGTAATATCTTTTGATAAGCCATTTGGATACATTGCATCAAAAGCCTCTTTTGTTCCATTTCCCATAACTCCATCTACGCCTACACCTAATTCTATTTGTAAAGCTCTTATTAGTCCTGCCACTGTATTATTACCTGTAATTCCATCTTCCTTAATGGTTACCCAATTTTCATTATCTTTATAAACACTATTTAACCATATTTGTATTTCTCTAACTTTAGTATCTGCCATATAATTACCTTCTTTCTTTTTAATATTACTTAAGATATTGGCCAAATCTTATAAGTTAAATAAAGTTTATCAGATATACCAAAATATTTTTATTTTGTTTATTTAAGTGGTATAAAGTGTAGCTCAATCTACTAAAAATAAAGTAAGTGACATTTTCATAAAAGTTAATGTCGCTTACTTGTCTTCCATTTTATTCTTTCTGTATTTTTCTTTTTTGCATAACATTATTTAATTCTATGATTCCGTAAATCGTAGCAATTCCAATTATAACCAGTGCTATAGCCAACTCATTACTTGCAAGTTCTCCCTCACTATAACCATTTTGAATAATATAGTCTCTTAATTCTATATTTGAGTTTTCTCCATATATTCTTCTTTCTTGAAGTCCACTATTATATTTGATAATAAAATACCAGTCTCCTAATCCCCCCATATATCCTATTTTTTTTGCCGTTTCTGGTAACTTATCCTCTTCATTCAATAATAAATTTATTTCACTAATATTCTTTTCATCTAATTTTAAATAATAACTATCTCTAAGCCATCTAATAAAATTATATGGGATAGATATTACAGATATTATCACTACTACTATAGTAATTATGTTAAATACTCGTTTAATCATTTTTTCCTCCAAGATATAAACTTTACAATATAATTTTATCATAAAATTTTAATACAAACAATATATAATAATCAAATAAAAAAGTTTTAAACTCGATTATCTTTTTTCTAAAAAATAGCCATATTGCCATATCTGCTAAAAGATTTAATAAATGTATAAATAAAGCTATTTCATAATACATATAAAATTCAATTAACTATTCATCTTCTGTTATTTCATCATTAATTACATCTAAATCTGGATAAGTGCAATATAAAAATGGTATGTCAGTAGTTATTTTCTCTACATCTTCCCTATTTGGAAAGGCGAGAATTAGCCTATCAGCTTTAGGAAGATATAATGGAGAATTAACTAATTTTATAATACCTTTCTTATTTCCCTCATCTGCAACAATTATATGATATAATAAATTATCTTTTGTTAGAAATGTAATATAAATTGGAAAATTGTTTCTATGAAATGTTATAAATCTACCTTTATATCTACACAGGATATCTAATGCAACAAGCATATTTTCATCTACTTTTTGAGTATTATGCACAAATAGATTACCTTTTTTACTTATTATATTACCTGATAAAATATTTTTAAAATTATTATTATATTCATCAAACAATCTTTGTAAATGTTCTAACTTAGCAGAACCAAAGTCTTGTAAAAAATTAATTACTTTTTCATCTTTTTCTTTTATTTTAATCACCTTCTTTTATTAAATTATTCGCATAAGATAGCCATAAATCAACTTCTTTTTTTCTTTTACTTCTGTGATTCTTATTAACACATTATCCTTATAATGTGGATAACTGTTAAATCGTGGTGGAACTCTTGCAAGAACACTAATTTTTGAGTTATCAAGTTGTACTATTATTCCACTATTTTGTTTTGGAAATGCTATTACTTTGCCTGTATATTCTCCATTTTCGACAATATATTTTCTTATATTTTTAAAAGGATTTTCTGTAAAGTCTTTTGCAGATAGTTCAAATATATTGTTTTCAATATTAATACTCTTAATTCTGACTTTTAAATTCTCCCCTGCAGAGTAATAATCTTTACAATTTACGATATATGTGTGTTGTAAATTTTCTGCTTTTATAATTACCTCTTTTCCGTATAAATCAACAATGATATGTTTTGTTCCAACTGCCAAGATTCTAACCATTATAGTATCGTTTACTTTTAATTTTGGAAGTTCTATTTTAGCTCGTAATTCCATTGCTTCTTTTCTACTCGCAATAGCAATATTACTTATCTTGTCATATTCAATAACAATAAAATCTATGCTAGCACCAAGCATACCTCTAATTATTGATTTATTTACTTTTTCTATGCCCAAATGAGTACTAGGAATTAATACTTTAATTTCTCCAAACCATACTATTGCACAAGGTATATTCTCATTTTTAAATTTATAATATTCATCTTCTATTCCTGAAATTTTGCTAGTTAAAATTCTTTTTTCTTCCTTACTCCTAAGTATTTCTTTTATTGTTAGTTCTTCCAATTTTTCACCTCCAATTAAAAAAGCATTTACCTTTTGGTAAACGCTAAAAACATTTTTACTACATGTATATTATATTTTACTAAGAATAATACAAACCAAATATCCTTATTCTTCATCTAACATTTTATTATAAAGAAAAAAGAATACAAGTTTTACTGTCAAATCTATACATTCTTGCTTTTTTATTCCAGTTCCATATTTTATAAGAATTTTATTTACTAAAATATTTGAAAGCTCAGCATATTCTTTGGCTGTTAATTCTTTATCTTCTATATTAATGTTGAGTAATCTTAAAGTATCTTTTGTTTCACTAGAAAGACTTTTATATACATTTATTTTTACATTAGGGTAATCTCGGTCGTCTTTTATAAATTCGATTCCTTTAAAATAGAGAGCATGAAATTGGTTGAAATCATTTATTGCTGATATTACTTGTTCTCTTGTTAACGGTAACTCTGAAATTCTATTTGTCATATTTTTCATGATACCAATTACATAACTATAATATTCTGGTTTTAAATCTTTTTCATATACTTCAAGTTGTTTTAAAATATATCTTTTTCTTTCATTCAGCGTTTGATAAATATTTATAGATTTATTCATTAAAACACCTCACTTATATGTAATATTATAGCATAGTTATATATAAAAGTAAACAAATTTACATAATAAAATCACTGCATTCAAATAGAAATATAGTGTTTAGAAATTATCAAAACTTCTTTTTCTCTTTTTAGTAGTTTTCTGGGACATTTTCTTTTGATTATTTTCCACATTAGTGTTTATAGTCCATTCGGGCTTATAATCATAAATTGAACTATCCTTTAATTTTTGAGCAAGAGGGTGTTCTGTATACCTCATTTTATCTAATAACAATGGCTTATTCCCTCTTAAAATGGTAAGAAGTTTAGTTGTAGGTAATCTTAATATTTCATCTTTATTTAATAAATTTCTTTGCAATACAGTAGTATTTTTATCGCCATATTCTAAGTAATCACCTTCTATTGAATTAGATTTTCTAATTGAAGATGTCTCTGCTGTTGATACCCCTATTAAGTCGCAGAAGAATTGCGCAGTTAAAACATCTGTTGTACCTAAACCTAGAGTAATATCACAGTTACCGTATTATTTCATCACTAATTTTATTAGGATAACGATTATCTAATTGTCCTTTATTTTGTGTTATTGGTATCAAGGCAAGACCTCTGCTTCTAACAGTACTAATTTTTTTATTAAACTCCGGTATTTGACCGTATATTTGCAAACTCATCTAAAAAGCAAAAAACATCCACATCACATTTACCATTAGGTCTTGAATCAGCATATCTAACTATTTTTATAAATAAAAAGGTATAAAATAGTGAACTTAAAAAATCATAAGCTCCATTCATATCATCAGTAACAATGTAATAGATACAAGGTTCTTTGGCTGGTAAAGTTAAATCTATATCGCTATCCGATGTTAATCTCTGTAAATCTTCATTTTGAAAAGATTGTAATCTAGTACCAAGTCCAGTAATAACACTTGCCTTTATGGTATCACTACCTGATGCAAATATGTTGTAGCTCATTTTGGCAGGATTTTCATTAGGAAGTCCCTTAAACATACTTTCTATTTCTCCTAAATCACCACTAGCAATCTTTTTATAGATATTAGTTAAATTATTTTGGTCTATAAGTATTTGCAAAAAAAAGAATATGAATGCTTTTAGCAAATTTTCTTCAGCACGAGGCCAGAATTCATCTTTTCCATTATTTTTTTGAGTATTAGAAATAATAACATTGGCAGTCATTTGAACATCATTTATATTCTCGTTTTCAATGAGTGGATTCCATCTGTCGCTATGTCTCATATCTTTTAAGTTTAAAACTTTTACAGTATAATCTATACTTTTAAAGTAACTAGAAGTAGTTCTATAAATTTCAGCTTTTGGATCTGTTACAATAATGGATTTTTTATATTTAGATAATTCCAATAAATTAGTAAGTAAAAAAGCTGTGGTTTTCATACTACCACTACTACCAAATACACATATATTTTTATTAAAATAACTTTCAAATGGTAGTTTCACAATTTCATTATTATATTTCCCTAAAATAATGCCTGCTACATCACCAGTTCCAAGAGTATTTTTCATTTCACTTTCAGTCATCCAACTTGCAGTACCATAAGTGCCATCTTTGGTTTTAAAATTAATGCCTTTATTTTCGTTTTTCTTTTTAAAGATAACAAGTAATATATCTAATATAATAAAAATGGAAATAAGGGCAATTATGCTGCAAATAATAGCATATAATTTTGTGGTAAGAATAATATTTTTATTAAAACATATATTTACAATTTCGATATATTTTTTTATATTTAAAATAATAACAATATTTATAATAAAAAACAAAAATAAAAATACGAAAAAACTTATTTTTTTAATCATAGTAAAAAGGCTCTTTATTAATATATTGTTCCAAATCTATAACGCAATAGTTACAATTTGGAAGTTCTTTCATTAATCTTTCTTTTAATTGAGAATTACATACTATATCAACATTTTTATCTTTGTTTTCTTTTAAAAAATATTTAATTCTATTTACTTTTTCTGTGTCAAAAAAATAAAAGGTATTGATATATTTATTTTTATAATCTGTATATTCACAAAAATTATAATCAGATAAATATATATTAAACCCTTTATATTGCTCTTTTATTACATTATACCAATTTATACTTTGCAAGTATTTCATTTTTTCTCTATTTTCTTGAGTATCTTTTATGATTAATACTTGATTCATCCCAAATGAAAAGTCACTTGTTACAATTCTATTTTCATCATTAGTTAGAATAATAATATTTTTAAATCTCTTTTCTTTTTGCAAATCATAAATAACTAATCGTAAGTATTTATTTGTATGCTCATGTGTCAAATAGTATGTCAAATATTCTAAACCATTTATTTCAAGCACACCAATAAATTTTCTTGATGTAATTGTAAATTCTTGTTTTCCTTTTATATTAAAAGATGGTATGAAATTTACTTTATCACTTTTATTATAAAATGCTGCAAGCTTACTGATATATAATAATCTAGGTAAATATTTTATATTTCTATTCAATTTATTATATTGAAAATTAAATAAACTAGCAAATTCAATTCCTATTTTATCTAAAACAAGATAATGAGAATTAACTTTTTTTAAATATCTTTTAGCGACTAAATTACTAATTCTTTTCTTATAGTATTTTTGAGTGCTAAAAAAATATGGAATATCTTTTGTATCTAAATACTGATACATGGATATAAATTTTAACAAGTTTATTTCTTCATCTCCATTTGGCAAACTGTTCAAATAATCACCTCCTAATATAACAAACAATATTTTTCTTGTGTCTTACAATAAGGGAAGAGGTGTCCTCGCTTTGCTCATACACCCTTACCACCACTAATAAAAATAGGGATTTAATTCTCGTAAATACTTAATCTCAGTAGTTTTTTTAAATTTTAGAAGTGTCTCAAAAATATTTTGAATTTTTTTCTAAAAAACCCTAATTTTAGAATTCTACTTTTTGTAAAAATTGCTCTATATTTTTACTGTCTAAAACATAAATTTCTGTGTGCGAAGTTTCAGAAAATTCCCCTTTTGCAGAATAAAACATTTTAGACATATTATCATCTTGAATAACGCCACTTATAATCAAAGCATCTGCAATAGGTTTGATATATTTATTATCTATATCCCAGCCATGTATATTGTCAAATACCTTGACATATAAAAATACTTCATTTGAGAATAGACCTTTAAATTCTTTTGTAATTTCAGCAACATTTAATAATATTCTCTTATAGGTGTGTGTCTTTAAGTTTTTAAAGCTTGGTAGTGTTTCAGGAACATATATTTTTAATATATTATCTTTTAATTCAGCCCTATAATTATCATCAATGGTTTTAATTTTTTCATATTCAAATTCTACATTCCTATTATTAGCTTTTATTTCTGCTAAAAAGTTATATCTTACTCGTTCAAAATTTAATAAAAAACTTTCTATCTGCATATTAGTTAAATTGTTATTATTCGTAATTCTTTCTATTTGATTATTTAAAATTTTTAATTGTTTACTTATCTTTTCATTTAAAATCATAAAGAAATCCTTTCGTGAGTTTATTTGAAGGGCAAAAGTTCAAACTATATTTATTCTTCTGATTTTAAAAATTCTTCATAAGCATCAAAGATAGCGTTAGTTAATTCTTCTCTAATCTTTTGATTTAAAGGATGTGCCGTGTCTCTAAAATTTCTTTCACTATCTCTAACTCTTCTTGAAGGCATTGAAATAAACCTTTTGTCATCTTTCTCAATTAGAGTAATACCCCTAATAATAAATTGATTGTCTAAAATGACATTTGCATAAGCTAACACTGGTCTCCTTTGTCTTGCTTTAAAAATTTTTATATTTGTAATTTCCATAAAATAATCCTCCTATTATATATTTTTTGAAGAGCAAAAATATAGGAATATTAACAAGTTTATTATTTACCTGTACGAGGTAATTTTGGACAAGTAGGTTCTTCTGGCACATGTGTAATAGTAGTATGATTGCTATTAGCTTCAGCCGTTACACCATAATATATACCCACTGTTTTTGTATGATTAGTAAAAGTATCTCCATCTTGTAATGTACTTAACGATTTACATTGCATAGTTGGGTTTGTACTTTCTCTAAATCCCTTTTCTACTTTTCCAAAGTCAAACATTGTTTCAATGATATATTCATCTTCGACAAATTCAATAGTTGTAAAGTCTAGGTCATAATCTTCTGTTGTCTGTAAATTTTCTTTAAATAAAATATAATCTTCTGATTTATTAGTTTTGTAATATACATCATATTTTAAATCTTGATTCCAAGTACCTGTTGTCATTTTTTCTAGTCTAATATAATCTGTTGGAATATAATCATACCATTTAAAATTATCTAAATAAACATTAGAATTATTTGCTACATTTTTAAAGGTATAATTTACTTTATCTCCGGGCTTAATTTCGGTTGTACCTTCTTTGTCCACATCAACTTCTATATCTGTGCCATCATTTTCTATTTCTACTGGTACGACTTCACCGTTATTAATTATTTCAAACTCAAAAGTATTTTCATTTAACAGATAATAAACAGAACCACTATTTTCTTCTTTTAGGTAATATTTTCCCTTATAAAGCTCTTTACTTTCAGCAGTTCCATCACTAGAAGTAATCAAAGTGTCAAGTATATTGCCTTCCTCATCGTATAAATTAAATTTTGCACCTTCTAATTTTTTATTATGGTCTTTAGAATCAACTTTTGTTATTTTTACTTTTCCTTTAATTCGTTCATTCTCAAAAGTTATTGCAGTAATTTGATTTTTCTCTAATTCTACCGTAACAGGATTATCATTTAAAACATAATTCTCATCAGTAGCAATTTCATATAATTTTAGTTTTTCAAAATCTCTAATAGGATATTCTTGAGTCATAGCCTCACCGTTCTTATCTGTTTTAATTATCTCAAGTGTTTTACCATTTTCATCCTGAACTTCAAAAACTACATTAGGAATGCGTGCTTCATGATTATCCTTATCTATTTTGATTACTTTTACTGAACCTTTTTTTAGTTCATTTTCGATTGTTACTACATTATCAATATCTTTTTGAATTGTAATTTCTGTGTCAGGAGCTAAATTATAATAATTTCCAGTCTCGACCTCGATTAACTTATATTTTAGACCAGCTCTTAAATCCTTTATATAGATTTCGCCATTTACATCAGTTTCATACTCTCCAATAATTTTATCAAATTCTTCAGAATATAATTGAAATTTAACTCCACCTAAAGCAATTTTATTATTATCTTTATCAACTTTGTATATTTTCAAATTCCCTTCTGTGTGTTTATTGGAAATGTTCAAAGTTCTTACTTTTCCGTAATCAGAAGGAGAAAAGATGACTTCTAATTCATTAGTATTTACAATATAATTTTCGATTCCTTCAGTTTCTTTTATCAAATAAGTTTTATCAATAGGGAGTAAAGTAGACTTGGCATAACCGATTTTTGTCTGTTATTAGAGTATCTACAACTTTATTACTTTCTTTTTCTATAATATCGAATTTAACTCCTTCTAATTTTATATTTGAATAATCAGCATCATTTTTAATAATTTCAATTTGAGAAGTTTTTACATCATTATCAATAGTAATAGTAGAAGTTTTATCCCATTCTATTTCAATCCTCTTTTCTTCTGTATCCAATAAATACCATTCGCTAGTAGAAATTTCCCTTAATCCCACCAAGCCAGTTCTAACATTATCTAAGAAAATTTCTCCGTTTCTCGTCTGTTATTGCAGTATCTATTAATTTATTTTCACTTAAATTCCATATTTCGAATTTAACTCCAGGAATAGGAGTTTTATGATCTCTACTATCCACTTTAATTATTTTTAGACTACCTTTTTTGTGTTCATTTTCCAATTCTATGGTCTTTATTTGACCAGGTTCAATTTCTATTTTAATTGGCTCGTCATTTTTGATATAGTTTTCATTTGCAGACACCTCATATAGTGTATAATGCGAAGAAGCATTAATAGGTCCTGATTTTGCATATCCTTCTGAATTAGTTATTAAAGTTTCGATTACTTCATTATTTTCATTTCTTAATTCAAATTTTGTATTTGAAATTTTTTCTGATGTTTCTGAATCTGATTTTATTATTTCTAAATATCCAGAATCTAGCCATTTGGCACTTAAATTTATCGTAGAAGTTGGATCTACTATTACTTTATATTTACTAGCAAGTCTTTGATAAGCTTCATTAGTAGACTTATAAATTATTGGTTGAAATTTATATTTATGATTATTAATCGGTTCTGAAGTCCAACTTCCATTCACACTAAGAGGAGCTTCTAAATGAAAATAATCTCCTCCATTTATACTGACATTTCCTTGTTGTCTTGTACCTTTACTTTCATTTACTAAGGTAACTCCTTCTTGTAAATTTACGTTCAAGCTATAACTTGAATTGCCAGTCACTTGAACTGTTTGAGTTCTTTGAATTTCTCCTTCTTTGTAAGCCGTTAAGTTACTTTCTGTAAAATTTAAAGTTACATTTGGAACAGGCATGCTATTAACATAGTCTATAAATGCTTGTGCTATACCATTACGATTGCCATTTACAAAGTGGTCTAATGTCATAGTCGTATATACTATACCTTGTGCTTCACTAGCAAAACTATATGGCATATCTCCACCCCAGCCATAGTACAATGTTTTTAAAACATTTTCGTTATCCCAAACTTCTTCTGTTATACTTGTTCCTCCCGGAGGAGTTTTCTTTTTATGATCTACACAAAAGGCTATTTGCCCATTTACTTTAAATCTTCCAACCGTAGAACCTCCATAACTAATATTACCTAAATATTCAACCGTAAAAGTAGCTGCAAGAATTATTACTGGCATTATTATACTTAATAGTAATACAATTAGAGAAATTCCACTAATTATTTTCAATCTATTCATATTTACCTCCTAAAAAAAGAAAGCCCACTTTGGCTTTCAATAATCTTTTTACATGTTTAAAATTCGAACCAATCCGATTCCTCAAACCACTGCCCACTATCATTCAATATGTAATGTTTTTCACCATTACTATTTACTGTTGTTTTTTTATTTGAGGTCTCAGAATCTTGATTTTCTTTCTTTTTTTCACTACTATTATTTGTTTTTTTCTCGTTATTTGTATTATTTTTCTTTTGTGTATTTTTTTCTTCTGATACTATTTCCTTTGTATCTTTTGTTGTTTCTTTTTCATTAGTAATTGAAGTTTCATTTATCATTTTGTTTTCAATATTTATTTTTTCTTCTGTGTCTTTTATATTATTTAATTCAGTAATATTTGTTATAGTATTAGTTAAATTTTGATGTTCATTATTTTCTTCTTTATTAGAGTATAATTTTAAGTAGATTAAAACTAAGCAACTTACTAATAAAATTATAAAAATTGTAATAATTATTTTTTTCATAACTAACAATCCCTCCTAAATTTTAAAAAGAAATTTTTTTAAAACTAAATATTATTAAATTACTATAACAAAAAAAGTAAAAAAAATCTAGGTTGAAGAAATCTATTTTATTTCGACAGCTTGAACGACAAGTCTTAAATTAGATTTGCCTTTTATACATGTTACTAAAGTTAAATAATTTTCTTCTGTATCGTTAAGTAAAGTCCAATCAGTTTCTTCAACTTGTGTAATATTATTTACTTGATACTCTTTTGTGCCGAGAAAGCTAGTATAGGTAATAGTATCACCATTTTCTAATGTATTTAATTTAGCCCAAAATTTACTTGTATTATGAGCTGCCAAACATACATTTCCATTAAAATATGGAGAATTTGATAAATGTCCTACACCTTTTGAAAGAGTAGATAAAGATGTTCCTTCATAAACCAAACCTTCAAAGTTAATTTTATCTATTTTTATAATGCCTAAAACTTTCTCTCCATCAATTTCTAACATTAAATCATCGCTAGTAGTAGTATTTTGTATTTCCACTTTGTTTTGAATATAATCATCAGTGTAAGTATCATATACATTCTTTATTTTGTCTTTTTCTGAAAAGTAATTTATCATCCAAAATATTGATACTAAAACTAATATAGCTATAATTATAATGATAATGATAAAAATGGACTTTTTCAATTTATTCATTTTGACCTCCTTTCTTTAAAATTTATTTATAATAAAATAGAGATAGCTTTTATGCTAACTCTATAATATTCTTTATATAATTTGAAACTTTAGAAAATGTAGTTGGAGTTTTAATCATTTTTAAAATATCTTCCAAGTCGAAAGGATCAAAAACAATATCGTAAATTCCTAATATTAATGCGTCTTTTAATTCTTTGACTTTGTCATTTTCTAAAATTAGAATAACTTTTATATTTTTTTCCCTAACTTTAAACATAAAATCTTTAAAGTTATATTTATTAGGTTGTAACGATGCGATTAGAGTAGAAGCTTCTTTTTCTTCAAGGACATAATCAGGATAGTAAACTATTCTACTATCTTCAATTTTTTTACTCAAGTCTCTGTCTAATTGTTCGTTACCTGTAAAAATTAGTACCATTATTTTTTCCTCCTTTTATTTAAAATAGTCTTCTGGATTTGCAAAATCGCCATTGATACGAACTTCAAAATGTGCATGAGGTCCAGTAGAATAGCCAGTTGAGCCAACCTTTAACACAGGTTCACCTTGTTTTACAGTTTGATTTGTTTTAACTAATATTTCAGAGCCATGTGCATATAAAGTTACAATACCGTCTCCATGGTCTATCATAACCACATTTCCATAGGAATTGCTATAAGATGCTTTAATTACCGTACCATCTGCCATAGCGACAAAGTTAGCACCGAATAGGTGCTCCAACATCTGTACCAGAATGAAGTTTATATACACCGAGTTATAGGATGTATTCTCATACCAAAATGAGAAGTAATATTGGTATAGCCGTGGAATAGGCCAAATAAACATTCCGAGTAGGAACTAAACCAGATCCATCACTAATTATAGTTGCATTTGATGAATTTCCTTGAAGCCAAGATATACTCTCTTCACCTTCATAGTAGCCATTTGATGCTTGTATAATTACTTGGACATCTGTATCAAGGTCATCTTCACTTATCCTTAATTTTTCTTGTAAATATTTTCTTAATCTCTCGTACTTTTCTCCAACTAAATCTTCATTTGTAAATACTTTTAATGTTGTTTTAGTATCTCCATTTTCTATTGTTTTTGTTTCATAATTGTATTTATAATGTCCTATTATGGAATCGCTTTCTACTAAAATATAGTGAGTTTCTTCTCTTTTATTTGTAGTTTCATTTCCATTTTCGTCTTTTGTAGTGGTTTCTATTGTTACAGTATCTTTTTCATATCTAAATGTACTTTCAAAGTTTATTGCTACTTCATTTAATAGACTTTCATTAATATCTCTATTATCAGACATATTATGAAATGCCATAATGGCGTATAAATGTGACCATTCTACTAACTTATCATTTTCTCTATTATCCACATCTAGTAAATGATTTGTGGATTCAGAGCCTATAAAATTATGGCATGTGTTTAAATATTCTGATTTTTTTATACAAAGATTTCTTATCTCTGATTGCTCAGGTGGTAAATCACTGCTATCTGATTGAACTTCTTGTACAAATACTGCATCAATAATGCTACAAACTGCAAAAAATAAAAGACCTATAATTAATACAAATGGCAAGAAGGGTTTTAAAACTTTAAAAGCAATTTTTTTTATTTGCTTTTTTGCCTTATTTTTTACTTTATCCTTTATTTTCATTATTATCACCTGATTTCTGCGTTTCAGCTTTATCATTTGCAAACTTATTTATATACTCTGTATTTTGAAAATTATTTTTTCTTTGTACATAATTATTTCGAGGATACTTATCAAAATTTCCTTCTGCCATTTTTGCACCAAGACCTAAATAAGCTGTTGTTGCCTTAGCACCACCTCTTACAATATTTCCTGCAATTTTTTTTGCCTTACTTCCTTTACTTAAACTATCCTTGTTTTCTCCATTAGATTTAGGAATATTTACTTCATTTTTTTCCTTTGGTAGCACATCTCTAATAGGATTTACATTTCCATTATAATCTTTTTCTGCACTCAAGTTCATAGTTGGATTTACTATTGCTTTTGCTCTTGATACGAAGCCTTTTAGACCTCCACTAGAACTATCATTAGTTGTATTTCCTGTGCTATTATTATTTGAAGATGATGGTGTTTTAAATTGCTCTTTTATGGCTGTTAAACCAAAGCCCATCATAGCACCCATACCAATTACACGATTTGTCATTTGCTCATTATCAACGCCAGCTATTCTACTTGTTAAGTTCTGTAAACAATTTTGAAGTGCATCTGTAAGTGGTAATATCATCATTGCCCATATAAGGCTTACAGCCCATCCACCTCCGAGCAGGTAAAAATGCTAAATATATAAGGAATAAGAAACAATAAATAAATTGCATAAATATATTCATAATTATTTGTCCACCCCAGATAGCTGCTGCTGTAACATTTTTATTTACTATCCACAAAGCTGCCGCAATAGGTGTAAATATTGTAAATATAATAATTGTGAATTGTCTTACAATAAATTTAATATTTAACTTAACGAATAAATATATAAACATTGCTATAACTAATGCAGTTGTAATTGCATTTCCAGTTTTTATACTTGTTAACATACTATCGCCAAGTGTTGCTTCAAGAGTACCAGTATTTGAAGCAGTTACTAATAAATATACTAGACTATTATTAACAAATAATAAAAACCTAATAAACAGTGGTGCAAGAGCAATAGCAATACCACCAAAACAAAGTCGCATTAGACTATCCTTGGCTTCATTCTTTTTAGCTGTATTCATACCTGCACTCATAATTTTGTATGAAAGTATAAAAACTGCTATAAGTATTAATATTCCAGCTATAATTGCAAATACTTTATACCAGTTCATAGTTTTATTCCATAATTCGCTAGTGAAAGGAGATATGCTATCACTATTTTTTCTATTGTTAAAAACTAACTCGTCATAGTCCTTGAATCCAACATTTGAATCTTCTCCGAGTAGTAAAATCAAAAATTGTTTGAGCAATACCACCGTATACATTCTGCAATTATTTTCTCAAAGAGTGAGCCATCTTCACTTTTAATCTGTTCTTTAAAATCAATTTCTTCTGCAAAACAGAAAGGAGAGAGTAAAAAAAGTATAGTAATTATAACTACAAAACTTTTTAATATTTTTTTCAAATAATTTCCTCCTACTTTTTAAGATAGGGCCGTAGGATTGCACTATATAATTTTAAGTGAATACAAATTCTTCCTCATAAGGTGTTATTACAAATTTAATTGCAGTTACAACATTATTTAGACTTATGATACATTGTCCCGGGCTTGCAGCAGTTAAAAAATTTTTTGTCCCTTCTGCTAGGTTAAAAAAATCTACCACAGCATCAACGGATCCAGGACTTTGTTTAAATATATATCTCGTCGAGCATATATTAATTATTGTCTTTCCGTTCATCTGAATTTAAAAACTCATCAATAAATTGACTTCCGTATAAATAATGGAACATTATATTTTCGACCTCTACGAGCTACATTTACCAAGAAATCTGCTGATTCTTTGTATTTAAGAAATAGCCAAGCTTCATCACAAACAATTATCTTTTTTTTGTCTCTATTTTTTAATACATATTTTTGCCATACCCAAGTTAAAATTACATAACTAGAATATAGCTTAGTAAATTCATCTTTAACTTCTGACATATCAAAACATATAATATCTTCACTGGACAAAATTTTACTTTCGCAGTCAAACATACCAAGTGAATTTCCTTTTAGAAATGGTACTAAGATATTTGCAAGTTCTATACAATTTTTTCTTTCTTTCAATTTTTTCTGAAAGTCTGTAAGTGTAGGCATTTTCTTTGGTATTCTTCCTATGGCATATTTTCCATTATCAAGTTTACCGCCTTTTTTCTCAAATAATGAATTTACATCACTAGTAATTCCTTTTTCAGCATATAATTGATTTACAACTATTTCTATTTCTGTATTTTCTGCACCAGTTAATGATCTTCCATAGTTTCTACAAATAGTACCTAATAATCCTCTAATTTCCGCAACTTTATCTAGGATACTAATAAATTGTTTGTTACCTTTTGTATCAGGTTCGATTTCAAAAATATTTAAACCTACTGATTTTCCTTGTTCAATTTTAATTACTTTTCCGCCAAGCATTTTAGTAAGATTTGCATATTCTCCTTCGACATCTATAAAAAAAGCACCGCAACCGAGTTGTTGCAATGTTTCTCGCAGTTAATGTTTTTAAGGCTACGCTTTTACCTCCTCCTGATGTACCGACATATAAAAACATGAGGATTAGGAAGAGTAGGAGGACCGGCAAAATGTATCGATATACACAGGAGCATTTGTATATAAATTTCTACCTATAAAAATACCTTTATCATGTGAAAGATTTGGATTTGATATTGGTATTAATGTTGCAATTCCACCGGCAACCATATTTCTTTCATAATTTGGAATAGGAATTTCGCCAATTGGTAACATTGTTTTTAAACCTTCAACTTGCCTAAATGTTAGTGTTCTTATCATCGCAGTTTTTTTATTTAATTCACTTTCTAATATTTTTGTTTTTTCATTTAATTCTTCTAAGCTTTCTGCATTTAAAGAAATAAAAATTGTTGCAAAGAAAAGTTTATCTTGATTTGTTTGTATCAACATTCTTAACTCTTCTAAGTCTACAATTTGCTTTTCAAGTTCAGGCAGATGCAAAATATTTCCCTGTCTTGAATAAGTTGCATATTCACTTTGTGCCTGTACTAATTTTTTTGTTAATTGATTAATAACATTTCCATTACTAGAAGGTTCTATTTTTACAGAAATGTTAATATTTCCAATATGAAATAAATCATCTAACCATGATACCCAAGTTTGTTCAGGATAAATTGTCATTGCAAATATTCGAGTATATTTATTATAACCTAGTATTAAATAATCTTTTCTTTCCTGTAATGTTTCTGGAAGTAATATATCTGCTATCGTAGGAACATTATCAAATATATTAATTTCTCTTATTTTTTTGCTTTTTTTCAACATATAAATTTTTTCCTCCTTTCTGTATAAAATTATTAATATTTATAGCAGAGTTTTTATTTAATTCTCTATAAATCAAGTTATACAATTCATCTTCCTGCAATATTTCACAAACTATTTTTGCTCTTAACAAATTACTCATAAAAGATAATGATCTTCTATTGAGTTCTTCAATAGCCTTATCATATGCACCATCATAACTAATAATTGCATAATTTTTTACTATCGAAATCGTTTTGTTTTCCATAAGATTTTGTAAATACTCAATAAGATAATTTCTATATTCATTAATCCTTATATTATTAGATTTATTTTCCTTGATCAATGATACAACCTTTGTAGTATCGATAAATTCAGTTGTACTAAAGAATTGGACAGGATAATCTATTGATAAAGCAGTCTGAATAAGTACAGTTTCAATCGAATCTTGCTCAGAGTTTGAAAGCATATTATAGTCGATATTACCAAGACTTATTACATTAGAATATCTATTACCTAAGCAAATAATATTATCTTTAATTTTTACTTGTAAAATATCTGATAGTTGTTTTTTGCCTTTTTTACTAGTTTTATTATTATTTTGAGAATCTGTTGGATGTTTAGGCAAATTTACATTTTTCTTTTTACTATTTAAATAAAAAGCTGTACCTATAACGAAAAGTACCGTTAAAATTAAGAAGATAATCATTATTATCATTTTAAGCACCTCCTATACACGAAATATTTCTTACGAAACAAGTATTTTAATGCATAAAAAAAGAACTTATCAAAGTTCTGCTCACCTATTTTTAGGAAAGTACATAATAAAAAGAAAATAGCGATTAGTAATATAAATATTACTTTTAATGCTATTGGGAGTGGTGTAGCCAATAACACTAAACTAGAGGAACTTAACATTAAATAGATAACTTGCCTTAAGCTAAGGTAACCGCCAAATATTTTTTCCTCGTGTTTTATATCAAACGGAACTTTAAATACTCGCATAACTAACCACCAAGCAAGTTTCCTGAGTTATTTGTAGCAATATTTATTATTATTCCTGCTATTATTAAACTAGCACCTAAAACTACACCACCACCACAAATCCAAGCTAAACTTCCTATGGATTCTGCTCTCTTTTGAGGATTGTTAGCATTTGCTATCATTTTTATTGCTGCTACTACTACACTTGCAAATATAAGTACTCCACCTAATGGCATTGCAATAGAGGTAATTACTCTTTTTATATTCTCAGTTGCCTGTGTTACTTCTGCCGTACCTATGCCAGAATTAGTTGCTAGACACATATTAGCTTTTATTATTAACATAGATGTCATTGTTCCGATTAATTTTAACTTAGGTAAAATTTTATTTTCACTTAATTTCATTACACATCATCTCCAATCATCTTTATAGGGCAATAAAGAGACACTATATTTAGATCCTATTTTTAAAGTATACCAAAATAATAGGAATTGCTAAAAACAATAATAATATTATTATTAAACCTGGTACGACAATTAAAAACTTTGACTTTATTTTTTGAGATTTTATTAAACATCCTATTGCAAGGAGAGTAAGTGATAATATTAAAAATACAATTATTATTATAAGAGTAATTTTAAATACTATAAATAAAGCAGAGTTTATGGTTGATTGATAATTATAAATATATTCATTTAGCATTTTTCACGACCTTTCTGTATATTTATTTATTATTGATTGTTTGTAGTAATTTAAAAAATCTGTTGTATTATGTTTTTTGCAAGTAGAGTATAAATTTATTAATGCGTTTCGGTCTATTTGAGGAATAATCATTTTAAAATTACTTTGATAAATACAAAATAATGTATATACAATGTCTTTTAATTTTTGGATATTTTCTTCTTGCATAATTTTTAATATTTCGTTTGTATAGACTAATTCTAGCCTTTCTAATTGTAAATAAAAATCTCTTGAAATTTTACTTTTGTTATTTATAATTAAAAAGAATAAGTCATCTATATTATTATTTATATTATTTTCTTTGACTTTTTCATCAATAGGGTATTGTTTTTTTTGATAATAGGGGTATTGATTATTTACGCAATAGGGGGTATCTATAATATAAATATATCTTGCAATAATTTCTTTTTTTTCATTTCGTTTTATTTCTATTTTTATAAAACCTAATTCTTGTAAATGCGAAAGCCATCTACTTACTGTTTCAATATTTACATTATATAAATCTGCAAAATATCTATTTTGTGCATAGCAATAGCCATACTTATTAGCAAGTGCTGTAATTTCACCATAAAGCAGTTTTTCATTTGCTTTCAAATCTCTTGAATATCTTATAGTAGCAGGTATAACAGCATAATAATTAACTTTGTTTTCTTCATTCACGATTATCCTCCTGCTCTTCTATTATTTTATTGGCTCTTGCACCAGATAAAATTAAATCATATAAAAAAAGGCTAATACTAGCCCCTGTTATTAGTCCAATTAAAAATATTAACATTTTTCCTCCCAGTATATAATTTTAGGGGAAAGAGTTTTTTATGCTTGTGGGAATTTATGAATCAATAAATATATCAAATTAGGTTTTCCCCCGAAATTCCCCCGAATAGTTTTTTCTTTTCCCCCTATTTCCCCTTAAATCAGGTTTTTTAATAATTCTATTTAATTTTCCTTAAACTATTTTAAACTTTATTAAATTTTTACTATTATTATCAAATACTTTAATTGCAAGTGTTGTCGTTCTTAACCTATGCAATTTCTACATTTCAAGTTTTAAAAAAATTGTATATCATAGCGAACTACGAACTTTGAGATCGGGGGTTCGAATCCCTCCAGGCGCACCAAAAAAGCATTGAATTTTTTCAATGTTTTTTTATATTTTATACATAAATAAAAATCCCTCCACCCCGAATAAATCAGGGTGGAGGTTAGGTAGTTACAGGTCTTCCTTTTGTTGGATTCCCCATTCATGGACTTTCTGTCGCCACATCGTATAGTACACATTTTCGCAATAGTGCCCGCAGACAGGTTCTCTCATTTCGACGTTTTTTCTCATACGCCTTACTTCGTCCTCGAGCCCTCCTATGAATGTGATGCTTTCATCTTGATAGGATATGATGAACTCATCTCCTTCAAGTTGGTAAAGTAGCATTGTTATTATCCATGCCACATCCCTTCCAGAAACTCGCACGTAACCGCAAGCAGCTACATGTTTGCCTCGAAGCCTTAAGTCACAAGCACTTGATGGAAAGTGCTCAAATGCTTTTCTTTCCACCAAGACGAGTCCATCATCCTCACTTTCAGTAAAGCCAACGAACAATTGCCGTCCGCTGCTATCACCTGGAAAAAGTAGACCTAACCTTGCTGTCAGCGTTTCAAGCCAGAATTTTACTTCTTGACTTGTTTCGTACAAATCGCGGAACCGTTTGTCACCTTCCTCCTTAAAGGACAGTCTCATGTCATAGCGATCTTCCTCCATACATGGGATGATTTCTACCTTCATTTTCATCATGTTCATTCCTCCAATTTATTGTTTTATGTAATTCCCAAGGAGTCTTTGCAAGGAATATCATAAAACTTAGTGTACATAATATTATATCATTTTTTTATGAATTAGTCAAATTAAATACGTTTCTAGGTTTTATTTCTCAATTTTTTGTAATTCTTTTTCTGTTTTCTTTATTTCTTCTGCTCTTTTAACTTTTTGTGTAGTTGTTTTTATCATTGGCTTATCTGTAACTATTACTTTCTTTATGTGCTTAAATGTAGGTAGATTTTTATTTATTTCTTTTACATCTTTCCAAATTGTTTTTTCATAATCTTCTTCTTTAAGTTCTGGATAATCTTTTTCCATAACCTCTTTATTATATACTATTTTTGCAACAAGCATTGTATCTGTCTTGCTTGCTTCTCTTGCAAATACCATACATTCTGCTACATAAGGTAATTTTGAAATTAAAAATTCAATTTCTTGAGGATATACATTTTTTCCATTTCTAAGTACTATGATATCATTTTTTCTTCCTGTCATGAAAATAAATCCTTCATCATCAATATATCCAAAATCCCCTGTTTTGAACCATCCGTCTTCAAATGCTTCTTTTGTCTTTTTCTCATCATTATAATATCCAAGCATTATATTTGGTCCTTTTGCATAAATTTCCCCTACACCGTCTTTATCCGGATTATGTATTTTTATTTCTACATTGTCTAAGGGATAGCCTATAGAACCTGGTTTATGTTTATTTTCTGCTTCTGCTGTAAGAACTGGAGATGTTTCTGTAAGACCATATCCTTGTATTGAACTTATTCCAAAATTGTTTAGTCCTATTATTGTATCTTTATCTAAAGATGCTGCCCCATAAAGCACCATTCTTAATTTTCCGCCAAAATTATCTGTTATTTGTTTAAATACTGTTTTCCTTATGTCTATATGAGCCTTTAAAAGAGTATTTGATATTTTTGTCATTGTATTTATTAATTTTGTTTTTCCTTGGTCTGCAATAGCTTTTGTTATTTTTTTGTACATTGTTTCTAATACTAATGGAACAGCTACAAATATTGATACTTCATACTCTTTTAGGTTAGCTTGTATGTATCTTAACCCATCACAAAATGCAATTGTTGCTCCACTATAGAATCCATATAATATTGTAATACTTGACTCAAATGTATGATGTATTGGTAAAAATGAAAGTAGTGTATCATCTTGTCTTATTCTAAAATGCGTTTGATATGCATACATATTTGAACATACATTATTTTGTGAAAGCATTACTATTTTTGCAGCGCTTGTTGTTCCTGAAGTAAACAGCATTATTGACATTGCATCACTATCTATTTCTACTTTATCATATAATTTGCTTTTTTCTTTTATTAATTTTCTTCCTTTTTCTAATAAATCTTCAAACTTTATTACTTCAGAATCATCTTCATTTGCATCAATACATATTAGTTTATTAAGATTTACTTCATTATCATTTTTAAGTTTTTTAAATAATTCATCATGTTTTTTTTCATATATAACTGCATCTACTTCACTTCTTTTTATTAATGATGATATTTCTTTATCTGGAAGTGCTTTATCTAATGGAGCTATTACCATTCCTCCACAAGTTACTGCTAAA
Organism: uncultured Clostridium sp.; assembly: GCA_930980855.1. Lineage (GTDB taxonomy): Bacteria > Bacillota > Clostridia > TANB77 > CAG-508 > CAG-793. The sequence goes on from CAKNIZ010000004.1 coordinate 48,254, forward strand.
TAGCTTATACACCATTCGTATCTATTTTCACCTATTAATGCTACTCTTTTTCCTTTTAGTCCTAAATCTAGCAATGCTGTGCTTAATGCTTTTACATCTTTTACTACTTGACTATATTTCTTTTCCACATATTTTACTGGTTTTTCTTCTAAATTCTCTTTATATTTATATGCAATATTATTTGAATAATTTTTTTCCACATAGTCCAATAGCTCTCTATAATTATTCATTTTTGGAAGTCCTTTTACTTCTTCTTTTTTCATAATTTTCCTCCTCATTATTTATGCTACATCTATAATATAACATATATACCGTTTTTTCAAGAATTAACAATAAGTTTAATAAAACTTTTTTGACAAAATCTTGCTTTTTTTGACATATGAGTATATAATAGAGTTATAGTTATAACTCATTTGAGAGGATGTTAAATATGAATAAAGTTTTTGCACTTACAGATCAACAGAAAAATGTTTGGAACTCTGAAATGTTTTATAGTGGCACTAATATTAATAATATTGGAGGATATTTATTAATTAACGAAAAAGTTGATTTTAAACTTTTAGAACAAGCCGCTAATATTTATGTAAAAAACAACGAAGTAATTCGTTACAATTTTAGTCTAAAAGGAACAGAACCTGTTCAGACATTAACTGAATACTCACCTTTTAAATTAGAAATAATCTCTGTAGAAAATATGGACTCTTTAATGGAAATTACTACAGAGCTTGTATCAAAACCCTTTAAAATACTAAATAATAACTTATACAATTTTAATTTATTTACTCTTCCTGACGGAAGAGGCGGAATTATCCCAATTTTTCATCATCTTATAGGTGATGCTTGGAGTTTAAGTTTATTCATCTCTGAATTTATTGACATTTACTCAAAATTGTCAAAAGGAATTGATGAATTTACTGCTTACCCATCATATTCTGAATATATTATTTCTTCTCAAGAATATGAAAATAGCAGTAAATACTTAAAAGACAAGGAATTTTGGGATAATATTTTTGGGACTTTACCAGAACTTACATATATATCTCCAAAAAAGAATATATCTAGCTCTAATTCAAATCGAAAAATATGTACTTTCGATAAGTCTTTTTATGACTCTATAATGGTATACTGCAAAGAACATAAATGTTCTGTTTATACATTTTTTATGGCAATTTTTTCTATTTACTTAGCTAAAGTAAATAATGCTTCTTCAGCACTTTTAGGAACTCCTGTATTAAACAGAAGTAATTTTAAAGAAAAAAATACATCTGGAATGTTCGTAAGTACAGTTCCATTTAAAATAGATATTGATTCTAATCTTAATTTTATAGATTTCTTAGGGAAGGTTTCGCTAATGCAAACCTCTATCTTTAGACACCAGAAATACCCATATTTAAAATTGTTACATGATATAAAGAAAAAATACGATATAAGTGAAAACTTATATGATTTTGTGCTATCTTACCAAAATGCTAGAGATAATAGAAAATCTTCAGATATTGATTATAAAACTGAATGGTTCCCTATCTCAAATATAGCAGAATCTATAGAAGCACACTTTTACGATATGGATGATACTGGTACATCTAGTATTTACTATTATTATCAGACTGAAAAGTTTACTGAAAAAGATGTCGAATTATTGCATAAAAGAATTATATCTATATCTAATCAGGTCCTTGATAATCCTATTTTAAAAGATATTGATATTACTGTAGACGAAGATAAGAATAAGATTTCTAATTTTAATAATACAAATTTTGATTTCAACAAAGATGAAACAATTATTGATTTACTTGAAAAGCAAGTAAAAAACTATCCAGAGAAAGATGCTATTATTTTTAAAGATGTTTCTCTTTCTTATGAAGAATTGGAGGAAAAATCTAATAAAACAGCTAATTTTCTTTTAAGTAAAGGAGTTCAAAAAAATGATGTTATTGGAATAATGTTTCATCGTAGTTTAGAAATACTTCCTTCTATTTGGGGTGTTCTTAAAGCTGGAGCAACATATATGTTAATAGATCCAACTCTGCCTGAAGACAGAATTCAATACATGCTTGAGAACGCTAAAACTAAATTTGTAATTACAAATTTATATTTGAATTATAAATCATACAATTTGGATACAATAAAATATTACAGTACTAATTTACCTGATATTGAAACTTCTAATGATGACAACTTCTGTGTAATTTATACTTCAGGTTCTACCGGAAAACCTAAAGGAGTAGTATTAAAACGTTTAGGCATTCTTAATTTACTATATAGCTTTAAGGAATTGTTACATACAACTAATTGTGATAATTTTTTAAGTACAAGTACAGTTGCGTTTGATATGTTCATTGTCGAAAATTTCATTTCTATCCTTGATGGAAAAACTGTTATTTTAGCTGATGAAAATGAACAAACTGTTCCTGCTTTTACAAGCAAACTAATCATGAAATATAATGTTGACTTTATTTTAAGTACACCTTCTAAAATAAATTTATTATTAGACATTCCAGATTGTTTGAGAAATGTAAAAGTCATTCAATTAGGAGGAGAAGTATTTAAACCTACTTTATTTAATAAACTAAGACAAGCTACATCAGCTGAAATTCACAATGGATATGGTCCTTCTGAATGTAGTGCCTGTGCATCAGATAAATTGGTGGCTGATGAAAATATTACTATTGGTAAACCTTATTTAAATACCAAAATCTTTATTAAAAATAAAGATAATAATATACTTCCTATTGGATATCCTGGCGAAATCGTTATAGAAGGGTACGGCGTTGGAAAAGGATATTTAAATAAGTACAATTTCAATGGTACATATCATACTGGAGATATGGGAATCCTATCTAGCTCTGGTGAATTAATTTACTTGGGCAGAAAAGATAATCAAGTCAAATTGCATGGATTGCGTATAGAATTAGATGAAATCACTAACAAATTAGTGCAATTACCTGAAATAAACAATGCCATTACTATTATAAAAAAAGTAAATGATATTGATTGCATATGTTCTTATGTAAAGACTGAAACTAAGATATCTGAGAAAACTGTGAAAGAAGCATTATCTAAAAAGCTGCCTAAATATATGATTCCTACACATATAGTTTTTGTAGATTCTTTCCCTATTACTATTAATGGAAAAATTGATACTAAAAACTTACCAGAAATTATTGTAGAGAAATCAAACTTTGTCCCTTGTGCTTCTGAAACGGAAAAAAAGCTAGAATTAATTTGGCAAAAAATGTTTGAAAGAAAACAAATTGGAGCTAATATAAGCTTCTTTGATTTAGGCGCAGATTCTTTAGCAACTATACGATTAGTTTCAGAGATATATAGTAGTATGAATATTAAAGTTAATATTCAAGATATTTATAATCATAGTACTATATCAGAATTAGCTAAATTTTTGGATACTTTAGATGTTGAGAATACTGATATCATAAAAAAACATGAACAAGCTGAATTTTATCCTGTAACTTCAGCTCAAAGAAGAATTTACTATACTGTAAATATGGAAAATAATAATTTAGCTTATAACACACCTTTTGGTATTTTATTTAAGACTAAACCTGATTTAGACAAATTAGAAAATTGTATTTCAAAAATATTAAATAGTCACGATGCATTTAAAACATATTTTGTTTTAAATGATGGTGATGTTTATCAAAAATTAGTAGACCATATAGATTTTAAGTTGCTTAGAAAAGATTATAAAAATGAAGATTTTATTAAACCTTTTGATTTATCAAAAGCTCCTCTTATACATGCAGAGTTTGATAGTTATGAAGGCAACTATTTATTACAATTAGATATTCACCACATAATTTGCGATGGTTCTTCTATTAATATTTTTGCAAAAGAATTATGCGATTTATATAATGGAAAAAAATTAAAAGAACAAGAAATAGATTATATTGACTATGCTTTGTCTGAAAACATAACTGAAGATGATAAGGAATTCTGGACATCACAATTCACAAATGGTATTCCTTTATTAAATATGCCTACTGAATTTGAACGTACAAGCACAAAATCATTTGAAGGAGATAATATATATTCTAAATTAACTAATGTGGCACAAATAAATGATTTGTGTAAGACATTTAATATAACACCATATATGTTCCTACTTTCGTGTTTTTATGTTTTACTATATAAATACACCATGCAAAATGACATTATTGTTGGAACTCCTGTTGTTGGAAGGAATAATCCTAGATTTGAAAATGTTATAGGTATGTTTGTTAATACTTTACCTTTAAAACAAAATATACAATCAACAACTAGATTTTCGGACTTTTTATCTATAGTTAAAAATAATTGTTTAAATTCTTTTAATCATCAAACTTATCCATTTGATGAATTGGTAAAAGAGCTTAATATAACTAGAGATAATAGTAGAAATCCTATGTTTGACGTTATGTTTATATATGAAAGTGGTGGTAGACCAGAATTCAAAATTGGAGACATCAGTACTCATTATATTATCCCTAAAAATAATACTTCAAAATTTGACTTTTCATTAGAAATAACTCCAAATAGGCAGAGTTTTGATTTAAGGTTGGAATATTGTACTAAATTATATGGAAAAGAATTCATGAATACATTGCTTAATTGCTATATCAATATTACTAATTCAGTTATTGATAATGTAGACATTCAGATTTCAAAAATAAACATGCTATCTGAAATCCCATATATTTATCCTACTTTAGACTATCCTGAAGATTTAAGAATTATTGACCTTTTTGAAAAGCAAGTATCATTAACTCCAAATAGAATTGCTTTGGTTTTTGGTGATGAAAAATATACTTATAAAGAATTAGAAATTAAAGTTAATAAATTAGCTAATTACTTAATCACTTTAGGAAAAAATAATATCATTGGTATAATGATGGATAGATCTTCTAACCTGATTGTTTCAATGCTAGCAGCATTGAAATCCGGTTCTGGATATTTACCTATTGACCCTACATATCCTGAAGATAGGATTAAATATATTATAGAAGATAGTGAAGTCAAAGTTATTTTAACAGAAGAAAAATACAAAGATATGTGCCCTGTTTCAGCAGTTTTAGTTGATGATGATAGTATTTATAAAGAATATAAACAATTCGATACAGAGCAAACTCCAGATGATATTTCTTACATGATTTATACTTCTGGTTCAACAGGTAAACCTAAGGGAGTTATGCTAAAACAATCAAGTGTTGTCAACTTTATATATGGAATGTGTGATAGAATGCCTTTAGAAAATAAAACTGTCGTATCTATTACAACTATGTGTTTTGATATATTTGTATTTGAAAGTCTACTTCCATTATGTACTGGAATGAAAGTAGTTATGGCAAGTAATGAAGAGCAAAATAACCCTATACTTCTAAATGAGCTTTGCTTAAAAAATGGAGTTCAAGTTATTCAAACAACACCTTCTAAATTTAAGCTTCTTATGACAGACAATTTAGATTATTTAAAACATTTAGAAATAATTTCATTAGCTGGTGAACCTTTCCCTCTTGATTTATTAAAAGCAATTAGGAAGGTTTCTCCTGCGAGAATATTTAATATGTATGGTCCAACAGAAACCACTGTTGGCTCTACACTAAAAGAACTAACTAATTCAAAAGAAGTTACTATAGGAACACCTATTGCTAATACTCATATATTGGTTTTAGATAATGATATGAATTTTGTACCTTATAATGTTCCTGGAATGCTTTACATTGGTGGAGATGGAGTTTCTATTGGATATATGAATAATCCTAAACTTACTGCTAAAAGATATTTGAATTATAATGGTGAAAAAATTTATAATTCTGGTGACCTGGTTAAACTACTTCCAAATGGAGAGTTAGAATGTTTAGGTAGATCTGACTTTCAAGTAAAAGTTAGAGGGCTTAGAATAGAACTAGGAGAAATAGAAAATTCTATTTGTGCATATCCTGGAGTAAAAGATTCTGTCGTTACTGTTAAAAAAATTAATAACAGAGATATTTTATGTGGGTATTTTGTAGCAGATGGGAGAGTATCTTATTCTAACTTAAAAAAAGCACTTGCTAAAAAATTACCTAATTATATGGTTCCAGCATATTTATTGCAAATAGAAACTTTTAATTATACTCCAAATGGAAAAATAGATAGAAAGGCTTTGCCAGATCCGGTTTTTAAAGCTAAAGAAATAATTGCTCCTCAAAACGAATTACAAAGCATCATTTTAAATATCTGGAAATCCATTTTATCTATTGATGAAATTAGTATTGACGATAATTTCTTTGATATAGGTGGAGATTCGCTTTTTGCATTGAAAATGCAAGTAGAGTTAATGAAAAAAAATTATAATGTAAATTATGGTGATATTTTCAAAAATAACACTATCCGTGATTTATCTGATTTTATACAAAACAGAGAAAAAGATAATCTTTCTCCTATTTATAAGAAACAAGACTTTAAAGCAATTAATAAACTTTTAGCAAAGAATTCTGCTTTTAGGGCATTAAAGCTAAGACAAAAGACCATAAAAAATGTTTTACTTGTTGGTGCAACTGGATTTCTAGGGATTCATGTTCTTGCAGAATTGTTAAAATTAGACGATATTAAAATTTATTGTTTAATTCGTAAGGACCCTAGTACATCACCTGAAAATAAGTTAAAACGCAAGTTCCAATATTATTTTGGTAGTGACTTAAGTAACTTATTTGGTAGTAGACTATTCGTTATTGCTGGTGATATTACATTAGATAATTTTAATACTTCTAATGATATATATGAATTTTTAGGTAACGAGGTTTCTTGTGTAGTTAACTGTGCTGCTTCAGTTAAACATTTTGGTAATTACTCAGATTTTGAAAAAATAAATGTTATCGGAGTAAAAAATTTAGTAGAGTTCTGTGAAAAATACCATAAAGAATTTTACCAAACTTCAACTATAAGTGTTTCTGGAAATACAATGACTTCACTTCCAAGTAGTTTCAATCCTAATAAAAAGATATACTTTGGTGAAAATAATTTATTTATTAATCAACCACTTAATAATGTATATGTTAGAAGTAAATTTGAAGCAGAAAAATTTGTATTAGAAGAAATTTCTAAACATAAATTAAAAGGACTTGTGCTAAGAATAGGGAATATTACTAATAGATACTCTGATGGTAAATTTCAAGATAATAGTTCTGATAATGCTTTCTTAAATAGACTTAAGGCATTTATGTATTTAAAAGAGTTGCCAGAATCTATAATAGATGATTACATTGAATTTAGTCCAGTTGATAAAATTGCTGAATCAATTGTTATTTGTATGAGATATTATACATATCCAATGTCAGTACTACATTTATATAATTCTAATCATTTATATATTAATAAATTTATTTCATATTTAAATGAATTGGGAATTATTATGAATGTTGTTGATGATAAAATGTTTAAAAAAGACTTAAATAAATTATTATTTAATAGTAATGATTCAGATAAGGTCAGTGTTTTGCTAAATGACCTTGATAAAAATAAAAATTTAGTGTATAAAACTAATTTAAAAATCACTAATAAATTTACGTTAAAATTTTTAGATAAAGCTGATTTCTATTGGCCAAAAATTACAAAGGAATATATTGCAAAAATATTGAAAAACTTATGAGGAGGTAATATATGCAACATTTAGGATATTTTATAGCATTAGCGGTTACGGTTATAGCAGAATTAGTTGTATTTTATTATATAAGAAAGCGTAGTAGCAAGCAAAATCAGCTTGTTACTGCCTTTAAACTAACTATGACTTGTATGATGCTTTGGTGTATTGGACTTATGGTACAAATATTAGCTATTAATTTTATATCTATAAAAGTGGCTATATATGTTGATTACTTTATTTATCTACCTGTTGTACTAACTCCTGTTGCCTTATTCTTCATAGCATATATATTTATAAAAAAACATATTGAATTTAAAAAATGGTATTTACTTTTATTTGTAATTCCTATGATTACAATGATTATATTGTGGACAAATGATTTTCATCATTTATTCTATGAAGATTACTCTGTAAATACTTCTGAAACTGTATTTGGTCCATATTTTTTCATACATTCTACATATACATATGGATTATTTGCTGTAGATATAATTATGTTGCTAATGACTTCAATTAAAAATTCGTCTTTCCTTTCAAAGCAATCGATTTTAATTGTTTTAGGAACATTAGTACCCATAATTGTAAATGTTGTTGGTATGACTGTTTTAAATGGAAATGTTTATACCACTCCTATATCTTTTATTGTTACTATATTATTATTTGGGATTGCTATACTTAGATATAACTTTTTAAATGTTGCTCCTATTGCTTTAAAACGAGTAGTAGATCAAATGTCTGATTCTTATTTAGTTTTAAATCAGGATTATATAATTTCTGATTGTAATAAACCTTTTGAGAATATTTTTCATGTAAAGAAAAATTATTTAATAGGAAAAAATATTTTTGATTTAAATATTTCTCAAAGCATTGTTTCTAATTCTTCTAATTTTAAAGATTATATGCTTAAAGTTAGAGAATCAGATAAAATATACAAAATAGAAGCTTCACTAAAAGATGAAGAAAGATATTTTAATATTGAAATAAGTGGCATTTATGAAGATAAACAATGTATTGGTATTTTAATTTTATTTAAAGATATTACTCAACACGTACTAGATATGAAAACTCTTGAAAGAAATCAAAATACTCTATTGGAAAGAGAGCGTTTAGCTTCACTTGGTCAAATGGTTGGTGGTATAGCGCACAATTTAAAAACTCCAATAATGTCTATTGCTGGAGCTGCTGATGGTTTAGAAGATTTAATATCTGAATATGATAAGTCTATTGATGACCCTGATGTTACAAAAGAAGACCACCATGCAATTGCACAGGATATGAATTCATGGGTTTCTAAAATAAGAACTTATGATTCATATATGTCAGATGTTATTACTGCTGTTAAAGGTCAAGCTGTCAATATGAATGATGATAAACCTATACTATTTACTATACAAGAACTCTTGAACAGAGTTAATATATTAATGAAACATGAATTAAAAAATGCTTTAGTTACTTTAAATATAGAATATAAAATAGATTCTTCTATTAGTTTGCTTGGTAATATTAACAGCTTAGTGCAAGTTATAAATAACTTGATTTCTAATGCCATCCAAGCTTACAATGGAAAACCTAATCAGACTATTGATTTAATTATAGATGAAAAAGATAATAATATTATCATATCTGTAATTGATTATGGCTCTGGAATTCCTAAAGAAATTCAAGATAAGTTATTTACTCAAATGATAACAACAAAAGGTCAAAATGGTACAGGGCTTGGCTTATTTATGTCATATTCTACTATAAAAGGACATTTTAAGGGAGATATAACTTTTTCTTCTGAAATAGGGAAAGGTACTCGATTTAACATTATATTGCCAAAGAAATAATTTTGAATTTACTCATGAGTAAGGAGGTTTTTTATGAGAAAATATATACAAGAAGTAGTAACTTCTCCATATAAAATTATTGCTATTGACGATGACCCAGGAATACTAGACTCATTGACTGTCGTTTTAAAAAGAAATGGTTATTCATTAGTAACCTTTACTAACCCAATTGAAGCAATAGAGGAATTAAAGAATAACAATTATGATTTACTTTTATTAGATTTTATAATGTCACCTTTACATGGAGATCAAGTCGTTGCTGAAATAAGAAAGTTTGATAAAGATTTATACATATTATTACTTACTGGACATAAGGATTTAGCTCCACCACTTGACACAATTAAGCAATTAGATATTCAAGGCTATTGTGAAAAAAGTGATAACTTTGACCAGTTATTGTTGTTAATAGAATCCGGTTTAAAAGCAATAGAGCAAAGAAAAACTATTAGTGAAATGAACACAAAGCTAGAAGATGCTAATAAAAAATTAAAAAAGTCTTATTTAGATATAGTTCAATCATTAAGAGCAACTGTTGAAGCTAAAGATTCATATACAAGAGGTCATTCAGATAGAGTTTCAGCTTATTCCGTTTTGTTGGGGAAATATTTGAAACTAAGTGATTCTGAACTTGAAACATTAAGAATTGGTGGCTTATTCCATGATGTTGGAAAAATAGGAATACCTGATACTATTTTATTAAAAAACGGTAAACTTACTGATGAGGAATATGCTGAAATTAAGAAACATCCTCAAATAGGTGTTGATATTTTAGGTGATTCAGATATGTTTAAGGATATAATACCATTTGTTAAGTATCATCATGAAAGATTTGATGGCAGAGGTTACCCTGAAGGTTTATCTGGTGAGAATATTCCTTTTATTGCAAGAATTGCAGCTGTTGCTGATGCTTTTGATGCTATGTCTTCTCGTAGAGTATATAGAGACAGTCTTCCAACAGAAGTTGTTAGAGAAGAATTATTTAGGAACTTAGGCACTCAATTTGACCCTGAAATAGGTACTGTATTTTTAGATATTATAGATAATCACTACGACGAAATTCAAGAAATTAAAGATAAATATAAATAAAATCATATTCGAATTACTTCCAACTTTTTCACACAGTTTGACTTTTCGCCTTATTGGTGATATAATAATTAGTACAACATTTTGTTAGGAGGTGACCCATGATGGGTCAGAAAGTAGTTACAGTCAAATGCATTGGTATAGGTGCTACGCCCTTCCCGCTGTGTGACACGAACACTGAAAAGTTACTACCTGGTGAAACTTACACTGTTCTCGACCATAAGGTTGTGTGTGGTTTTCCTCTGTGGGAACTTGACAAAGGTGTTGGCTGGGCACCCGCTACCTGGTTTGAAAGACCAGTATTTGCATAAGACACATCTGTAACAAAAACTCTACCCCTTGGTATGCCAAGGGGTCTTTCGTTTTTTATTCAATTCCTAAGTATTCATTATATGTTTGTTCTTTATCAACAAATCCATCTTTCCTTATATCAAATATTCTATTTGCTACTGTTTGCATTAATTGATGGTCATGTGATGTAAATAACATATTTCCTTTAAATCTTTTCATTCCTTCATTTAAAGATGTTATAGCTTCCATATCTAGATGATTAGTTGGTTCATCAAATATTAAAAAGTTTGCTCCAGATAACATTACCTTTGAAAGTACACATCTAACTTTCTCTCCTCCGGATAAAACGTTTACAGCTTTTAGAGCTTCTTCTCCAGAAAATAACATTCTTCCCAAAAAACTTCTAACATATGTTTCATCAGGGTCTTTTGAATATTTTCTAAGCCAATCTGTAATACTCTCATTTGAATTAAATAAATAATTATTATCTTTTGGAAAATAACTATTTGTTATAGTAGTTCCCCATTTTATTTCTCCTTCATCTGGTTCTAATTCACCAGCTAAAATTTGAAATAGTACAGTTATGGCATTTTCGTTTTCTGCTAATACAGCTATTTTATCTTTGTCCTTTACTTTAAATGATATATTATCTAATATTTTTTCTCCATTTATTGTTTTCGAAAGATTTTTTACTTCTAAAATTTCATTCCCTGGCTCTCTATCTGGTTTAAAATCTACATATGGATATTTTCTATTAGATGGCTTTATTTCATCTAGTTGTATTTTTTCCAATGATTTCTTTCTCGAAGTTGCTTGTTTAGATTTTGAAGCATTTGCGCTAAATCTAGCAATAAATTCTTGTAATTCCTTAATTTTTTCTTCTTTCTTTTTATTTTGTTCTCTCATTTGTTTTTGAATTAATTGACTTGATTCATACCAAAAGTCATAGTTTCCAGGATAAACTTTAATTTCCCCATAATCCACATCACAAATGTGAGTACATACTTTATTTAGGAAATATCTATCATGAGATACAACAATTACTGTATTTTCAAAGTTAATTAAGAATTCTTCTAGCCATGAAATAGTTTTTAAATCCAAGTCATTTGTTGGCTCGTCTAATAATAATATGTCTGGATTGCCAAAAAGTGCTTGAGCAAGTAAAACCTTAACTTTCTCTTTTGCTTCAATTTCACTCATCATTTTATAATGTTTTTCTGGCGATATTCCTAAATCATTTAATAACTGCTCTGCATCAGATTCTGCATTCCAACCATCTAGTTCTGCAAATCTTTCTTCTAATTTCGCAGCTTTCATACCATCTTCTTCTGAAAAATCTGGTTTTGCATATATTTCATCTTTTTCCGTTTTTATTTTATATAGCTCTTTATTTCCCATAATTACAGTATCTATTACTGTATACTCTTCAAAAGCAAAGTGATTTTGATTTAAAACCGAAATTCTTTCTGTTTTATCTTTTGATACATCCCCTTTGCTAGGTTCTAACTCTCCTGATAACACTTTTAAAAAAGTGGATTTTCCTGTTCCGTTCGCCCCTATTATTCCATAACAACATCCTTTATTAAATTTGATATTAACATCTTCATACAATGCTCTTTTTCCAAATCTTACTGTTACATTATTTGCTGATAGCATTTTTACCTCCTTAATAATCCTTTTTTATTTAATAATACTATTCCTATAATTGTGACAACAACTGAAATTATGCATAATATCCAAAATCCGTATTCAGTGTGTTCAAAAGGAACCTTAACATTCATTCCCCATAGTGAGGCAATTAATGTTGGGATGGCTATTATAATGGTAATCGAAGTTAATAACTTCATAGTTCCATTCAAGTTGTTTGATATTAATGATGCATATGCATCCATTGAACTTGTTAATACATCTGTATATATTTTACTCATTTCTATAGCCTGTTTATTCTCAATTATTGCATCTTCTAATATATCTTCATCATCTTCATATAATTTGATATTTTTTATCTTAACTGTTCTTTCCATTACCGCTTCATTTGCTCTTAAAGATGTTGTTATATATACAAGTGATTTTTCTGAATCTAATAGTTTTAATATTTCCTCATTGTTCATTGATTGTTTTAGTGTGTATTCAGTTTGTTCTGTTTCTTTGTTTATTGCTTTTAACGTTTCTAGATAGTTTGAAGAAATTTTAAACATTAGCTGTAATACAAATCTACTTTTCTTATATGTTGCAAATCCTTTTACTCTTCCATTTGCAAATTCTTCAATAAAAGCCATTTCTTTTAATGAAACTGTAATAATCACCTCATCTCTAACAACAATTATACCTATTGGCATTGTTGTATATATTTCTCTTCCATGTTCCCTTTCTTTTACTGGAACATCTAATATAAAAAGAATTGTATCATCATCTTCTTCATAATCTATTCTGGCTTTTTCTTCACTATCTAAAGAATATCTGATAAAATCTTCTTGAATCATTAAACTTCCACAAATACTTTTTATTTCTCCTTCTGTGGGATTCGTCATATTAATCCAACAACCTTTTTTTATTTCATCTATTTCTTCCATTATATTTGTGTCAATATCCGTATTATATATTTTTACCATAATATGACCCCCTTATAAATTTGACTTTTGTTTATATTTTCTTTATTTTCCTTTAGTATTATAACAGAAATTATGTTATATATCAATGTTTGCTTCAAAAACCCTTCTTATATTTTTCCATAAATTCTTTATCCATATTTATATATGCATAAAATATACGGTAATCATTTTCTATATAATCTTGCATTTCATTGTTATTTACTACATAATTTAATAAATCATTATCCGTATAAATTCCGCTTATTTTATCTATTATTTTTTTACCAATTCCAAAGCTAACTGCATATGCTAAGTATTCATTCCAAAGATATATTTGTCCTATATCTTTTTCATTTAATAGTGTATTTTCTAGCTTTTCTTTTAAACAATTAAGTCTACTATAATCTTCAATCATATTTACATTATTTTTAAGCATTAAATCATCTGTAATTACAATTAATATTGTTACACTAATCAATAATTCATCTGCTATTAACTCTGGTATTTTTAAAATCCAATATGTTATTGCCATTATTAACAAAGATATAATTATGATACTTATTGAAGTTGTTGTTATTTTTTGAGCATTTTGAATATTATTGGTTATTAAATGTCTTATTTTTACTGTTATATTCATTACTAATTTAGGTATTAAAGGAATTAGTGCAAAAATAATTGGTGCTAAAATCATTAATGGAAGAATTTTTTCATCAAATTTTATTGATTTAATATGGTAAACTACTAGAAATATTGCCCCACATAGTAACATTACATTTATAGCCTTAATTATATTTGGCACACTTGTTTTGTTTGCTCCTAATTTTTTTAATTCTTTTTTAGCTAGTCCATCTAGCTCCTTAAATTTAAAATTAGCATTTTGTACCTTTGGCATTTCTTGTAATCTTTCTATTAATGTTTCTTTTTCTCCAGTAAATAGCCATTTATATATTAATAATTCTATTTCATCCATCTCATTTTCTTTTTCAGGGACTTTTTCCACTATATAATTGTATAAAGATTTTTCATTTACATCTCCCTTCATGGTTAGTCTTATATTTCCTTTATTTATAAGATTTAATATTACTGCAATTATGTCTCTTGATAGAATATCTCTATTTCCTTGTATGCAACCTGCAATTAATGGATTATATTTTTTAAAAAGTTCTTCTTCATTTATATTACTTACTTTATATTTTTTGTCTCTTTCAAATATTAACAATATTATTATCCAATATATAATTAAAGATACTGATAAAAATAAAATCAATTTATTTAAATCTTTTCCCTGTTCAATGTCTATGGGAATTTTGGTTATAAAAAAACAAACCACAAAAACAATTAGTGCTAACCTTTTCTTCATGAAATTTTCTCTCCTATTAATAATAATTGAAGTATATCATATTCTATAAAAAAAAAGCTATATTTATTTAAAAGTCATATTTATTTTATTTGTTTTTTATAATATAATTAATAAAAAATATTTTAATTAAAATATTTTTTATTATTTATTTAAGAGGTGAAAATCTTATGGAAAAAATTAAAATTGGAATTTATGGTTATGGAAATTTAGGGAAGGGAGTAGAGCTTGCATTAAAAAATAATCCAGATATGCAGTTAGTAGGTATTTTTACTAGAAGAAATCCTACTGATGTACATGCGCTTTTTAAAGATACTCAAGTTTTCTCAGTAGATGATGCTGAAAAAATGAAAGATAAAATTGATGTTATGATTTTATGTGGTGGCTCTGCAACTGATTTACCTGAACAAGGTCCTAAAGTTTGTAAATTATTTAATACAGTAGATAGTTTTGATACACATGCTAAAATACCAGAATATTTCTCTAAAATGAATTCTGTGGCATTGGAATCAAATACTTTAGCTTTAATTTCTTGCGGTTGGGATCCTGGACTATTTTCATTAAATCGCTCTTTGCTAGAATCAGTTTTGCCTAATGGAAATAATTATGTGTTTTATGGCAGAGGCTTAAGCCAAGGCCATTCTGACGCACTTAGAAGAATAAAAGGTGTTAAAAATGCAGTTCAATATACAGTACCTTATGATGAAGCTGTTCAAAAAGTGCGAGATGGAGAAAATCCTGAATTTGCTTCAGTTCGTGAAACAATGTGGAGAGAATGTTTTGTTGTTTTAGAAGAAGGAGCAGATAAAAATAAAATAGAAAAGGAAATAAAGGAAATGCCTAATTATTTTGAACCTTATAATACAGTAGTTCATTTTATTTCTGAGGAGAAACTTAAGGAAAATCATAATACTATGCCTCATGGTGGCTTTGTTTTAAGAAGTGGAAATACAAGTGAGAATACAAATCAGATTGCAGAATTTTCTTTGAAATTGGATTCTAATCCCGAATTTACTGCTAGTGTATTAGTAGCTTACGCTAGAGCTATTTATAGAATGAAAAACCTTGGAAATACTGGCGCTATCACAGTTTTAGATGTTCCTGTTTCTTTGCTTTCTTCTAAAAATAGAGATGAATTGTTGAAAGAAATATTATAAAAGTAAAAGTACTAGTTATGAAAAATATTCATAATTAGTACTTTTTTATCTGGTGCACCTCCGGAGGGTCGAACTCCGGACCTTCTGATTAAGAGTCAGCTGCTCTACCAACTGAGCTAGAGGTGCTTCTAAGCTACTTTTTTATTATAGTATTTTTTAGCTTAGTTGTCAAGGGGTTTCATTTATAGATTTTTCGGCTTACTTGTGCATTTTATTGTATTTTAGCATGTGACAATTATAAATATAGTGCTACTCGAAATCCTATATTATTATAGCCCATAGTAAACCATGATGGCTCAGCGCGACTTGACGCATTGTACCCAGTAGGACTACTACTATAGTTCCCTCCTCTTGTTACACGGAACTTAGTTTCATATTCTTCCAATGTCCATTCACTTACATTTCCAGCTAAGTCATAAATATTTTTTATTCTATAACTGTCATTTGAACCACATTTAGCTATTCCTCCTGAATAGTTTCCTCTTCCGGTTGAATTCTTTACAAATGAATTGTCCGCACATGTTGTCGTTTTATATGCTGGGTCTATCCATCCCATTATTGTATCCCATTGAATTCCATAAATAAGAGTACTAGTCACATCATATCCATCTTTATCAGTATACATATTTTCAGCTTTAGCAACAGCACCTGCAGTTCCAGGATTTGTGAGTGAACTTCCCCATTCAATTAAATTCCATACGCTTGCTCCTTTTTTACTTACTACTGTTTCTTCTTCTTTTCCTGCCTCAAACCTTGCTACAAAAAAGCCTTTATTTTTTCTCACGCTTTTTATCATTGAATAATAATCTTCTACTTCTGTTTCGTAATTATATCCGGTTTTCGCTGGTTCTTCATAACTTGTAATTGGTCTATTACTACCATAGTAACTTGTATATCTCTTAAAATCTGCCATATTTTCTACAGGTACCCAAACGAATTGATTTCCAATTAATCCATCTGCTGGTATGTTTGCTTGATCCGAATAATTTTGAGCTGAATATTTGTTCTCGTCTGCTTTATTATCTGATATTACAATTCCACTGTCTTTAGTTCCTCCAACATAATAGAATCCCTTCGGTATTTTTATACCTTCTATTTCTGCATCCATTTGTTCTTCATAGGTTCCAGTTATTTTTTTACCATTAACATAGGCTGTTTCGCCTTTAAATATTTTATCCGGTGTTGCTGTTGCATCTGATGTGTCTAGTACCTCTAGTGTTCCCGTTACTCCTCCTATTGTTACTCCCTTTTTTATATTATTTGCGATTAGTTCTGAATTTTGATTTGCTCCTGCTAGCTGATTTCCTTCTTTGGCTTCCTGATTCATTACTGTATTTCTTATTATTACGCTTCCTAGTATTATTGTGATTAATGCTATTACAGTTATTAACCATATTATTTTTTTCTTACTGTCTTTTATTTTCATCATTTTGTTTCCTCCACTATTAATTTTCATGCACAAAAAAGCTACATATTTTACACGATTTTTAAGTTCGTCTAAAATACATAGCTTTTTTTCTATGTTTATTTATGTCTATTTTATTAAATCCTACGATATATATATATATATATATACAGTATCAAGGCTTTCAGAGATTTTCATATGCGTTTTTTCCCTCTTTTTGTTTTATTCTATATTAATTTTATACATTTATTTTGTTTGTTTGTCAATTAATTGTTCAAATTATTTTAGTTTTGTTTATTTTTTCAATATGTATTGTGCAATTTTTGAGTAATTTGCTGTGCAGATTTTGACCATTTGGTTGTGCAACTTATCTTTCAATTGTTCGATTAAATTTATTTATATATAATCACAAAGTTTCCAATTACATGTTTTATGTATTCTGAATCATAATCCTTGTATATCTTGTTGACTACTAATATATCATCATCTTCTAAATTAATTAGTTTATTTTGCACTTCATCTGTTTCATTTAGCTTTATATATTCCTTATTTTCGTCTTTATTTAATGTTACATAAAAATCCAAATTTCCTCTTGGTTCTCTATTATCATAATATATTTCTTTTTTATCAAGCACATTTATATATGTTAAAGTTTGATAAAATCCTTTAGAAAAGCAAGATGATAAATTTATCTTTTCTACATGATATGTATACAATAATATTGAAAACGTAATGAATAATATTGCGTATACTGTTATAACTCCATATTTATATAATTTTTTGTATTTTATTACTTGATATATTTCGTATATCCCAATGGCTGAAAAAATTATTAATACATACCAAATTGAATTAAGTCTGTTTATTGTAGTTTCATTAATTAATATTCCTGTAAATAAACTTAATATAATCCAAGTTATTAATATAAATCCACCTGTATTATCCTCTTTTTTGCTTTGTTTAATTTTCTTTATTTTAAATATAATTCCTAATATAGCAAAAACAATTGATATATGATATATTGTTCCAAACATAGGAATTACATTCCATTCTATATTATCACTTTGAAATACAATCATTGAAAGTAAATATGCTATATTTTTTATAAATTGCACTCCTACATTTTCTGAGAAAAATAGCATATCTGTTGTTCTCGTCAAGCTTTCGTAATATGGTATTGTAATATTAAATATTTCTATAGTTTGTCCTATTCTAAGTCCATTCATGGCAAATGTTATTATAATTGGCCATGCAAAAAGTAAAAAAACTACCATGCAAATAATTAAATCTCTAGCTTTTATTTTCTTTTTTCTTACTAAATAAATTGCAGTTATTAATAAGAAAAATGGGACAAAATATATTGCTATTCCATAACAATATAACGTAATTGCAAAAAATGCCATGGATAAATATATTATTGCTTTTTTATTTTTTAAAATTCCTGTATAGAATATATCCATAGCAAATAGTAAGAAATGTGGAAACATATTACAATCCCATGCAAATAATGACTGCATTATGTGCCATGGTGAAATTGCAAGAAGTCCTAGACCTATTAATGCAATTTTTTTATTATTTGTTATTTTCTTTACAAAATCATAAAATACAAATAATGATATTATACTTACTATTAAGGTTGGCAGTCTTACAGCAAATAATGTGTACCCAAATACTTTTACACTTATTGTCATTAAATATACTAATACTACACTTTGCCCTCCCCACCCAAGCAAATATACTGGAAAACTTAATCCTAATAAGTCTTTTCCTGTTTCTGCAATTTCTCTTGCATATACTGCCGTCATTATTTCATCTATATTCATTTCAGGAATTGTATTTGGAAATTTATATACTCTTACTCCTATTCCTATTACAATTAAAATTATAAATATTATTGTTACATAGTTTTTCTTTATTATTTTTTTCATCATTGTACCTTTTATTTATTCCTTTTTATTATAGTTGGTAAGTCATTATATGTGTCTTTTGAAACCAGTGTTCTTGATATTATTAATCCATCTTTTGAAAGCACCTTATATGTTTCACTTGTACACCCATCTTCTCCATGCTGTGTTGTTACTTCCTCTCCCAGTTTTAAGTTAGTGTCATTTTCATATATAATATCTGTTGGTATTACACTAGTTTCTTGTGATTCTATTGTTACATCATAATCATCTTCTTGTTTAATTCCATATATATCCACTTTTACTACTCCATCTTGTGCCACAGCATTTATTTTTATTGGATATTTTCTATTATTTTTAAATTTAAAATCTACAGAACCCCAAGATACAGTTGCATCTCTACCGGCTGGTAGATATGAAGTTTTAAAATAATGACTTCTTCTTTCTATTATTTCTAAATTTGTTAATAATGCTGAATTATATAATGTTGATGATAATTGACAAATTCCTCCTCCTACATCTAGTACGACTTTTCCATTCGCATAAGCTTTAGCTTCTTTAAATCCTGCTGCAATTGTTCTTTGCCCTACTGTTTGGTTATATGAAAATGTTTCCCCTGGATTCACTATTGTTCCATTTAGTTTCTGTGCTGCTAATTGCAAATTGTTATTTCTATTTATATTACTTGCATCATAATTTGTAGTACATGTTCCCAGTAAATTTGGAAATGCGTTATCTCCTAAATCTGAAACTTTTATATTTGCATCTGTTATTGTAAGAGGTATTTCATATTCTGTTTTCTCTTCCTCTAAAATTTTTTTAGCTTCATCTATTGAAATTGCTAATTTTACTCCACTTTTGTCTGCATGTACTTCCAGTGGTTCTTCACTTAGGTAAGCATCTTGTGGCTCACATTCTATTTCATTTGCAATTTTCTCTATATCTATATTTTCTGGTGAAACTTCTTCTGTCGGTATTTCTATTACATTATCTGTATTATTAAAGTCTTTTATTTCTTCTATTATTTTATTTTTTAATTCGTCTTTTTTTATTTTTACTCCACTTATTCCTTTAGTTATTATTAATTTATTATTTTCTATATAATAATCATTTTCTATTAATACATCCGGTAATTTAGATTCTGTGTCATCTATTAATGAATCTATACTTTTTTCATCAATTGTCATTTCTATATCTATATTTCTTGGAATAAAAAAACTTAATAATATATTATAATTATTACTTATAATATTACCATTTCTACCAATAGAATATGCTTTTGTTACAGCATCTCCTATTTTTGCACTTATTCCTAACTGGTCATATGATATTGTAGTTTCATAATCACCATGTTTTAGTTTTATACCATTTATTTTTTTCTCATTATAAATTTTATTAAGCTCGGTATTTAATTCTTCTTGCTCTTTTCCTGACACTGAAATTCCTTCTATTTTGATATTAGAATATATCTTATCATTTCCCATATTAATTAAACTAAATATAACTGAAAAAAAAGCAACAATAAATAATATTACTATTATAATTAATATTTTTTTCTTCATCTTAACTCCTGCTATTAGTTTATTATATTTTGAATCTTTTATTACTTTATATTAAAATATTATCATAACGCTATTTTTTTTACAATAATTTATTTAATATATACTAGACATTTCTTGGAATATTTTATATAATTATGTTGAAAATTAAGAGGTGATATTATGATAGGAGATATGCTTTCTAAAATTAGGGAAGATAAAAAAGTTTCGAAAACTACACTTGCTCAATCTACTAATATTAATGTTGGGCACTTAACACATATTGAAAAAGGCGAAAGGAATCCAAGCCATAAAGCTTTAAAAGGTCTTTGTGAAGCGTTAGAAGTTCCTTATCAACCACTGATGTATACATATGATAAAAAGTTGACTGATGAGCAAATTGAATATAGCGCTATTAATCATATTAAATATGATTCTATCCCTATGTTAGATAATATTTCTGGTTTTGCTAAATGTTCTTTAGAGACCAGCAATGCTTCTATATGTTTAAAAGTAAAAGATGATGCAATGTCTCCTAGATTTGAAAAAGATTCTTATGTTTTTGTTGAATTTAATACTCCTCTAAATAATAAAGATTTTGGACTTTTTGAATATAAAAATGAATATATAATTCGTAAATTTATTGTAAGAAAAAATGATTTAGTTTTGAGAGCTGAAAAAGAAGGTATTGGAGATATTATTCTTACATCTAGCGATGATTTTTATATAATTGGTAAAGTTCTTGGGAAGTTAGAGAATTAACCTTTTGATGTAATATTTATCAAAAATATTACATCTTTTTTACATTTATAATACAAATTAATTAATCTATTGAATATTTTGTCAAAAAATAATATAATATGGGTAGTTTTTAAGCATAGGAGAAAGTCATGGAGTTAGTGAAAAATATATTTTTTAATACAGATAAATTGATTGAAAATTCAGTTGTAAAATTATCTTATACAGGAAAGCTTTTTCAGAATAATTCTGAAGAAGTATTTATTCATTATGGTTTTGGAGATAACTGGGAAAATGTTGCAGAATTGCCTATGAATAAGACAGAACTTGGTTTTCAAGTTGAAATTCAGTTAAATAATAATGATAAATTAAATTTATGTTTTAGAAACTCTAATAATGAATGGGATAATAATGATTATAAAAATTATACATTTCAAATAGAAGAGGCTCCTGTTTCTTTAGCTGTTGTTGAAAACAATTCTTTAGAAACACCTAGAAGACTTAGAAAAACTTATCTTTGGAGTAAGAAAATTAAATTGGCAGTTTATAAAATTATTAAATATTTTCCTAAACTCATATCTGGAAATTATAGAAAAAAAGCAGAAAATGCTAATCATGAATAGATACAAAAAATATCAAGAAGAGAAATTTTCTTGATATTTTTTACATTTCCATATTATTTATCTTTCATTGTTTTTAATGAAACTCCTTTTACAAATATAAAGTTGGTCTGCATGCGATGTAACTATTACCGTGTATTAAGATTTCCGTAACGACCACTAACATAGTAGCTCCCTGAACCATAATATCCACCTCGATAAGTATAAGGATTGTAAACATTGGTATTGCTTTCTGTGCTCCACTCATGCGTGTTTCCTGCTAAATCATATATGTTGCATTTTACATCTTTATTTATTCCATTTGTTGCCTCTCCACATTTTGCCAACATACTTTGTAATTTTATTTGTCTAGAGTAGTCTTCATCTCCACTACACTTTTGTATGAATACTATTGCAGTATCCCATGCAAAACTATTTATTAAATCACTGGTAAAATTATTACTACTATACATATTTTGACATAAACTTGATGCTTGCTGTTGTGTTATATAATTATATGGATACACTCCTGCTTTGCAAACTATAGGATTTGTATCTATTGTACTAGAATTTCTCTCAGAATTAGTTGCTAGAGAGTCTCCGGCTTCAAATCTTCCTATGTAATATCCTCCACTTTCTTTTGATTTTATAACAAATTCTGATATATCTTTTGCTTTTACGTTGTCTGATTGCGTAGTATTTAATAATTCTTTATAATAGTAGCTACTGGCACTAGAAGTTTTTAACCATGTCTCATCAGCATAATTCTCTGCTGTTTGAACTAAATTTTCACTTCCATTATAGTCAAATGTATATCTTCCTAATGTTATTTCTTTTTCTCCTTCTGAGGTTTTTATTTTTCCTATGGGTACCCATACAAATTGACTTCCTTTTGTATTAGTATTCCCTGCTGATACATCTTCAATTATTATTCCATTTTCTACATTATCTTGTGGATTTACTACTCCAAATCCTCCGCGGTATTTTTACTTTATTACCTAATGAATCAGTGAAAATGTAATTCGAAGATGGTACATAAGTTCCAGTTATTTTTTCACCTTTTACATATCCTGTTTTTCCATATGCAATATCTTCTGGAGTTGCAGTTGCATCAGAAGTATCTATCGATTCTAAAGTTCCCGTTATTCCACCTATTGTTATTCCTTTTTTTATGTTATTTGCTATTAAACTTGAACTTGCATTTCCTCCTGCAAAATAATTTCCTCCTTCTGCTTGTTTTTTTACTACAACGTTTCTTATTACTATGCCTCCAACTATTATTCCTATTAAGGCTATTACTGTAATTAGTATTATTATTTTTTTCCTCTTATCGTTCTGTACTTTACCTTCCTTTTTCATTTTGTTCCTCCTTGTATTTTTTATTTTTTAGCGCACAAAAAAGCTACATACTTTAAACGACTTTTAGGTTCTATTAAAATACATAGCTTCTTTTCTATGTCTATTTATGTTTATTTTGTTAAATCCTACGATATATATATATATATATATACAGCCTCAAGGCTTTTATCGATTTTCATGTATAATTTTTACCTTTCTTTTACTAACTTATATTATCTTTATACATTTATTTTTTACATTTGTCAATCGCTGTAAAAATTTTTCTGAAAAATATGTAAATTTTTTTTATGAAAAGCTGTTGACAAAAGCGTTTACATGTAGTAGAATAATGTATGTGTCAACTGAACAGTTGATATGTGAGTTATGAGTCATTAGCTCAGTTGGTAGAGCACTTGACTTTTAATCAAGTTGTCCGGGGTTCGATTCCCCGATGGCTCACCATTACGGCCCCGTGGTCAAGCGGTTAAGACATCGCCCTTTCACGGCGGAGACATGGGTTCGATTCCCGTCGGGGTCACCATACGCCACTTTAGCTCAGCTGGTAGAGCAACTGACTTGTGGGATAGGTAATTTATTTACTTTGAACTATCTTGCACCTTTGCGAGGAAACTTGCAAAGTGGACATCGCTAATTCGGGGAAGGCTAAATAGTAATATATGCTAATCCCGAGCTAGAAAGAAATTTCGAGTGTAGAGACTTTATACGATGTGCCTAAGGTTTATTCTATGGCAAAGAGAAAGTCCAGACCACAAACATTATATGGCAATGAAAATTGTAGTGGTATGAATCAGTAGGTCGTCCGTTCAAATCGGACAAGTGGCTCCATTATAAAAGGTCAGTAATTTTAGGTAAGCTATTGTTATTGGCTTTTATTTTTTTAGGATGTGCTTAATGTATTGTTTAAATTGTGGTTCTATATTATGCAAGAACAGAAAGTTTTGTAATAATAAATGTCAAAAAGAATATGAATACAAAAGATTTATTGTTGCATGGAAAAATGGTAAAGAATCTGGCCTACGTGGCCAATACCAAACTTCTATGTATATTAAAACGTATCTTTTCAATAAATATAATAATAAATGTGCTAGATGTGGATGGAGTGAAAAAAATATATACACTAATACTATTCCTTTAGAAATTGAGCATATTGACGGAAATTTTCAGAATAATTCTGAAGATAATTTATTATTATTATGTCCAAATTGCCACTCTTTGACTGGTACATATAAAGGAGCGAATAAAAATGGTAGAAAATCAAGAAAAAAATACTCAAAATAGAATAGCTATTGTTACAGGTGGCTCAAGGGGTATAGGAGCTTCAATTGTAAAAAAACTTTCTCAAAATGGTTTTTCAGTTATTTTGAATTATAACAATTCATTTGAAAGTGCAAAGCAAATAACTTCTGAAAACCCTAATATAGATAATTTTAAGGCAGATGTCTCAAATTATGATGAAGTTTGTAATCTAATAAATTTTACAATTAATAAATATGGAAAAATTGATTTATTAGTTAATAATGCTGGAATTGATTTAATTAAAACTATTAATGACATCACTCCTCAAGATTTTGATAACATTCTTAAAACTAATTTATATTCTGCATTTTATACTTCGAAAGAAGTTTCTAAATACATGATTCAAGCTAAAAATGGAACCATTATAAATATATCTTCTATATGGGGGCTAGTTGGTGCTTCATGTGAAATGGCTTATTCTGTTAGTAAAGCTGGATTAGATGCAATGACTAAATCTTTAGCAAAAGAATTAGGCCCATCAAATATTAAAGTTAACAGCATAGCTCCAGGAATTATTGATACAGATATGAATAAATTTTTGAGTAATGAAGAAAAAAATCAGATAATAAATGAAATTCCTTTAGAAAAGATTGGAAAGCCCAGTGATATAGCTGATTGTGTGTTGTTTTTAGCAAATTCCAATTATATTACTGGACAAATTATTCAAGTAAATGGTGGATGGAATATATAAAATGGCTTCTAAAAGCCATTTTTATTTTTCTTCCTTGTTTAGTTCATTTACTACATCATTTACATCAATTCCATGAATCATGCATGCTTCTTCTAATGTTTCTCCTTGTGATGCAGGACAACCTACACAATGCATTCCTGCTTGAAGAAGAATATCTACTTTGTCTGGATCTTTTTCTAATATTTCCCCTATTTTAGTATCTTTATTAAACTTCATAACCTTCCTCCTTTACATTGTTAGTCTTAACTAACTAATATTTTAACATATTTTTTTAAAAAAGTATAGACAAAATTAAAAATATGTTATATACTGGTAATTGTTGGAAGGAGTGTTTTTTATTTTTACTTTATTAGATTTATTTTTTATTATTTTTATAGTTAATGCTTTAATTGTTTTTTATGCAGTTTATACATTTATTCAATTCAAATTATCCACATCTGCCCAGGGTTCTAAGCTTAAACTAAAAATAAGGAGGGATAATAATTAGATTTATTTTTAATATTTTATTTAATTTCTTTACACTTTTTATCTATTTAGCATTATTTAAACCTATAATATTTTCCAATTATTTAACTGTTCACAGTAATTTTAAAATTTTTAATTTCCTATTAGAGGACCCTACTTTATGGAATAATTTTAAAGTTATTCATATTATTGCATTTGTGTTTTCTTCTTTAATACTTTGTAATTTTCTTTATTCAAATTTTCTTTTAAAATTTTTTAAAATTCGAGAAAAGAATGAAGTTTTTGTCCCATCTGCTTCAGAATTAAGCCTTCTTATAGGAAAAAATTATAAAAACATACCTGTTTATATTTCTGAAAAAAGCTTATACCAGAATATCTTAATCACTGGAGGAATAGGCACTGGAAAAACAGCTTCTGCAATGTATCCTTTTACAAAACAGTTAATTAATTATATGAACAATGATTTTAATAAAAAACTTGGTTTCTTAATATTAGATGTTAAAGGTAACTATTATTCGAAAGTATTAGAGTTTGCTAAACAATCTAATAGATTAGATGATGTTATAGTTATTGAATTAAATGGTAAATATACCTATAATCCGCTAGATAAGCCAAATTTAAAAGCCTCTATATTAGCCAACAGATTAAAAAATATATTACTATTATTTTCTCCAAATAACTCTGAATCTTTTTGGCTTGATAAAGCCGAGCAAGTTATAGAAAATCTTATAATTTTTTGCAGAACATATAATAATAAATATGTTACATTTGACGAACTTCATAAATTAATAACAGATAAATCTTATTATACTTCTAAATTAGTTGATGTTCGAAAAATATTTTTATCCGGAAAATTAAATGAATCTGAAATATATGATTTATTATCAAGTATAACTTTTTTAGAAAAAGATTTTTTTACTTTAGATGATAGAACACTTAATTTATTAAAATCTGAAATTACAAGAATTACTAATTGTTTTGTGTCTGATTATGAAATTCTTCATACTTTTTGTCCTCCAAAATATAAAGAAAATTTTTATGGATTTGAAGAAGCAATTTCAAAAGGAAAAATAGTAGTATTAAATCTCAATATTGGTAAATACCGCAATATCTCCAAAATTATTGCTGCATATTTAAAGTTAGACTTTCAAACAGATGTAATTTCTGGGTTATCTAGTAAAGTAATTAGACCTATGGTATTTATATCTGATGAATACCAGGAATATGTTACAGTATCTGACGCTGAATTCTTTGCTCAAAGCCGTGAAGCTAAATGTATAAATATAGTGTGTACTCAAAGTTATTCTTCATTGCAAAATACCTTAAACAATTCTTCTAGTGTCAAAGTTATTGTTCAAAATTTGGTAAATAAACTTTGGTTTAGAACTGATGATATTTTTACAATTGAAGATGCTCAAAAGCAGATTGGTAAAGAAGATAAAGAAAAAATTTCTAAAACTCTTTCTGAAAACTCTAAGGAAAGTAATTATAATTATTTATTAAAAAACTTTACTTCTTTAGACTCTAATTTATCTGAAAGTATCAATACTTATACTCAATTTGATTATTCTTATGATTATAATTTCTTTACTCAAGAATTACAAACCTTTACTTGTTTATCTTTTCTATCTGATGGAGAAAAAATTATTAAACCCCAAAAACTGAAAATGTTACCCTATTTTAAGGAGGATGATGAATGAAATTATCTAAGAAAAAATTTTTTATTATATTTTGTATAATTTTAATTATTTTATTTTTATCTTTTTCAACAATATCTTATGGTGCAGAACCTAAAATTATAAAAAAATTAAGTGATGCCTTTGAAGATATTGAGGACTGGATTCTAAAACTTTCTACTCCTGCTGCTGCTGTTGCTGTTGGAGTTGGTATATTTATGAAAAAATTTAGTTTTGGTGATGAAGAAAAAATTCGTACTGCAAAAAAGGTAATACGAGGTTCTTTATTTTCCTATGGTTTTATTCTGGCTATTGACTTAATTTTGTCCGCTATTAGTTCTTTAATTGACTAGCTAAAGGAGGTATTTTGGATCAAACCGAAATTGTTAATATTATTATTGAGACTATTAATTCTATTTTCAGTAATTTATTTTCATCAATTGATAACAATATTTATGAGTATTTAGATGATTTTACTTTTATAAATACCAATATTATTGATTCTTCCTTTTTCGAAAAATTACTTGGAGCAAATGGCAAAAATGGCATAATTTATTTATCTGACGCATTACTGGTTGGAGTCATACTTTATTATTCAATTAGATATATGTATTCTACATTTTCTGGTAGTTTTACTGAGAAGCCAAGTCAATTTGTACTTAGAACAATAATACTAGGTATTATAATTAATGGTTCTTACTTTATTTGTGAACAAATGTTAAATATAAATTATCTTTTATCTGAAAGTATTCGAGAAATAGGCTCATCTGTTATAGATTTAGATATTTCATTTGCCGAACTTATTAATAGATTAAATTCTACAATTAGTGTTGGGAATAATTCCTTTGATTTATTTTCATTTGATGGTATAATTAAAAGTTTTATTTCTGTCGGTTTACTAAATCTTTTATTTTCATATTCATTAAGATATATTATGCTGCAAGTTTTTATACTATCTTGCCCTTTAGTTTTTCTATCTTTGATGAATTCTTCGACTTACTGGATATTTAAGTCTTGGCTTAAAATTTTCTTATCTTTATTATTGTTACAATCATTTGTATCACTAATTTTAATAGTGATGTTATCTTTTGATGAATCTAATAAACTTCTTCTAATTGGAGCAATTTATGCATTAATTAGAGCAAATAATTATATGAGAGATTTAATTGGAGGCATAAACATTGATGTTTCTGCTAGTATATCTTCTTTCGTTTCTTCATTGAAGTAATTTAAATTACTATTTAGAGCCATTGTTAAATTCATATAATTGTATATTAAAGATTTTGCAGTTTAGCGCAGTTTGGAGGACTTTATGTCCGACAGTAAGAAACCAAAAATCTTTTAATATACAATTTTAAAGGATTCTATAACATCTGCGAATAATTAATATGAAAGGATATTTATGAAATTTATTTTTCCACAAAATTTTAATTTTAAAAATAAATTATTAGGTATAATTGATTACCCTACTGCTATTTTTAATATAATCTATTTTTTGTTGGTTTACATTTTAACTAACATTTTTATATCTAACTTAACAATAAAGATAATAATTATTATACTTTTTTATTTGCCTATATTTCTTATAAGTGTAATTGATTTTAATCATGAGAATATCCTTTACTTCTTTTGGTACATGATAAAGTTTATATTTAAGCCTAAGATTTATTTATATAAATAGTTGTAAACGTCGACAAAAAATGATATAATTCGACATAATCGATAGTTTAGGAGGTAAATATGAAGTTAGAGCAAAATGATTTATCATTAATATTTTCAACCACTTCTATCCCTGATGTTTTCTTTACTGAGTATTTATCTCAGGCAAATGGAGATTTTATAAAAGTTTATCTTTATATGTATTTTTTATCTAAATATAATAAAGAAGTAAAAATTAATGATTTGTCTAAAAAATTAGAACTACCATTAAAAACAATTCAAGATGCAATAAAATATTGGGAAGATTTAGGTTTACTTATTAGAAAGAATCAAGGATTCATAGTAGCTAATATACAGGAAATTGAATTAAATAAAATATATAAACCTAAAATTACAATTGCTCCTTCTGATATTGAAAAAGTTGCCGAAAATAAATATAGAGCTAAAGCAATTGATACTATAAATAATGAATTTTTCCAAGGTATAATGTCTCCTTCTTGGTATGGAGATATTGATTTATGGTTTAAAAAATATGCTTTTGATGAAGAAGTAATGATAGCATTATTTAGATACTGTTTTAATAAATCTGCTCTTCATAGAAGCTATGTTTCAACAGTTGCTGAAGCTTGGTATAAAAATAAAATAAAAACTTTTAATGATTTGGATTTATATTTCCAAAAAGAAGAAAAAGTAAAAACTATTCAAAATTCTATAAAGAAAAAATTAAGGTTACCTAGGCCTCTTAATATTTACGAAGAAGCTTATGTTGAAAAATGGAATATTACATATGGATATGGAATGGATATTATAGAAATAGCATTAAAGAAATCAGCAGGTAAATTTAATTTTAGCTTTGAATATATGGACAAATTAATATCTGATTGGCATGAAAGGAATTTAAAAACTCCTGAACAAGTTAATAAACACTTAGAAACTCAAAAGAATATACCAGTTCAAAATAAGAGTATTCCTGATAAAAAAGAGTCCAATTATTCACAAAGGCAATATACTAACTTAAATAATTTTTATAGTAATATATAAAGAGGTGATTATATTTGAATGCGCAAAATTTGCAATCTCTTTTAATTGAATATGACCAAAAAAGAAATAGAGCTATTGTTGAAGCAGATCAGAGAAAAATTGAGTTATATGCTGAAATTCCTGGACTAGAAAAAATAGATAATGATATTAACTCAATTTCTATTCGTACTATTAAGTCTATTTTAACAACTCAAAATTCAAAAGCTCCACAAGAACTTCAAAAAGAATTGAATATTTTAAAAGGTAAAAAAATAGAGATTTTAAAAAATGCGGGTAAATCTTTAAATGATTTATCTCCACATTTTGAATGTTCAAATTGTAATGATACTGGATATATAAAAACTTCCAATGGTTCAGTTTTATGTCCTTGTATTAAACAAAGGTTATATAATATACAATATAATAATTCTAATATATATGATTTAGAAAATCAAAATTTCGATAAGTTTACATTTGACTATTATGCGGATACACCTGATCCGGATAAATATAATTCTGCAATTTCTCCTAGAGAAAATATGATAAAAATTAAAGAGCTATGTGATAAATTTATAGAAAATTTTGATAATCCTGAAGAAAATAATTTACTTTTCTGCGGTAGTCCAGGTCTTGGCAAAACCTTTTTATCTTCATGTATAGCAAATGAAATAATAAAAAAAGGCAAAACTGTATTATATCAAACTGCTCCTATAATGCTTGATAATATTATTGATTATAAATTTGGAAAAACTAATAATGATATTGTAAAAACTATTAGCAATGTTGATTTACTTATAATAGATGATTTAGGAACTGAGGCTAAAAACAATTTAAAGATTACCGAATTATTTAATATTCTTAATTCGCGATTATTAAATCAAAACAATAGAATTACAAAAACTATCATTTCTACTAATTTGTCCCTACAAGAGTTATATAGTGCATATGAAGAGCGTATTTTATCCAGAATTATTGGAAATTATAAAGCTTGTTACTTTTTCGGAGAGGACATTCGTATAAAAAAGAAATTTGCAAATAATTGATTTTCTATAAAACTCCCCAAACTTATTGAGGAGTTTTAATTTAATAAAATTAGAGGCTATTTAAAATAGTCTCTAATTTATTTTATTATTCATTTTCTAAATCTTCGGTATCTTCTTTGATTGTTTCTATACTTACAACCTTTCCTCCATCGTTTGTTCTCATTAAAGTTACACCTTGAGTATTTCTTCCTAAAACACTAATTTCTTTAGCTTTAATTCTGATTACTGTACCATTATCGGTTATCATCATTACATCTTCTTCTTCATTTGCTATTCTAATACCTACGATGTCTCCTGTTTTTGAAGTAACTTTATATGTGATAACTCCTTTTCCACCTCTAGTTTGTACTCTATATTCATCTAGCTCTGTTCTTTTACCGAATCCGTTTTCTGTAATTGCTAGTAATGTTTCTTTGCTATTTGTAATTATAGATTCCATTCCTATAACAACATCTTCAGGGTCTAATCTAATTCCGATAACACCTTGTGCCGTTCTTCCTACTGGTCTTACATCTTTTTCACTAAATGTAATGCACATTCCTTTTTTAGTTACTAGAACTATATTATCTTCTCCATCAGTCAACCTTACATCTATAAGTTCATCATCTTCTTTTAGGTTAATTCCCTGTAATCCAGTTTTTCTGGCTGAATCATATTCTTTTAGAGGTGTTTTCTTAATTATTCCTGATTTTGTAGCCATAAGCAAGAATTTACCATCTTCAAAATTCTTAATTGGTATTACAGCTGTTATTTTTTCTCCAGCATCTAGAGATAATAAGTTAACAATAGCTGTTCCTTTTGCCGTTCTTCCCGCTTCAGGAACTTCAAATCCTCTTAATCTATATAATTTTCCTTTATTACTAAAGAATAATATTATATCATGAGTCGATGCACTAAAAATTTGTTTTACAAAGTCATCTTCTCTTGTTGTCATTCCAGTTATTCCTTTTCCGCCTCTTCTTTGACTCTTATATGTGTCTTGTGGCATTCTTTTTATATAACCAAAATGTGTTAGAGCAATTATAGATTGTTCTTCTGTTATAAGGTCATCTTCATTGAATTCTCCTTCTGCAGCAACTATCTTTGTAAGTCTTTCATCTCCATATTTTTCTTTCATTTCTAGACATTCTTCTTTGATGATATCATATACTAGTTTTTCACTTGCAAGAATTTCTCTTAAATGTGCTATTAACTTCATTAATTCTGCATATTCTTCTTCTATTTTTTCTCTTTGCAAGCCTTGTAATGTTCTTAGCCTCATATCTAGTATAGCCTGTGCTTGAATATCATCTAAGCCAAATCTTTCCATTAATCTTTCTTTTGCATCATCATAAGATTCACGAATTATTTTTATAACTTCATCGATATTGTCTATTGCTATTCTTAAACCTTCTAATATATGAGCTCTTGCTAAAGCTTTGTCTAAATCAAATTTTGTTCTTCTTAAAACTACTGTTTTTCTGTGATCAATGTAATAATCAAGACATTGTCTTAATGTTAAAATTTTGGGTTCATTATTAACCAATGCCAACATTATTATTCCAAAAGAGTCTTGCATTTGAGTATATTTATATAATTGATTCAATATTACTTTTGCATTTGCATCTCTCTTTAGCTCAATAACTACTCTTACCTTTTCTTCTCTATCAGATTCATCTCTTACTTCTGAGATTCCTTCTATTTTTTTGTCCTTTACTAATTGGCTAATATCCATTATTAGTTTTGCTTTATTTACTTGATATGGTAATGAAGAAACAATTATTCTTTGCTTATTACCACTCATTTCTTCTATTTCTGCTTCAGCTCTTAATGTGATTTTTCCTTTTCCTGTAGAATAAGCTTGTTTAATACCTTCTCTACCTAATATCATACCTCCTGTTGGGAAGTCTGGGCCTTTTACTATTTTAAATAAATCTTCATCAGATAAATCATCTTCTGATTCTATTATTTTAATAATTGCATTTAATATTTCTGTTAGATTATGTGGTGGAATATTTGTAGCCATACCAACAGCTATTCCTGAAGAACCATTTACTAATAATGCTGGTAATTTTGCAGGAAGTACAGTTGGCTCTTGTCTAATTCCATCAAAGTTCGGCATAAAGTCTACCGTATTTTTTTCAATGTCAGTAAGCATTGTTTCAGCTATTTTTGACATTCTTGCTTCTGTATAACGGTAAGCAGCAGCTCCATCTCCATCTATTGATCCAAAATTTCCATGTCCATCTATTAGAGGATATCTTAATGAGAAATCTTGTGCCATTCTAACCATTGCATCATATACAGACGAGTCTCCGTGTGGATGATATCTACCTAAAACGTCTCCGACCGTTGTAGCCGATTTTCTGTATGGTTTGTCTGTTGTTAGTCCATCTTCATACATTGTATAAAGTATTCTTCTATGAACTGGTTTTAAACCATCTCTTACATCAGGAAGAGCTCTTTGTACAATAACGCTCATTGCATAATCAATATATGCAGTTTTCATTTCTGCTTCAACATCTCTTTCAATTATCTTTCCTTCTGTAAATTCTGGCTCTTGTTTTTTATCCATTTGTATCCCTCTTTTCATGCTATTTTTACTTTATTTATTATACTAAACCGAATAAAAATTTGCAAGGAAAAATGTATAAAAAATATTAATTTATTAGCTTTTTCGCGAGTTCTACTTCTTCATTTGAAAGGTTAAAATCCCCTCCTTTATTTTTAATTAAAATATGTAAATTTTCTATATTTCTTGCTTCCTTTATTGTACTTTCTAATGGTACAATTTTTTCCAGTTCATTTTCCAACTTTTTATATTCTCTATCCATCTTTTCAAAATTTCTATCATTATAATATTCCTTCCAGTTTTGTGAATACTTGTTTATTTTTTCTACTGAATTTACTTGATTATTAAATTCGTCCTCTATATTTTTACTAATAGTATCTAATAATGCATTTTTACCACTTTTTAATATTGAGCAAATTGTAGCTGGAATTTTTCCAAAATTTGAACAAAAGTTTAAGGCATAATCTAGAGCATTTGAAATTCCATCTATTATTCCTCCACTTTTTACAGCATTTCTTACTTGTGTTACGTTTTCAAATTTTCCAGTAAAAATTCCTATTGCACTTTTACCTAAATCTACAGCGGAAGAAATTGCCTCTTCTACACCTGCTTTAAATCCATTATTTATTATTGCATCTTTTACATCAATAATTTGTTCTTCTATAATATCTGGAAGTAATGCTCTTATTCCAGTATCTAAAGCAGTATTTACTACTTTTCCCAATGTTGTTTCTAAAAATCCTTTTTGTTTTTCTAGTGTTACATCACTTGAAATTGATAAATTATTTTCAATATTATTAGCTAATTCCATAGTATTTTTCCTTTATTATTTGTTTTTTTATTTTTTCTATTTCTTTATGTAATTTAGTTTTATATGTCATATTTTTATTAATTAATAAATCATAATAATCATTTAATTGTATTTTTCCTAAAATATTATATTTTCTAAATATTTCTCTTAATATATTTTCATCCATTGATTTAGCTGTGCATTTATTAAATATAATATTTATTTTATTTTTGCTAATTCCCCACTCCTTATTATAAATTTCTAATAATTTTTCTGATTTTTTTATTTCTAGTAAATTTGCTCCCGATATAAATATTGCTTGGTCTGATAAGTTTATTATTTCTTTTGTATAATCTAAAAAGCTTTCGGAAGATGTATCATATATGACAATGTCATATTCTTTTTTTAATTCCTCATTAATTTTTCTTATCTTTTTACTACTTAATTTGTACTTGGAATCTAATATTAAATTCATCCCTGAAAGTAAATCTATTTTTGTATTATTTTTTATTATATATTTTCTAAAATCTTGATTGTGATTTATTAAATCATTATTTTTTATTCCTTTTTTTATCTTACCTTCATAATTTTTAATACCTAAAAGAGTATGTAAACTTTGATTTAAAACATCAAAATCAATTATTATACATTTTTTATTTTTCATACTTTGTGCAAATAAAATTGAAAAAACACTTTTTCCTATTCCATTTGTTCCTAAAATACAAATTATTTCTGAATTTTCTTTTGGTGATATTTCATCAGAATAAATTAAATTATTGAGTGGTAAAGTTTTTTGATTAAAAATTGAATTTTTTGAATTAGTTTTTTTCTCTTTATTTTTTATTGATGGAACATTATCTTTTTTTATTAAACAATTTTTTATTAAATTTATTATTTTTTCTTCATCATTTGTAGCAGGCGAAATTAATATTATTTTTATATTTTTATTAATTAAATTTATTTTTTTTATTAATTCTTCTGTACTAATATTTCCATCTAATTCTTCATTTAATATTATATAATCTATATTTGTGTCATTTTCCAAATATTCCAATATACCTTCTTTATATTGAATATCTGAACCTATACTTTCTATTCTGTTTTCTTGTAGTTTATTATATAGACCTTTTTTACCTATTGCCGTTATGATTTTTTTTATTTTAATTACCTCCTATTATTCTCTTTTCAAAGTCGGCAGAAATAATTTTGGTTAAAATATGTTCTTGTCCTACAAACATTAGACACTCTCCTTTTTTGAATGATTTAATTTCTATTTTCTCTTTGTTGGATAATTCTGTATATTTATCTAATACTTTAATATTTTCTTCTTCTAGATTAAAAAATACTTTGATGTTTGAATTATTTAAAATACTTTTTCCATATGTGCCTTCATCTAAGCTAAATAAATCTGAAACATCTTGAGTAATGGCTATTCCGCTTCCACCATATTTTCTAATTGTCTTAAAGATTTTATATATAAAACTTGCTACTTCTTTATTTGATGTTACTCCTATTAGTCTCCATATTTCATCTAAATATATTGCCTTCTTTTTTATTCTTTCTTTTTTAATTTTATTCCAAAAAAGTTCAATGAAAGCGTACATACCATATTTTATGTTTTCTTCACCCAATTCATATATGTCTGCAATTATTATATTATTATCTAAAATAACATTTGTATAATTATTAAAAAATTTCATAGAGCCATATATAAATGGAAATAATTTGGCTTTCATTTTTTTATTTAATTTATTATATAAGTCCTCTAATATTGGCATATCTTTTGTATCTTTAAATTTTCCATTTTTATATAGACTTTCATCTTTAAATGTTATTTCTTTTTCCTTATATGTTTTTATTATTGCATCTTCTATAAGAGATTTATCTTCCTCTTTGATATCTTGGATAATTAGTTTAAAAAAGCCTATTAATTTTTCTATTTTTGTCGCCAAATATCCTTTTTGGTCATCTTCTAAGCTTTCTTCTCTAATGTCTAAAATATTTATATATGTATTTGAGCTTGGTCCTAATTTTATTATAGTGGCTCCTAACGCCTTACCTAATTCGGAATATTCTCTATCTGGATCTATAACATATTGTTCTAATCCAAATAAAGCATATCTTAAAATCATTAATTTTGTGAAATATGATTTTCCTGCACCACTTGTCCCAAATATGCACATATTAGCATTTTTATATTTATTTGAGTCATATCTGTCTATAAATATTAATGAATTATTATATATGTTTTCTCCAATAAAAATACCCTCTTCATCAAATACTGCTGAAGAAATAAATGGATAAGTGGCAATTATAGAATTTGTTAAAATATTTCTTTTTGTAATTTCTTTCACGTCTGTATGATTTTGCATAAGTGGTAGGCAAGACAAATAAGTCTGTTCTTGTCTAAAATATGCTCTTTTTGTTTGCATACCTCTGCTTCTTAAAAAGCCTTCTATTTTTGTTAAATTGTACTCTAATTCATCCTTATTTTTTGAGAATATCATTAAATACATATATAGAAAATATAATTCTTCATTATTAATTTGCATTTCTTTTCTAATATATTTAGCATCATTATATGTAAAAGCTGCTATTTCGGCATCTTGCCTATTTTCGCCTATTTTTTCTAAATCTACTTTTACATTTCCTATGTTATATGTTAGGTCTTTTATGACCTTATATGTATCTTGTTTTTCATAATACATAGAAAGATATAAATTTATATTAGAATCTATTATACTTTTTAATATTAAATCATCTTGTTCTCTTATATAATTAACTACTAATAATCCTGAATATAGCATTCCATCTATTTCTATATATTTAGGATTATTTAAGTTTATATATGATGGACTTAAATAATCCTTTTTATTAAATATTCCTCCTATATAACTTTGATTGCTAGAAATAAAATCACCTCTTTTGTTATTTTTCCAAAAATATTCTTGAATTTAAAAATGAGAATAGTATCTCTTTTATTTCATTTTCTTCTGTATATTCAGATACAACATTACCACATCTTGAAAGTAATTCTTTTATTTTAAAAAATTCTTCCTGTAAATTTTGGATAGCTATATTTTCAATATTGTTTAAATCTGTTGTGGATTTTTTTAAAATGATATAAAAATTTTTGTTCGAAGATTGTTTATTTTGATTTAAAGAATTAATATAATTAATATATTCTTCTTTAATTTCTGGATATAAATTAATTTCATTTATTTTTTTTAAATGCTTAGATAAATCTTCCTTTTTACTTTGAATTAAGATTTGTAGATTAAAATTGCAACTCTTAATAAAATTTTTATAAGAGTTTAAAATTGCCTCTTTTTCTAATTCAGATTTTAGATTGTAATTTATTGGTTTTATTTTTAGTATTTTTATATAGGAGGAATCTTTTAGTTTTATTATTCCTTTATCTAAAATCTTTTCAAAAGGCAACCAATCTTGAACAGCATGGATTTGTTCAAATTTCATTCTTCTCCTTTCTTATTTTCTATAATAAACCTTTTTCCATTATTTGTCAACACAAATCGTACGACAAAATTCGACATTTTTCGTCAATTATATTGTTTTTAAGCTTTTAACATGTATATACAACAAAGGAACACCTTTTAGTGCTCCTCTATGTTTATTTTTTAGTGCTTTTCTATATATTGCTCAACTAACTTAAAAAGTTCTTTTGCTTGTTCTAATCTATGCTTTGCTAATTCTTTTGATATTTTAGGACTCACTTAACACCACTCCTTCCTTTTGTACATTCATATAAAAAGGTAATGCCTCTAACCAATAATTAAATCTATCTACATTTTTAACTAATGGTGATAAATGAATATCAAACTTATTATTCCACTCAATATCATATGCTAACTGAACTATTTCACTTCTATATTGTACTATTTCATCATCTGTAAAATCTGTTAAAATCATAATATCTATGTCAGAACTTGTATTAAAATCACCTCTAGCATAAGAGCCATACAAAATAATTTTCTTTATTCTTTTTCCAAACTTATTATTTATTGATGTAATAAATTCACTAATAGCCTTATTAATATTTTCTGGTATCTTCTTCATAAAACTTTTATTTCCTATCTTTTTTTATTTTCTTATATTTCATCATAATCTCCTATGTGAATTGTAACTCTTAAAGCTTTCTTTTTATATATCTAAGTTCTTTACAAATTTTGCATTTTCCTGAATGAAATTTCTTCTTGGTTCTATTTCATCACCCATAAGTATTGTAAAAATTCTATCTGCTTTCATAGCATCATCCATTGTAACTTTTATCAAAATTCTGTTTTCTGGATTCATTGTTGTTTCCCAAAGCTGTTCAGGGTTCATTTCACCAAGACCTTTATATCTTTGTATTGAAACATTATCTCTTCCTATTTTTTCTAATTCTTGGTCTAATTCTTCATCTGTATAGCAATATATGTCTTGCATACCTTTTTTAGATAATT
Source organism: uncultured Clostridium sp. (assembly GCA_930980855.1). Classification (GTDB taxonomy): domain Bacteria; phylum Bacillota; class Clostridia; order TANB77; family CAG-508; genus CAG-793. The sequence continues at coordinate 87,380 of CAKNIZ010000004.1, forward strand.
TATATAAGGGTGGTTGTGCTAAGAATACATGCCCTTGTTCTAAAAGTGGCCTCATATACCTAAAGAAAAATGTTAATAATAAAGTTCTTATGTGAGCACCATCAACATCGGCATCTGCCATAATTATTACTTTTCCATATCTTATTTTCGATATATCAAAATCAGCACCAATTCCTGCTCCAACTGCTTGAATAACAGGCTTTAATTTTTCATTATTATATATTTTATCTGCTCTTGATTTTTCAACATTTAACATTTTTCCCCATAAAGGTAATATTGCTTGGTATTTTCTATTTCTTCCTTGTTTTGCACTTCCTCCTGCTGAGTCTCCCTCGACTATATAAACTTCGCATTCTTCTGCAACTTTGCTAGAACAATCTGCCAATTTTCCAGGTAAAGTTGTTACTTCTAAAGCATTTTTTCTTCTAACTAATTCTCTAGCTTTTCTTGCAGCCTCACGAGCTCTTGATGCACTTACACATTTTTCTAAAATTGTTTTTGCAACATTTGGATTTTCTTCTAAGTATGTTGCTAAAGCATCTACAACCATCGCTTGAACAATACCGGTCACATTGCTATTTCCTAACTTTGTTTTAGTTTGTCCTTCAAATTGAGGTTCTTTAACCTTTACTGAAATTACTGCTGTTAATCCTTCCCTTATATCCTCTCCTTGAAGATTAGATTCTTTTTCTTTTATTATATTATGACTTCTAGCATATTCGTTAAAAACTTTTGTTAAACCTCTTTTAAATCCTTCTAAATGAGTTCCACCCTCTACTGTATTAATATTATTTACAAATGAATAAATATTTTCATTATATGCTGTAGTATATTGAATTGCTATTTCAACAGGAACTTCTGATTCTGTTTTCTCAATATATATTGGGTCTGGATTTAATTTTTCTTTATTTTGATTTAAATATTCAACAAAAGATCTTAAACCACCTTCATAACAAAATTCTGCTTTTTTAGGCGTTTCTTCTCTTAAATCTTCTATACTTATGGATAAACCTTTTGTCAAAAATGCCATTTCTCTAAATCTATCTTCTAGTGTTTCATAATTGTATTCTGTAGTTTCAAAAATTGTACTATCTGCTAAGAATCTAACTTTTGTACCTGTATCTTTTGAATCTCCAACTCTTGTTAATTTTTCAACGGTTTTTCCTCTTTCAAATTTCATTTGATATATTCCACCGTCTCTTTGAATTGTAACTTCAGTCCATTCTGATAAAGCATTTACAACAGAAGCACCTACTCCATGAAGACCTCCTGAAACTTTGTAACCACTATCTCCACCAAATTTTCCTCCAGCATGTAAAACTGTATATACAGTTTCTGCTGCTGATATATGTGTTTTTGGATGTATATCTACTGGAATACCTCTACCATTATCCTGTACTGATATTATATTTCCTGGTTCTATTTTTACTTCAATATGTGTACAATAACCAGCTAAAGCTTCATCAACACAGTTATCTACAATTTCATATACCAAATGATGCAATCCTCTTTTAGAAACACTTCCTATATACATACCTGGTCTTTTTCTTACTGCTTCTAAACCTTCTAGAACTTGTATTTGGTTTGCGCCGTATTCATGATTATATTTTTCCATTCTCTTTCCTCCAGTCCATTCTTTGGTTTGTCTTATAATAGTTTATTTTTATTTTTTAAATTTGTCAAGCTTATTTATTTCTATCTTTTATGTAAATTGCCAATTTTCTTAAGAATTCTGCTTCTTCTCCATAATCTTTTAATATTATTAGAGATTCGTTTATATTTTTATCTAATTCTTCTATTGATTTTTCTAGTCCGTATTTACTAACGTAAGTACATTTATTTCTTTTTTTATCATTTCCTACAGGTTTTCCTAAAATTTTCTCATTTCCTATTTCAGATAAAATATCATCTTTTATTTGAAATGCTAATCCTATTTTTTCAGCAAATAAAGTTAAATTATTTAAGTCTTTTTCTTTAGCACTTCCTAAAATTGCCCCTATTCTTACAGAAGCTCTTATTAAAGCACCTGTTTTATTTTTGTGCATATATTCTAGTTCATCTTCTAAAGCTTTTTTTCCTTCATATTCTGTATCAACATATTCTCCAATTATCATTCTATCCACTGCACTTGATATTTCATAAAATGCTAATATTTTTTCATTTAACATTTCTTTTTGCATATCTCTACTTATAGTCAAATATGCATAGTTAAGTAAACTATCTCCTGCAAGAATTGCTGTTGCTTCATTAAACTGTTTATGATTTGTTGGTTTTCCATGTCTAAAATCATCATTATCTATTCCTGGTAAATCATCATGAATTAGTGAAAAATTATGAATCATTTCCATTGCTACTGCATATGGCATGCACTTTTCATAATCTTCTTTAAATATTTTATAAGTTGCGAGCATTAAAGTTGGTCTTAATCTCTTTCCTCCTGCCATTAAACTATATTCTACTGATTCATTTAATTTATGTTCTAGACATTCATTTTTTCTGATATATTTTTCTAATTCTTTATTTATTATATCGTTATATTGCTTTAATTCTTCTCTAAATTCCATTTTAATCCCTTTTTTATTATATTATATAATCTTTCCTTTTACAACATTGTGTGAAACACTGTTATTTATATTAATGTTTTTAGTACATGTTATAATAACTTGAATATTTTTTATATTATTTAAAAAATTAGAAATTCTTTTTTCGTCTAATTCAGACATAAAATCATCTAATAGTAAAATTGGATATTCTTGTATCTCATCATAAATTACATTTAATTCTGCTAATTTTAAAGATAATACGGCAGTCCTATTTTGCCCTTGTGAACCATATATATTTACAGCTTCTCCGTTTATAGATATAGAAAAATCGTCTCTATGAATTCCAGAATTCGTATATCCTTTTATATAATCTATTTTTCTTTGTTTTTTTAGGTTATTTAAAAATATTTCTTTATTTTCACAATTTGATAAATATTTTATATCAATTTTTTCTTTTGTAATTTCTGAATGAATATCTACTATTTTTTCTCTAATTTTATCAATAAATTCTTTTCTATATGCATATACTTTTACACCATAATCTGCAAGTTTTTCATCCCAAATTTCAAGCATGGATTCGTCTTTTATATTCTGTTTTAAATAATTGTTTCTTTGTTCAAGTGTTTTTAAATATAAATTCAAATTTAAAACATATGCTGGTCTTAATTGTCCTATCATCATATCTAAAAATTTTCTTCTTAAATTTGGACCATCTTTCAATAAATTAATATCATCTGGTGTAAATATTACTAAATTTATATTTCCTAATAGTTCACTTAATTTTTTTAATTTTATATCATTTAAGTAAACACTTTTTTTATCAGAAATTTCTACCTTTATTTTTCCTTCTCTATCTTTTTTTTGAAAATGTGTTTGAATTTTTAGAAAATCCTCCCCTTTTTTTATTAATTCTTTTTCTTTATTAGTTCTAAAAGATTTTCCAAAACTAGAAAGGAATATAGATTCTAGGATATTTGTTTTTCCTTGTGCATTATCTCCATAAAATATATTAATTTTATTTTCTAGATTTATTTCTTGATATTCATAGTTTCTAAAATTTTGTATTTTAATATTGTCTATATACATTTTATCTCCAGTTTTATCCACATATTATGCATAATATGTGGATAACTATTCATTTTTTAAACGTATTGGTAAAATCATATATTTATAATCACCAGTTTCTTCTATACTTCTTATTATACATGGTGATATGCTTGTTCCAAAATCAATAAATACTTCTTCATCATCAATAGATCTTAGTACATCTAAGAAATATTTTGGATTAAATCCTGCTTCTAAATTCTTTCCTTCTGTTGTTACATATAATTCTTCTTTTGCATCTCCTGTTTGATTTGTACAAGAAATTGTTATTTTTCCAACATCAACAGCAATTTTTACAGGATATTTCTTTTCTTTTTCTATACTAGATGCTGAAATAAGACTGATTCTTTCAAAACAATTTAATATTTGACTTCTATTTACTCTTACTCTTGTTTCCCATTTTTGAGGTAAAACATTTGAATAATTTAAGAATTCTCCATCTAATAATCTTGTTACTATTTTACAATCTTCTATTTCAAATAGAGCTTGATTTTTAGATATTCCTATTTTTACAATTTCAAAAGAATCTGTTAATATTTTATTTATTTCTGTTAAAGTCCTTCCTGGAATTACAGCAGAAAAGTCATTTGTTTTTGTTTGTAAAAATTTACTTTTCCATGCTAATCTAAATCCATCTACTGCTACAACATTTAATTTATTTGTTTTTACTTCAAATAAACATCCTGTAAAAATAGGTCTATTTTCTTCTGTACTGATAGCAAATATTGTTTTTCTAATCATATCTTTTAGAGTATTTTGCTCTATTTCTATAGAATTTTCTACATTTATTTCTGGTAATTCTGGAAATTCTTCTGGATTCATTGTTGCTAATTTATATAATGAACCTTCACATTCTATAACTAATAGATTTTTTTCATTTACTTCTATTTTAATTTCTGTGTCAGGAAGCTTTCTTATTATTTCACTAAACATGATAGCATTTACAACTGTAGCTCCTTGTTCTTGTACATTACAATCTTTAATTATATATTCTATGCCTAATTCTAAATCATAACATGTTAATTTTATATCATTATCATTAGTTTGAATTAATATTCCTTCTAATATTGGCATTGTTGTTCTAACAGCAACAGCTTTTGTTACGGAATTAAGAGCTTTAAGGATTTTTTCCTTTTCACAAATTAGTTTCATTTTCTTTTTCTCCTTCTTTTAATATAATATAAATATTTATAGTAGTAGTAGTAATAGTATATGTGGATTGTGTTGATAACTTATCAAAAGCCTGAAATCCCTACGGAAATAGGTGTGGATAACTCTGTGGATAACTTTAAATTTTATCCACACAATTCAAAAACTTGTCCACATTTTGAGTTATTCACATTTTATCCACAGGTTATTCACAGGTACCCTGTGGATAACCAATGTGGCTGTTCCGTAAGTAGAATTACACTTATGTTGTATCGAACATTAATTTTCCAAACATAAATTTTACTAATAGCTACTTTTGTCAGATGTTGCAACTATTTGTCGGAAAGTAGGATGTTTTTCACACTTTCCACAATTAATCTTGTGTTTGAATTGGTTTTGATTTCACTTTCAATTTTATTACAAGCATGCATTACTGTTGTATGATCTCTTTTACCAAAATCAATACCTATTTGAGGTAATGACATTTGAGCAACGTTTCTACATAGGTACATAGCAATTTGTCTTGGAAAAGTTACATCATTAGATCTTTTAGCACCTCTTAAATCTGCTGGTGAAATGCTAAAGTACTTCCCTACTACATCTTGTATGTATTCTGAAGAAATAACTTTATCTTGTTTTGCAATAATATCATTTATAGCTCGTTCTGTCATTTCCATTGTTATAGGTGTACCTGTAAGTGATGCTTTAGCAATTAATTTATTAAGAGTTCCTTCTAGTTCTCTAATGTTTGTATCCACTCTTGTTGCAATTGCCGATAAAATTTCGTCATCTATAATAATATTATCTAATTGTGTCTTTTTTCTTAATATTGCTAATCTTGTTTCAAAATCTGGATTTGATATATCAGCAATTAATCCCCAATCAAAACGCGATTTTAATCTGTCTTCTAAAAGTTCTATATCTTTTGGTGGTTTATCACTTGAAAGTACAATTTGCTTTCCAGATTCATAAAGAGTATTAAATGTATGAAAAAATTCTTCTTGAGTACTCTTTTTATTTGCAATAAATTGAATATCATCTATTAATAAAACATCAATATTTCTATATTTTTCTCTAAACTTTTCAGTTGCTTGATCTCTTAAAGCATTTATTAATTGATTTGTAAATGTTTCAGATGTTACATATAAAATATTTACGTTAGGATTATTCATTAATATTTGATTTCCTATTGAATGCATTAAGTGAGTTTTCCCCAGTCCTACTCCCCCATATATAAAAAACGGATTATATTTTGAACCAGGATTATCTGCAACACCCATTGCAGCAGCTTGTGCAAATTTATTGTTACTTCCTACAACAAATGTATCAAAAGTATATTTAGGATTTAAACCCGAATTTATTAATGATTTATTATTTACTACAGGGGTAATATTATTTATGAGCTCATCTTCTTCATCTTTTAACTTTATTGTAACATTACATTTTTTATTTGTTATAAAGTTAAATGTATTGGTTAACAAAGTTAGATACCTTGATTCAATAGTATCTTTTTGAAATGGGTTTGAAGCAACTAAAACTATTACGTTGTTATTAACGCTTTTTAGCTCTAATGGCTGAATCCATGTTTGATATGTAATTACTGTTGTTTCATCTTTTAATAGTTCTTTTGCTTTACTCCATAATTCATTTAGATTTTCGCTAGACATTTGCTTCAACCCCTTAATTGCAAAATAAAAAAGTTATTTAATATCCACAACCTATGCATAAATTGTGGAAAAGTACTTAAATAACATTTTCTTTAGTATCTTTTTGATCTCAAATTTTGCTATAATAATATCAAAAATTGTAATAATTAGTCAAGTAAAAATGGAATAAATTATAAAAAAATTTACCCTATTTCTATTGACATAATTGGTATTTAAGGGTTATAATAAGTATTACGATTGAATTAATATTTTGCAATAGAATTGGAGGTGCAATATAAATGAAAAGAACTTATCAACCAAAAAAGAGACAAGCTCAAAAAGAACATGGATTTATGAAAAGAATGTCTACTAGACAAGGAAGAAATGTATTAAAGGCAAGACGTGCAAAAGGAAGAAAAAAATTAAGTGCGTAAGGCATTTTTTATCGAGGTCACATTGATAGTGACCTTTTTTAAGGTATATGAAGATGAAAAGATTAAATACATTAAAATTAAATTATGAATTTAAAAATGTTTTTAATAAAGGTAAATATTATATAGGAAATCAAGTTATAATATACATATTAAAGAACAAATATCAAGATAATAGATTAGGTATAGCTTTAAGCTCTAAACTTTGTAATGCAGTAAAAAGAAATAGAATAAAAAGAATTATAAGAGCAGCATACAAAAAAAATATAAAAAATTGTATAAAAGGATATGACATAGTTATTATATGGAATAAAAAAGCAGATATAGAAGACTTATCATATAGTATAATTTTAGAAGATATTAAAAGAATATTTTTAAATTCAGGGCTAAAAAAATGAAAAAATTTCTAATTTGGTTAATTGAAAGTTATCAAAAATGGATATCTCCAGGATTATCATCTAGCGGAATTAATTGCAAATTTTATCCTACATGTTCAGAGTACACAAAGCAAGCAATTGAAGAATATGGATGCATAAAAGGGGGATTACTAGGAATAAAAAGAATATTAAAATGTAATCCTTTTTCTAAAGGAGGATATGATCCATTAAAAACGAAGGGAGATAAATAATGGGATTTTTAGCGAATCTTTTTGGATATCTATTAAATTTTTTGTATACATGGCTACAAAATTATGGATGGGCAATTATATTATTTTCTGTTATTTTACAAGTAGTTTTGTTACCACTGTCTATAAAACAGCAGAAATCATTGAAAAAATCTGCAAAAATACAACAAGAAATGCAGAAGTTACAAGTAAAATATAAAAATAATCCAGAACTTTTAAATCAAGAAGTTATGGGATTATATAAAAAGGAAAAAGTCAGTCCTTTTTCAGGATGTCTAAGCTCAATTATACAATTAATATTATTTTTATCAGTATTTTATTTAGTAAGTAGACCTTTAACATATATGAAGAAAGTAGATCCAGCAATTTTGGAAAATTATCAACAAGAAATAACTGAAAGTGGAGAATCTTCATCATATCCAGAAATAAAAATAATAGAAGAAAAAGCTGATGAAGACGAAAATGTATATATTAATATGAATTTCTTGGGATTAGATTTAAGCAAAGTACCAATGCAAAATCTTAGTGATATTAAAGTTTTAATAATTCCAATTTTATATGTTATTACGACATTTGTTAATATCAAAATTATGACGAATTTAAATAAAACTAAAGAGCAGAGACAGAAAGAAAAAGAGGAAAAAGAAAGAATCAAGCAAAAAAATACTCTTACAGATGGAAGCAAAGAAGAATCTGTTGATGAACAACTTCAAAGCATGCAACAGATGACAAACAGTATGAATTATATGATGCCAATTATGTCTATTGCCATTGCTGTTATTGCACCATTAGGATTATCATTATATTGGCTAGTAAAAAATATATTACAATTATGTGAAAGACTTATACTTAATAAGTTTATGAAAAAAGAGGAGGCATAATTAATGGAAAAAGCAATTATAGTGGAAGGTAAAACTTCAACAGAAGCTATTGAAAAAGGATTAAAACAATTAAAATGCAGAAGAGAAGATGTTGAAATAAAAGTTTTAGAAAATGAAGAAAAAAGAAGTTTTTTTAGTATATTAGAACCTAGAATAGTAAAAGTTGAAATGACATTGAAAAAGGAAAAGAAAGAAGTAAAAAGAGAAAAAGAAGAAAATGCAACTGCAGAAGATATAGAAAAATGTGAAGAAAATATTGAAAAATTCTTAAATAATTTCGTAAATCAGATTAAAGATTTACAATATGTTATGTCAAAGGAAAATAATTCAATTAATATAGAAATAAAAGGAAATAATGCTTCAAAATTAATTGGATACAGAGGAGAAACTATAAAAGCTTTACAAACTATAATGTCAGCTATAGGAAATAAAAACGTAAAAAATAGAGTTAAGGTTTTAGTTGATGTAGGTGGATATAAAGAAAAAAGAGAAGAAACGTTAAAAGAATTAGCGAAGAAATTAGAAAAAACAGTAAAAAGAAATGGTAAAAAAATTGTTTTAGAACCTATGTCATCTTATGAAAGAAAGATTTTACATACGGAACTACAGAATAGCGATTATGTAACTACATATAGTATAGGTGAAGAACCTAGAAGAAGAATTGTAATAGATAAAAAATAATAAAAAATATCGAAGTCAAAGTTCGAGATTTAGTTTAGGAATGAACAATCTTACTTTGACTTTTTTATATTATAAATTAATTATTGGTTTGTGAAGGGCTGGTTTATTATTGGTTTGGTTTTTTATTGGTTTGTGTGGGTTTGGTTTATTATTGGTTTGTGTTAATTGTATATTGAAAGTTTTTTGTCACTTGCTGTCGGACGTAAAGTCCTCCAAACTGCGCGTGACTGCAAAACTTTCATATACAATTATATAATAAAAAATTAAATTAAAATAAAAATAAATAAAATAAAAAAATAGA